>NZ_JBQEQA010000007.1:0-320444 GCF_052045815.1 Pseudomonas sp. 22085
TGCATTCGCGAGCAAGCCCGCTCCCACATTGGTTTTGTGGTGCACATAAAAAATATCCACAGGAGCGTGGAACATGCGTTGGGCGACGTATTTCGCCGTGTTGGCGTCTGTCTTGAGTGTCGGCCTGGCCCTTGGTGTCAGCATGCCGCTGGTGTCATTGCGCCTGGAGGGTTGGGGCTACGGCTCGTTTGCCATCGGTGTGATGGCGGCAATGCCGGCCATCGGCGTCTTGCTGGGGGCGAAGATCTCCAGTCATCTGGCCGCGCGTTTCGGTACGGCGAACCTGATGCGCCTGTGCCTGTGGGCCGGGGCGCTGTCCATCGGCCTGCTGGCGCTGCTGCCGAGCTACCCGATCTGGCTGGTATTGCGGCTGATGATCGGCGTGGTTCTGACCATCGTGTTCATCCTCGGCGAGAGCTGGATCAATCAACTGGTGGTCGAGCACTGGCGCGGGCGACTGGTGGCACTGTATGGCAGCAGTTATGCGTTGAGCCAACTGTCTGGTCCATTACTGCTGGGTGCGCTTGGCACCGATCACGATTACGGTTTCTGGGTGGGTGTCGGTCTGCTGATCGCTTCGCCGTTTCTGCTGTTGGGCCGCAGTGGCGCGCCGAGCAGTGAGGCCAGCAGCGTGACCTTCGGCGATCTGTGGGGCTTCGCTCGCGAGCTGCCGGCCATCGCCTGGGCGGTGTCGCTGTTCGCCGCGTTCGAAGCGATGATCCTGACCCTGTTGCCGGTGTATTGCCTGCAACAGGGGTTCACCGCGGAGATTGCGCTGGCGATGGTCAGCACCGTGGTGGTGGGCGATGCGCTGCTGCAATTGCCCATCGGTGCGCTGGCCGATTATCTGTCACGGCGAACCCTGTTTACCGGTTGCGCCGTGGTATTGATGTTGTCGAGTCTGGCGATTCCGATGCTGCTCGACACCTTGCTGATCTGGCCGCTGTGGGTGCTGTTCGGCGCCAGTGCCGGTGGCCTGTTCACCCTGTCGCTGATTTTGATTGGCGAGCGCTACCGCGACGATGCGCTGGTGCGCGCCAACGCCCATGTCGCGCAGCTGTGGGGCGTCGGTTGTCTGATCGGGCCGTTGATGACGGGGGCGGGCAGTCAGTGGATCAGCGGGCATGCGTTGCCGTGGCTGATGGCGGCCGGGGCGTTCGGTCTGGTGGTTCTGCTGTCCCGGCAAGGGGCGTTCGGCAAGGTGCCGGAGCCCGCTTGATAAGCCGGCCGGAGCGGGCTGCTACAGCATCCGCTCCAGTCCCACGGTGGTGCTGAACCACGCATTGAACCGTCGCCACCAGTTGCCGGGCTCCTTGGTCAGCGTGTGCATCTGGCCGTTGTCTTCGGTAACCCACACCACTTTTCCGTCCTGCAGTTTCGCTTCGTAGCTCAACGCCGGTGCCATGCCCTGCAAGGCCAGCTCCCGAACATGGGCAGCCAGTTCCGGGCTGTCGACCAGCACCCCGACTTCGGTGTTCCACAGCACCGAGCGCGGGTCGAAATTGAACGAGCCGATGAACGATTTCTTCCCGTCGAAGATCATCGCCTTGCTGTGCAGGCTCGAATCCGAGCCGCGATAGGACTTGCTGTAAAACAGGTGCGGGCCGCTGCCGTAATTATCCCCAGGCTGGCGCCGCAGTTCGTAGAGCTTCACGCCATGCTCCAGCAGCGCCTTGCGATACGGCGCATAACCGCCGTGCACCGCCGGCACGTCGGTGGCTTCCAGCGAGTTGGTCAGCAGGCTTACCGACACGCCCGCATCGGCGCGGCCGGTCAGGTAGACCAGCCCCGGCTGTCCCGGCACGAAGTAGGCAGAAATCATCATCAGTTCTTTGTTGACGCCGGTGAGCTCCGGCGCCAGTTGGGTCGTCAGCAGCAGTTGCGGATCGGGTTCGCCCTTGGCCAGCACCTTGCTCGGCGCATCCCACAGTGCCTGGTTCCAGGCCCAGATCAGCTCCTTGCGCCAGATGTCCATGCGCGGGTTGGTGCGGTAGGTCATCAACTGCTGATACAGCGCGTGATTCTGTTTGCGGGTTTCCTCCAGGGATTCTTCCAGGCGCGTGCGGGTGTTCTGCAGGTCTTTGGCCGTGGGTTTGCTGGAGAGGAACTCGTCGATCGGCTTGCTCAGGGCGCTGTTCCAGTACTGGTCGAAACTGTGTCCGAGCTGCTCGGCGACCGGCCCGACACTGAGCATGTCGATATCGGTGAAGTTCAGGTTGGGCTCGGCATCGAAGTACTCATCGCCCAGATTGCGTCCGCCGACGATGGCCGCGCTGTTGTCCGCCAGCCACAACTTGTTGTGCATCCGCCGGTGTTGCAGCGACAGATTGAACAGCCGCCCGGCCGCCCGGGTCACGCCGGTGCTGCGCCCCAGGTGCAGCGGATTGAACAGGCGGATCTGGATCTGCGGATGTGCCGCCAGGGTGGCGATGATCAGATCGAGGCCATCACTGGTGGTGTCGTCCAGCAGGATCCGCACCCGCACGCCACGATCGGCCGCCTTCAGCACTTCTTCCACCAGCATTCGCGTGCTGATGCCGTCATGGACGATGTAGTACTGCAAGTCGAGGCTGCGTTGAGCGTTGCGAATCAGCTCGGCGCGGGCGGTGAAAGCTTCGGTGCTGTTGGACAGCAGGCGAAAGCCGGACTGGCCTTTGTAGGGCGCCGCCTGGGCCTGGATCGAACGGCCGAACGCGGAGTCGGACGCCGGCAGTGCCTGGCTCGGGTCACGCGGAACATCAAGCGAAGCGCACCCGGTGAGCAGCAGGGCGGACAGCAGTGCAGGCGGCAGGAAGTGTCTGGAGCTCAAGTCGGGTCGTTCCGGGTGTGGGCGAGGTCAGGAGTATGGCACGGCGCACGCCGCCCGTTATCGGCTTAACCGTCAGGCCTTCCGATCTCTGACAGAGCGGCTGCCTGGTTCATGGCTGTGGGCTTTCAGGCGCACTGAAACTCGGGCCCTGTAGACATGGCGGTTCAAAGCATCCGGCCACGGCAGCGTAGGACCCCGCCACCAGGCTCAAAGTGCCTATTAAACCAGTCGTGATTTCGCTGTTTAAGCGTTCCCGTTTCCTACAGATTTATCTCTCATAAGCCGCAATCATCAGCCCGCTTACTTACATACCAGGTTTGTAGGGATTGAACTGTCAATCAAATGGAAGATTACGGCTTATGAAAAAGACATACCGTCTTGCAGTACTGGCGGCGGCGCTGCTGCCAACAATGGCAATGGCAGAAAGCGTTGACCTGAATGTCATCGGCACCATTATTCCGACCTCCTGCATTCCGGCCTTTGCCGGTGGCGGCACGGTGGATCTGCGCAAGATTTCGGCGGCGACGTTGAATACGACCACACAGACCCTGTTGGGCGGTCGCGATGTGTCCCTGCACATCAATTGCGACGCACCGGCCCCCGTGGAAGTGTCGGTGCGTGACAACCGCGCCGGCACCAAGTTGCCCGGCATCAGTGATGGCGCCGGTCAGAGTGATCCGGCACTGTTTTTCGGGTTGGGTGAAATCAACGGTACGCCTATTGGTGGTTTCGCCTTGCGCCATGGCATTCCGGAGACCGACGGCAATGCCCAGACGCTGCTGACCCGGACGCTGGCGGCCCCGGCATGGCGTGTGCCGACCAGCACACTGGTCAGCAATGCGCCGCAGTTGTACTCCTGGGGCGCCAGCGCTGCAACCGGTCCGGTTGCGGCTCGTCATCACGGTTTCCCGATGCAGCTGCTGCCGATCATCGGCCCAAGCAACGCCCTGCCGATTGCCAACGAAATCCCGCTGGACGGCTCCGTGACGTTCGACATGTTCTACCTCTGATGACAGCGTCCCGGTGTCTCTCAGGCACCGGGACCGGCTGGCATACGCGAGCGCGGTCCGGCATTTGTCGGGCCGCATCCAGGATTTCACGGATTATCCCGATGCTCATTTCTTTCGAGTCTGCTCTGAAGACTGCCGCGCTGTGCCTGTTCGCATGGCTTTCAGTGCCGCTGGCCCACGCCGCGGGAATGGTTCCGCAGACGCCGATACTGTTGGTGGAGGAGGGTATGGGTGAAGCGGTCATGAATGTGCGCAATACCGATACGCGCCCCGCATTGCTGCACACCACCGTCGAGAATATCGAGGACAGCGACGATGTACTGCTGGTCTTTACCCCGCCCATCGCCCGTGTCGAACCGGACGGCATTCAGCAAGTGCGATTCATTCTGCAAAGTCAGCAACCGTTGAAGACTGAACGCCTGAAGCGGGTGATCTTCGAGGGGATCCAGCCGACCAGTGACGCCGCCGGAGCGCGGGTCACCCTCGGTGTCCGTCAGAACCTGCCGGTGATTCTGCGCCCCGCCGGATTGCCGGTGGAGCGCGAGCCCTGGAAACGGCTGACCTGGTCAATAGATGCCGCTGGTGTGCAGGTCGTCAATCCGAGCCCCTATGTGGTTCGGCTGGCGAAAACCATTTTGCCTCTGCCGGGCACCCGCTCGGTTAACCTGCCGAAGACCTACATCTTGCCCGGCGAGCGACTGCACGCCGATTTCCCCTTGCACGCCTCGGCTCAGACGATGGCAGTGAGGATTTTTCCGGCCACCACCTACGGCTTTGCGGTCGACCATTACGATGCACCGGTTACCCGCTGATGAAGGTCTGCGTACGTTGGGGCGTGTTGCTGCTGGCGGTCAACGGCACCGTGCTGGCGGCCGACTCACTGGAGTTCGACGCTCAAGTGTTGAGGGATCGCGGCATCGACCCAGCGCTGGCGGTGTACTTTCGTGAGGCGCCGCGCTTCGCCCAAGGCGAGCATTCCGTGGCGCTTGAGGTCAACGGACAGGCCAGAGGCCGTGTGCGGGTGTCGTTCAACGAGCGCGGAGAACTGTGCCTGCAACCCCAATGGCTGAGTGCTGCCGGAGTACACCCGCCACCCTCGATGGCCAGGTTGCGACCGGAGCAGTGCACGACGTTGGTGGAGGGATTTCCCGAAGCGGTCGCGCATCTGGATCCGGGACGCGAACGGATTGATCTGCTGGTACCGACCGACCGTCTGATGCTGCCGGAACGTGCGCCCAACAACTTCGCTCATGGCGGAATGGCCGGCGTTTTCAACTACGACGCGTTGATGGTCGGCAGTCAGCATGAAGGCCAACACGACAGGTTTCAAAGCCTGGGCTCAGAGGTCGGCGTGAACGCCGGGGATTGGGTATTGCGCAGTCGGCAGTCTTACACGTCGACCTCCGGCAACTCGCGGTTCGAGCACCTGTATGCCTACGGTGCGCGAACCCTGGAAGACGCCGAAGTCAGTCTGCAGGTCGGGCAATTGAATCTCGCGTCGACCTTGTTTGCCGGTGAACCATTCAACGGTGTGCAGATCCTGCCGGAAGCGGCATTCGCCCAGTTGCGAACGGCGCAGGACGGTGCGCGGGGGCAGGTGGAGGGTGTCGCGTATTCGCCGGCCCGCATCGAAGTCCGGCAGAACGGCGTGATGATCTACACCACCATGGTGCCGAGTGGACCGTTCACGCTGCGAGCGCTGCCATTGCTGAGCAACCAGATTGATCTGGACGTGACCGTCCACGAACAGGATGGCCAGGCGCGCCGCTTGCGCGTGCCGGCGGCCAGTCTCCACGAAGCGCAATGGGCCGGGCCGAGCGGGTTCAACTTCGCGCTGGGCACGGTGCGACGGCTGGGCTCGGACGACCGACAAACGCCTTCTTTCACGGCGTTCAGCAAGGATTGGGATTGGGGGCAGGCCACCCGACTGACCGCCGGTGTGCTCGCGGCAACCGACTACCTGTCGACAGGCTGGGGCCTGCAACGACAATGGGCCGGCGGCTACGCACTGGGCGTGAAGCAGGTGCTGTCCGATGACCGCTCCAGTGGCGCGGGAGGCAGCCAGACGCAGCTGACGCTGAGTGCGCCGCTGTCCGGGCAGATGTCGACGAGTCTGGTTGCGGTGCGCCAGAGTCGGAATTTTCGCACGCTGTCAGACACCGGCTGGAATCAGGCGCTTCACCGGGCTGAGTCTCCCGGTCGCGATCACCTGGTGTTTTCTCTCACCGGTTCGGTGGATCAATGGGGCGCGTTTGGAGCGACCTGGTCGCGATATTCGACTCAGGGTGAGCCGTCGCAGTCGCGTCTAGGCCTGTCCTGGTCGCGTACGTTGCCTGAGCGCATCAGCCTGTCGTTGAACCTGGAACGTGCCATCGGCGACACGGCATCTGATCGCCTGGGCAACTCCGCTTACCTGACGCTGGGAATGGCGCTGGGTGGCCAGCAAAGGCTGCGCGGCTATTTGCGCCATGATGATCGATCCGGCCTGCGTCGGGGCGTGGCCGTCAGCGATGTGCTGGGGGAAAACCTGGCCTACAGCGCCAACGCTGAATACCGCGATGAAGCGGCAGCGAGCTATGGCGTGCGCTTCAATGCGCTGCCGCGCTACACCAGCCTGGACGTTGGTGTCGGCCAGCGATCCGGGGCGACCGATTACGACGTGGGGCTGCGCGGTGGTGTGGCATTGCATCGCGATGGCGCAACGTTGTCGCCCTATCCCCTGCGCGACACTTTCGGCGTACTCAAGGCCGGTGATCGATCGGGCGTGAAACTGAACACGCCTCAAGGGCCGGTCTGGACCGATGGCTCGGGCCACGCAGTCGCGGCGAGCCTGCCGGCCTGGTCGACGGCACGGTTGGAAGTCGACCCGCTCAGCCTGTCGCGCAACGTTGAAGTGCTCGACGGAGTGAGGGAAGTGCAGCCCGCCCGTGGTTCGGTGCAGCATCTGGACTTCTCGCTCGTCACTGTCCGGCGATTGTTGCTGAATGCGATGACCGTCGACCGGCAATGGCTGGCCAAGGGACTGAGCGTTCACGATGAACAGGGGCGCTACCTGACGACGGTCCAGGACGCCGGAACGATTTTTCTGCCCGACGCCAAAGCGGGTCAGCGCCTGCATGTGCAGCTCCCTGACAACACACGGTGCGTATTGCGTTTCCCGCTTCCCGAATCCCCTGAAGACAGCGCGCTCATCGAGCGGGTCGATGCCATCTGCGCTCCGGCCGAGCTGTCCTGAACGAGTGCATCTGATGAAATTTCTGCCGGTTTGGATCGTGTTGCTGTGTCTGTTATTTCAACAGGCGTTCAGCGCCGAGACGTGTCAGTCGAGTCTGTCGCCCGCGAGCGTGAACCTGGGTAGCGCGACGCGCGCCGACCTGCTGCAACGCACGGCGCTCGACGGCCGGGGCCCGGGCTTTGGTTTGCGCAGCGTGCACTTGCGGGTGCACTGTCCCGACGTGCGCTTGATGCGCTGGGCATTTGTCGCGCCCCCCGCCGATCCGCAACGTTTCCGTTGGGCGGCGGGCACGTTGCAACTGCGTATCGTGGCTGCTCGTGTCGACGGTGCGGCGGTGCACTGGCGCCTGGACAGCGGCCAACCGGTCGAAGGTGATTTTCTGCGACCGGGCATCCACGTTGTTCCATGGCGGGCGGACGCCGGTATCCAGGGCAGTCTGCTGGAAGTGGAGCTGGAGCTGGATGCGCGGGTCGATGACGCCTTAAGCCGCCCCGTCGATCCGGTGCGGTTTGAAGGTCAGGGCGCCTTTATGGTGGATTAATCGGCCTCGGCCAACAGCTTGATCGCCGCCGCGCCGACCTTGCGCACGGCATCTTCGATCAGTGCTGTGGGTTTGGCCGCGTAGTTCATGCGCAGGCAATTGCGGTATTTGCCCGAGGCGGAAAAGATGCTGCCGACGGCAATCTGTACGCCCTGATCGTGCAGCGCACGATTCAGTTTTAGCGTATCGAAACCTTCCGGCAGTTCGACCCAGAGCATGAAGCTGCCCTGCGGGCGGCTGGCGCGGGTGCCGGCCGGGAAGTAGCGCGTCACCCAATCGATCATCACGTCGCGATTGCGCTGATATTGCGTGCGCATCCGCCGCAAATGCGGCTCGAAGTGCCCGGCCTTGAGAAATTCGGCGATGGCGATCTGCGGTTGCGGTGCCGTGGAGCCAGTGCTGATGTATTTCATGTGCAGCACCCGCTCGAGATAGCGGCCGGGCGCGACCCAGCCAATGCGCAGGCCCGGCGCCAGGGTCTTGGAGAACGAACTGCACAGCAGCACACGGCCGTCTTCGTCGAAGGATTTGATCGTGCGCGGACGTGGGTAGGTGTAGGCCAGTTCGCCATACACATCGTCCTCGATGATCGCCACGTCGAAGCGCTGGGCCAGGTTGAGCAGGGCGCGCTTGCGTGACTCCGGCATGATGTAGCCAAGCGGGTTGTTGCAGTTGGGGGTGAGCTGGATGACCTTGATCGGCCATTGCTCCAGCGCCAGTTCCAGCGCTTCAAGGCTGATCCCGGTGAGCGGATCGGTGGGGATTTCCAGGGCTTTCATGCCCAGCCCTTTGAGGGTCTGCATGGCGCCGTGAAAGCTCGGCGAGTCCACCGCGACGATGTCGCCGGGTTCACAGATCGCGTGAATGCTGGTGGACAGCGCTTCGTGGCAACCGGTGGTGACCACCAGATCGCTGGCACTCAACTGGCAGCCGGAATCAAGCATCAGCCGGGCAATCTGTTCACGCAATTCGAGGGTGCCGTGGATATTGTCGTAATACAGACCGGGCATGTCCTGACGGCGGCTGATACGGGCCAGCCCACGCAGCAGCGGTTTCATCGTGGGTGACGAGATGTCCGGCATGCCGCGACCGAGCTGCACCACGTCCTTGCGCGGCACGGAGCGAATCAGTTCCAGCACCTGATCCCACTGGGAAATTTCCACCGGCCGCTGCGCCGGACGCCCCACCGCCGGCAGTTCCGGCAACTCGCGACCGACCGGCACGAAGTACCCGGACTTGGGTTTCGGCGTGGCCAGGCCGCTGTCTTCCAGCATCCGATAGGCCTGCTGCACCGTGCTCAGGCTGACTCCGTGTTCGACGCTCAGGGCACGCACTGACGGCAGTCGGTCGCCGGGGCGGTAGAAGCCTTGTTCGATGCGGGTGCCGAGCAGTTCGGCGAGATTCACATAGAGCGTCATGACACTGCCTCGATGCAGATGATTCGTTAAACCAGTACAGATGCGGCGTAAATCGACAATTCAGTCGCAGAGACAGCAAATCTGTATGGAAATAATACAGATGTGTTGAATCTGTAATGCTTTTGCTCGCCCGCGCATCATGGAATCTCTGGCTACCCAAGTAAACAGGAGCAGCGAAAATGAACGGCTTGAGCGATGTGCGGCTGACATTACACAGTCAGGAACTGGAGGCAGGGCAACAGGACAATGCGCGCAACGAGAGCATGTGCAGCGCACCGTCCGGCCTGAGTCGCTGGAACCTGTTCTGGCATCGTCTGCATACGCGCAAGGCGTTGCTGCGACTGACGCCGGAACAGCTCAAGGACATCGGGCTAACCCGCGAGCAGGCGCTGGAGGAGGGGGTGAAGCCGTTCTGGCGGATTTAGAGGGATCGTTCCCACGCTCTGCGTGGGAACGCCGCCCCGGACGCTCTGCGTCCGCTGTGACGCAGAGCGTCACTGGATGCATTCCCACGCAGAGCGTGGGAACGATCTCAGACCAACTCTTTAAGGCGATGCCACAACATCCCCAACGCCAACAGCGGCGAGCGCAGATGCTTGCCGCCGGGGAAGGTGATGTGTGGCACTTTGGCGAACAGGTCGAAACCGCCGCTGTGCTGGCCGCTGATGGCTTCTGCCAACAGCTTGCCTGCCAGGTGCGTGGCATTCACGCCGTGGCCGGAATAGGCCTGGGCGTAATACACATTCGGCTGATCGGCGAGCCGGCCAATCTGTGGCAGACGGTTGGCACCGATGCCGATCATCCCGCCCCACTGATAATCGATCTTCGCTGACGCGAGCTGCGGGAACACTTCAAGCATCTTCGGCCGCATGTACGCGCCGATGTCCTTCGGATCGCGCCCCGAGTAATGGCAGGCGCCGCCGAACAGCAGGCGACGGTCGGCCGAGAGCCGGTAGTAATCGAGCGCCACCCGCTGATCGCAGACCGCCATGTTCTGTGGCAGCAGGGCGTGGGCCTGTTCTTCGCTCAGCGGTTCGGTGGCGATGATGTAGCTGCCGGCCGGCAGTACCTTGCCGCTGAGTTGCGGATTCAGATTGTTGAGATAGGCATTGCAGCCCAGCACCAGGGTCTTCGCCCGCACCGAACCTTGCGCTGTATGCACCCGGACTTCCGGGCCGTAGTCGATGCGAGTGACCGCCGATTGCTCGAACAGCTTCACACCCAGTTGCTGCGCCGCTGCGGCTTCGCCGAGTGCCAGGTTCAGCGGGTGCAAATGACCAGATCCCATATCGATCAAGCCGCCGACGTAGCGGTTAGAGCCAACCACTGTGTGCATTTCGTTCGCTTGCAGCAGGCGGGTTTCGTAGCGGTAACCGAGGCTGCGCAGCTCTTCGGCGTCTTCGGCAAAACCTTCAAGGTCGGAAGGTTTGTTGGCGAGGTCGCAGTAACCCCAGGTCAGGTCGCAGGGGATCTGAAATTTCTCGACGCGCTGGCGGACGATTTCCACGGCTTCCAGGCCCATGAGTTTCATCTGACGCACGCCGTCGGCGCCGATCACGTTGGCGAACTGATCGAGGCCGTGACCGACCCCGCGAATCAGTTGCCCGCCGTTGCGGCCGCTGGCGCCCCAGCCGATCCGGTGCGCTTCCAGCAACACCACGCTCAAACCCCGTTCAACCAATTCCAGCGCGGTGTTCAGCCCGGAGAAACCTCCACCGACCACGCACACGTCGGCGATCAGTTCACCTTTCAGCACCGGATGGTTGGGCTGCGGCAAGCTGCTGGCGGCGTAATAAGAGGCAACGTGGGGTTGGCTCGCGGAGGCGTGGGCGCGGGCATTCATGGGCGTCATCCTGAGCGGGTGTCGAGAAAATTTGACGGAGCATAAGCCGCAGGCCCGAGGACGGGCAACATTGGTCGGCCCGTGGTGTCTGGATCACGGCTTTTGCGGCACAATTGCCGCCTATTCCGCTCCGGTTACCGCTGCAATGAGCTGCAACAGTCAGAAAATCCGCACCCTGCGTCAGCAGATTCCCACGTTCGAATGCGTGCCGGGCTGCCATGACTGCTGCGGGCCGGTGACCACCTCACCCGAAGAAATGTCCCGCCTGCCGCGCAAGACCCGCGCCGAGCAGGACGCGGCCATGGAAGAACTCAACTGTGTGCATCTGGGGCCAAATGGCTGCACGGTGTATGACGAGCGGCCGCTGATCTGCCGGTTGTTCGGCACCACCCAGACCTTGCCGTGCCCCAACGGCCGGCGCCCGGTGGAGCTGATTCATCCACGGGTCGAGAAGCAGGTGTTCGAGTACATGGCCGAAAACCGGCAGGTGCTGGTCTGAGCTCAGTCCGGAATCGGCAGGCTCAGGCTCTCTTTCACTTCTTCCATCACGATGTAGCTCTTGGATTCGCGCACGTGCGGCAGCTTGAGCAGGATGTCGCCCAGCAGCTTGCGGTACGAGGCCATCTCGGAAATCCGCGCCTTCACCAGATAGTCGAAATCCCCTGAAACCAGATGGCATTCCAGCACGTGGGGCAATTTCAGCACCGCGCGTCGGAACTCTTCGAAAGTATCGCCGGATTTGTAGTCGAGGCTGATCTCGACGAACACCAGCAGACTACCCTTCAAATGTTGGGGATTGAGGCGGGCGTTGTAGCCCATGATGATCCCCTCGCGCTCCAGGCGCCGCACCCGCTCTGTGCATGGCGTGGTGGAGAGCCCGACCTTTTCGCCCAGTTCGGTGAATGAAATTCGTCCGTCCGCCTGCAGGATCCGCAAGATGTTGCGGTCGATCTTGTCCAGCTCACGTTTGGTCTGAGTGTTGGTACGCATAGGGGATGCGCCTCCGTGAAAAGGGTTTTTGCCGAGAATTGTCGCCAAATATAGGCGCTTATACAGTGAAAAGCACTGGCAAATCTTTTTTACACTGCGCGCATCATTGCTCTGACAACACACATGCGCGGCACGCCGCGATGAGGATACAAAAATGCGCGTTATGGTCTTGGGTAGCGGCGTCATCGGTACCGCCAGTGCTTACTATCTGGCCCGTGCCGGGTTTGAAGTGGTGGTGGTCGACCGGCAGCCCGCCGCAGCCATGGAGACCAGTTTCGCCAACGCCGGCCAGGTCTCGCCGGGCTACGCCTCGCCGTGGGCTGCGCCGGGCGTACCCCTCAAAGCCATCAAGTGGCTGCTGCAACGCCACGCGCCGCTGGCAATCAAGGCCACCGCCGACATCGACCAATACCTGTGGATGGCGCAGATGCTGCGCAACTGCACTGCCAACCGTTACGCGGTGAACAAGGAGCGCATGGTGCGTCTGTCCGAGTACAGCCGCGACTGCCTCGACGAATTGCGCGCCGAGACCGGCATCGCCTACGAGGGCCGCAGCCTTGGCACCACGCAGTTGTTCCGCACCCAGGCACAACTGGATAACGCCGCCAAGGACATCGCCGTACTGAAAGAATCCGGCGTGCCGTTCGAAGTGCTCGACCGCGCCGGCATTGCCCGCGTCGAACCGGCGCTGGCCGGTGTCACCGACATCCTCGCCGGTGCCCTGCGCCTGCCGAACGACCAGACCGGCGACTGCCAGATCTTCACCACCCGCCTCGCCGAAATGGCCACCAAACTGGGTGTGGAATTCCGTTTCGGCCATGACATCCAGCGCCTCGACTTCGCCGGTGACCGCATCAACGGCGTGTGGATCGACGGCAAGCTGGAAACCGCTGACCGCTACGTGCTGGCCCTCGGCAGCTACTCCCCGCAGCTGCTCAAGCCGCTGGGCATCAAGGCCCCGGTGTATCCGTTGAAGGGCTACTCGCTGACCGTGCCGATCACCAACCCGGCGATGGCTCCGACTTCGACCATTCTCGACGAGACCTACAAGGTTGCGATCACCCGTTTCGACAACCGCATCCGCGTTGGCGGCATGGCGGAGATCGCCGGTTTTGACCTGTCGCTGAACCCGCGTCGGCGCGAAACCCTGGAGATGATCGTCAACGACCTTTATCCTCAGGGCGGCAATCTGGCCGAAGCGAGTTTCTGGACCGGCCTGCGTCCAACGACCCCGGATGGCACGCCGATCGTCGGCGCCACCCCGTTCAAGAACCTGTTCCTGAACACCGGTCACGGCACCCTCGGCTGGACCATGGCGTGCGGCTCCGGTCGCTTGCTGGCTGACCTGATGGCGAAGAAAAAGCCGCAGATCAGCGCCGAAGGCCTCGATATTTCCCGTTATGGCAACACCACCCAGGAGTCCGCAAAGCATGGCAATCCAGCGCCAGCTCACCAATGAGCGCATGAGTCAGATCGTCAGCCACAACGGTACGGTGTACCTGTCCGGGCAGGTCGGCGATGACTTCAACGCCGGTGTCGAACAGCAGACCCGCGACGTCCTCGCCAACATCGAGCGTTTGCTTGATCTGGCCGGTACCGACAAACAGCACCTGCTGTCGGCGACGATCTACCTGAACGACATCGAGGCGCACTTTGCCGGCATGAATTCGGTGTGGGATCAGTGGCTGCCCAAAGGCGCCGCCCCCGCCCGCGCCACCGTCGAAGCGAAGATGGCCAAGCCGAGCATTCTGGTCGAGATCTCCATCGTCGCCGCGTTGCCGTAACCCGTTGTAAAGATCCCTCTCCCGGTGCTGTTGGCGGTTCACGCCGTCAGCCAGCGCCGGTTTTTATTCCCATGACCGCCAAGAAGTCTGCTGCCATGCGTCCTGCCCGTGCCCTGATCGACCTTCAAGCCCTGCGTCACAACTACCGTATCGCCCGTGAAGTCACCAGTGCCAAGGCGCTGGCGGTGATCAAGGCCGATGCCTATGGCCATGGCGCAGTGCGTTGCGCCCAGGCGCTGGAGGCTGAAGCGGACGGCTTCGCGGTGGCATGCATCGAAGAAGCCCTGGAGCTGCGTGCCGCCGGGATTCGCGCGCCAGTGCTGCTGCTTGAAGGTTTTTTCGAGGCCGATGAGCTGGCGCTGATCGTCGAGCACGACTTCTGGTGCGTGGTGCATTCGCTGTGGCAGCTCGAAGCGATCGAGCAGGCGACGTTGAGCAAACCGATCACCGTGTGGCTGAAGCTCGATTCGGGCATGCACCGGGTGGGCCTGCATCCCAAGGATTACCCGGCGGCTTACCAGCGTTTGCTGGCCAGCGGCAAAGTGGCGAAAGTCGTGCTGATGAGTCACTTCGCCCGGGCCGATGAGTTGCACGAGCAGAGCAGCGCCGATCAGGTTGCCGTATTCGAAGCTGCGCGTCAGGGCCTGGCGGCCGAAGTCAGCCTGCGCAACTCGCCGGCGGTGCTGGGCTGGCCGCAGATTCAAAGCGACTGGGTGCGTCCAGGCATCATGCTCTACGGCGCCACCCCGTTCGAAGAAGCCAACGCTGTGGCCGAGCGCCTGCAACCGGTGATGACCCTGGAGTCGAAAGTCATCAGCGTGCGCGAACTGCCGGCCGGCGAACCGGTGGGTTACGGTGCGAAATTCATCACCGACAAACCGATGCGCATCGGCGTGGTTGCCATGGGTTATGCCGACGGTTACCCGCGTCAGGCACCGACCGGCACCCCGGTGCTGGTGGCCGGCCAGCGCAGCCGCATTCTTGGCCGGGTGTCGATGGACATGCTGTGCATCGACCTGACTGACGTGCCGCAAGCCGGCCTCGGTTCGACCGTCGAGTTGTGGGGCAAGAATATCCTCGCCAGCGACGTGGCGAAGTGGGCGGACACCATTCCGTACCAGATCTTCTGCAACCTGCGGCGGGTGCCAAGGCTCTATTCCGAGGGTTGAAGCGCAAGCGGGGCCCAAGTGTTGTAAATACTGAACGCTGTCGCCATGATAACGCTCAATATTTCTACAACATCAGGAGGCTCCAGCCTTGGACGTCGGTGAACGACTGCAATCGATCCGCAAGCTCAAAGGGCTTTCCCAGCGTGAACTCGCCAAGCGCGCGGGCGTCACCAACAGCACCATTTCGATGATCGAAAAGAACAGCGTCAGTCCTTCGATCAGTTCGCTGAGGAAGGTTCTGGGCGGGATTCCCATGTCCATGGTCGAGTTCTTTTCCGAAGAGATCCTGCAGGAAAAACCGACCCAGATCGTCTACAAGGCCAACGAGCTGATCGACATTTCCGACGGCGCCGTGACCATGAAACTGGTCGGCCGCGCGCACCCGAGCCGGGCCATCGCGTTTCTCAATGAAATCTACCCGCCGGGCGCGGATACCGGCGAGGAAATGCTCACCCACGAAGGCGAGGAAACCGGGATTCTGGTGGAAGGGCGCCTGGAGCTGGTGGTGGGCCTTGAAACTTTTATCCTCGAAGCCGGCGACAGCTACTACTTTGAAAGTACCAAGCCGCATCGTTTCCGTAATCCGTTCGATGCACCGGCGCGACTAATCAGCGCAGCCACGCCGGCGAATTTTTAAACAAAGAGGCGCCAGGCCATACCGGCGAAGGCACCCGAAACGTTTTTCCACAGCGCGATATAACCCCTTCGACTTTGGGGTTGTTTCAGTGAAGCGGGCTAACCGCTATACTTGCGCCCGCCTGCGAACCGTGGCCGCAGGCGTGAATAGCCACCATTGAGGGTGAACGCGTGAACCTAATTATGAAAATGCTGGCTGCACCAGCAACCGTACTGGCCCTCTGGGCTGTCAGCGCGCAAGCTGCGACGAATGACGACATTGCCAAACGCCTTGAGCCGGTCGGCCAGGTGTGTGTTCAAGGGCAAGAGTGCAAGGGGATGGAAGTCGCTGCTTCGGCAGGCGGCGGTGGCGGCGCCAAGACGCCGGACGAAGTGATTGCCAAACATTGCAACGCTTGCCACGGCTCCGGCCTGTTGGGCGCGCCGAAAATCGGTGACACCGCGGCCTGGAAAGAGCGCGCCGATCACCAGGGCGGCCTCGACGGCATCCTGGCCAAGGCCATCACCGGCATCAACTCCATGCCGCCGAAAGGCACCTGCGCCGACTGCTCCGATGACGAGCTGAAGGGCGCCATCCAGAAGATGTCCGGCCTGAAATAAGCCGCGCTTCTGACGAAAAAAACCGTCTCCGGACGGTTTTTTTGTGCCCGCGGTTCAGGTCTGAGGCTGTTCATTGCAGCAAACAACCGGCAATCTCGGTCGTACCTCTATTCACGGAACGGGCAGGAGGCTTCAGATGGTGCAGTTGTGTTCGATCGAACAGGCTGTGGACGACGTGCTGGCGCGGTTACCGGCGCACATCCACATGGGTCTGCCGCTGGGACTGGGCAAACCCAATCCCTTCGTCAACGCGCTGTACCGGCGGGTCGCCGGATTGCCCGAACGGCAACTGACGATCTACACCGCCCTGTGCCTCGGCCGCCCGACGCTGGGCGACGGTTTGCAGAAGCGCTTCATCGAGCCCTTCGTCGAGCGGGTGTTCGGTAATTACCCGGAGCTGGAATTCCTTGCCGACCTGCACCGCGACAGCCTGCCGTCCAACATCCGCATCGAGCAATTCTTCATGCAGCCGGGCAGCCTGCTCAACAGCGCGCCGGCCCAGCAGGATTACGTCAGCAGCAACTACAGCCACGCCGCCCGCGACATCAACGCCGCCGGCCTGAATCTGGTGGCGCAGTTGCTTGCCAGCAGCAGCGAACACCCGGATCGTCTGAGCCTCAGTTGCAACCCTGACATCACCCTCGACCTGTTCCCGATGATCGCCAAACGCCGGGCGGCGGGGGAGACCATTCTGCTGGTCGGCCAGGTGCACACCGAGTTGCCGTACATGCCGGGCGACGCCGAAGTCGAGATCGATACCTTCGACCTGCTGATCGACGAGAAGGACAGCAGCACACTGTTTTCCACGCCGAACATGCCTGTCGGGTTTCAGGATCACTTCATCGGATTGCACGCCAGTACGTTGGTACGCGATGGCGGCACCTTGCAGATCGGCATCGGTTCGATGGGCGACGCGCTGACCGCCGCATTGCTGGCGCGGCAGGCCGACAACGCCGGTTACCAGGCCTTGCTGGCCGATGTGAACCTCAGCCAGTGGGCGCAGTTGATCGAACGCGAGGGCGGCATCGAGCCCTTCGCCAAAGGCCTGTACGGTTGCAGCGAAATGTTCGTCAACGGTCTGCTGGTGCTGGCCGAGGCCGGGATCATCCGGCGCAAGGTTTACCCGGATGTACAGACTCAGGAGCAGGCCAACGCCGGAATCCTCGACGAGGCGTCGCAAACCGACGGCATTTCAGTGCATGGCGGCTTCTTTCTCGGGCCGCGCAGTTTCTATGAGCGCTTGCGTGAGTTGCCGCTGAGCAAACGCCTCGAATTCAACATGACCCGCATCAGCTATATCAACGAGCTGTACGGCCAGGAAGAGCTCAAACGCCTGCAGCGTCTGGATGCGCGGTTCATCAACACTGTGTTCACCATGACCCTGCTGGGCGCCGGGGTGGCGGATCAACTGGAAGACGGGCGGGTGCTCAGCGGCGTCGGCGGGCAATACAACTTCGTTGCCCAGGGCCATGCGCTGCACGGTGCGCGGTCGATCCTGCTGCTGCGCAGCTGGCGCGAGTCCGGTGGCGATGTCAGTTCGAACATTGTCTGGGAGTACGGCCACTGCACGATTCCACGTCACCTGCGCGATATCGTGGTCACCGAGTACGGCATGGCCGATCTGCGCGGCAAGTCGGATGCGGTGGTGATCGAGGCGTTGCTCAATATCAGCGACTCGCGCTTCCAGCAGGGCCTGATCGAACAGGCGCAGAAGGTCGGCAAGCTGCCGAAGGATTTCCGTCTCGATCCACGCTTTACCGACAACACCCCGCAACGCTTGCAGGCGATTGCCGCACGGCATCCGAACCTGTTTCCGGAGTATCCGCTGGGCTGCGACTTCACTGAGGTCGAGAAGGATCTGTTGCGGGCGCTGAACTGGCTCAAGAGCAAGTTCAAGCTGACGGAGATTCTGGAGTTGGGCAAGGCAGCGCTGGATGCGCCTGAGGCTTCGCTGTATCCCGAGCATCTGGCGCGCATGCAGCTCACTGATCCGGAAGGTCTGAAGGAAGACCTGTTTCAGCGGTTGCTCCTCACCGGCCTGAAGGCCACCGGGCAATAACAAACAACAAAAAAACCTGTGGGAGCGGGCTTGCCCGCGATGGCGGTGTATCACTCAACTAGGATGTTGAAGGATATGGCCCCATCGCTGGCAAGCCAGCTCCCACAGGTATTGCAGTGTGTTTGCGCCTATCAGCGATTACTCGATGAACGTAACCACGCCATCCTTCAGCGACTTCACGCGAGCCAGCGACTCGACGCGGTAACCCTGCGAATCCAGTTCCGCACGGCCGCCCTGGAACGACTTCTCGATCACGATGCCCAGGCCCGCGACGGTGGCGCCGGCCTGTTTGATGATCGAGATCAGCGCCTGGGACGCCTTACCGTTGGCCAGGAAGTCGTCGATGATCAGCACGCGGTCGCTGCTGGTCAGGTGGCGCGGAGAGATGGCCACGGTGCTTTCGGTCTTCTTGGTGAACGAGTAGACGGTCGCCGACAGCAGGTTTTCAGTCAGGGTCAGGGACTGTTGCTTGCGGGCGAAGATCACCGGCACGCCGAGGTTCAGGCCGGTCATGATCGCCGGGGCAATGCCCGACGCTTCGATGGTGACGATCTTGGTGATGCCCGAATCCTTGAACAGCGTGGCGAATTCGTCGCCGATCAGCTTCATCAGGGCCGGGTCGATCTGGTGGTTCAGGAAGGCGTCGACCTTCAGGACCTGGTCGGAAAGCACAATGCCTTGTTCGCGGATTTTCTGGTGCAGGGCTTCCATGAAGCTGTCCTCTGTTGGCGCCTTGTGCGCCCTAAGGTTTTAAAAAAGTGGTCAATTCTAGCGCTTTAACATCGCGCGTATATCAGCCAGTGCGCTGTTGCCCCGCACGGCTTTGACTTCGGTCGGTGTGTCGTCGTTGCCTTCCCAGGCCAGGTCGTCCGGCGGCAGCTCATCGAGGAAGCGGCTTGGCGCGCAGTCGATGATCTCGCCGTACTGTTTGCGCTTGGCGGCGAAGGTGAATGCCAGGGTCTGGCGCGCGCGGGTAATGCCCACGTAGGCCAGGCGGCGTTCTTCTTCGATGGTGTCGGCTTCGATGCTGGAGCGGTGCGGGAGGATTTCCTCTTCCATGCCCATGATGAACACGTAAGGGAATTCCAGGCCCTTGGACGCATGCAGGGTCATCATCTGCACGCCTTCGGCGCCTTCTTCCTCTTCCTGCTGACGTTCCAGCATGTCACGCAGAACCAGTTTGCCGATGGCGTCCTCGACGGTCATTTCGCCGTCTTCGTCTTTTTCCAGGGTGTTCTTCAAGGCTTCGATCAGGAACCAGACGTTGCTCATCCGGTAGTCCGCAGCCTTGTCGCTGGAACTGTTGGTGCGCAGCCAGTTCTCGTAGTCGATGTCCATGACCATGCTGCGCAGGGCGGAGATCGGGTCTTCGCCGGCGCACTGCTCACGCACCTTGTCCATGAAGCGCTTGAAGCGCGACAGGCGATCGGTGAAACGGCTGTCCAGATGTTCGCCCAGGCCGAGTTCGTCGGTGGCGGCGTACATCGAGATCTTGCGTTCGGTGGCGTAGTTGCCGAGTTTTTCCAGGGTCGTCGAGCCGATTTCCCGGCGCGGCACGTTGATCACCCGCAGGAAGGCGTTATCGTCGTCCGGGTTCACGATCAGGCGGAAGTAGGCCATCAGGTCTTTCACTTCCTGACGGCCGAAGAAGCTGTTGCCGCCGCTCAGACGGTACGGCACCTGATGGTGCTGCAGTTTCAGCTCGATCAGCTTGGCCTGGTAGTTGCCGCGATAGAGGATCGCGAAATCGCTGTACGGGCGGTCGGTGCGCAAGTGCAGGCTGAGGATTTCCATGGCCACGCGCTCGGCTTCGGCGTCCTCGTTGCGGCAGCGGATCACGCGGATTTCGTCGCCGTGGCCCATCTCACTCCACAGCTGTTTTTCGAATTCGTGCGGGTTGTTCGAGATCAGCACGTTGGCGCAGCGCAGGATGCGGCTGGTGGAGCGGTAATTCTGCTCGAGCATCACCACTTTCAGGGACGGATAGTCGTCCTTGAGCAGCATCAGGTTTTCCGGCCGTGCGCCGCGCCAGGCGTAGATCGACTGGTCGTCGTCGCCCACCACGGTGAACTGGTTGCGCTTGCCAATGAGCATTTTCACCAGCAGGTACTGGCTGGCGTTGGTGTCCTGGTATTCGTCGACCAGCAGGTAACGCACCTTGTTCTGCCACTTTTCGAGGATGTCGGCGTGCTCTTCGAAGAGTTTCACCGGCAGCAGGATCAGGTCGTCGAAGTCCACCGCGTTGAACGCCTTGAGCGTGCGCTGGTAGTGGGTGTAGACGATGGCGGCGGTCTGTTCCTTGGGGTTGCGGGCGTTTTCCAGGGCCTGGGCCGGCAGAATCAGGTCGTTTTTCCAGGCGCCGATCATGTTCTTGATCTCGTCGACGCCGTCGTCGCCTGCGTATTCCTTCTGCATGATGTCGGTCATCAGCGACTTGACGTCGGTTTCGTCGAAGATCGAGAAACCGGGTTTGTAGCCCAGTCGTTCATGTTCCTTGCGGATGATGTTCAGGCCAAGGTTGTGGAAGGTGCAGACCGTCAGCCCGCGTCCTTCACCTGGACGCAGCAGGGTGCCGACCCGCTCTTTCATTTCGCGCGCGGCCTTGTTGGTGAAGGTCATGGCGACGATGTACTGGGCACGGATGCCGCAGTTCTGGATCAAGTGCGCGATCTTGCGCGTGATCACACTGGTCTTGCCGGAGCCAGCACCGGCGAGCACCAATAGAGGGCCGCCGACGTAGTTCACGGCTTCTTGCTGCCGGGGATTGAGTCGGGACATACGAAAATTCGGGAGTCGTTGACGAAATGGGCCGGCATTTTAACAGGCTCAGCGATTTGTGCTGCTCTCTCCGACTTGTGACGCAGCACGCGATTCAAATTTGCCGGTTTTGTTACTTTCACGCAGGATGCGCGGTGATTTTGCGGCTAATGTTCTCATTCGTGACACAAAATAACGTTTTGCTTTCCGTTGTCGTTTGGTCATTGGTTGCCGCAACGGCATAATGCCCGCCGCCCACATCATTGCAGAGTCTAGGGAGTCAGCTTGACTACGCCTGTCGAACCCTTGCGTTTGCTGCTACTGGCCGAAGAGCCAGCGTGGACAGCGTTATTGCGCGAGTGTCTGGCTCCGTTGGGGAGTGCGGCGGTGCTGATCAGCGCGCCGAGCTGGGAGTCGGTCAGCAGTCTGTTCGAAGACAACCGCCACGCGGTGTTGTTGACCGTTCCCGCGTTGCAGCCGGCCCCCGGCCGTTGCAGCCTGCCGACGGTATTGCTGCTGGAACACGAGCCGGCGACTGCGCCCGACGGCGTCAGTGACTGGCTGGTACTTGATGCCCTCGATACCGACATGCTCCGGCGTTGCCTGCGGCATGTGCGCGAACGCGGCGTGCTGGAAAACACTTTGCAACGCCTGGCCGAACAGGACCCGCTGACCGGCATCGCCAACCGTCAAGGCTTCCAGACCCTGCTCACGGCCCGTCTGGCGGAAAACGACGGTCGCGGCCTGGCCCTCGGGCACCTCGATCTCGACAACTTCCGCCACGCCAACGACGCCCTCGGCCATCAGGCCGGTGATCGCCTGATCCTGCAAGTGGTGGCGCGGCTGAAAAGTCAGCTGGAAGTCGGCGATCAACTGGCGCGCCTGGGCAGTGACGAATTCGCCCTGCTGATCGATACCCGCCGCGCCCCGCAACGGGCCGAATGGATGGCCGAGCGCATCACCGAAGCGCTGGCTGAACCTTACTGGGTCGATGGCGAAAGCCTGTTGATTGGCTCCAGCCTCGGCATCGCCCATGCCCGGGCCCAGGGCGGCGCCGATCCGTTGATGTGGCACGCGCACATCGCCATGCAGCAAGCCAAGAGCACTCAAGGCTGCACCTTTCATATCTTCAACGAGCGAATCAACCGCAACGCGCGGAGCATGGCCGACCTCGAAAGCGAGCTGCGCCGGGCCTTGCGCCGTGACGAGCTGGAGCTGCATTACCAGCCGCGCCTGAACCTGCAGGACGGTCAGATCGTCGGTCTCGAAGCGCTGGTGCGCTGGCGCCACAGTGAGCGCGGCCTGCTGCCACCGAGCGAATTCGTGCCGCTGGCCGAGCAGAGCGGGCTGATCGTGCCGCTGGGTTACTGGGTGATTTCCCGGGCCCTGCGCGATATGCAGGCGTTGCGCGAACGCGGATTGCCGGCGCTGCATATGGCGATCAACCTGTCGTTCCGCCAGTTTCAGGACAGCCAGTTGCTGCCGACGCTCAGCCGTCTGATCGCCGAGCGCGGGGTCGAGGCGCAGTGGCTGGAATTCGAACTCACCGAAACCGCCGTGATGCGCCGCAGCGATCTGGTCAAGCAGACCATGGACGCTCTCGGTCGCCTCGGCGTGCGTTTCTCGCTGGATGATTTCGGCACCGGGTTCTCGTCGTTCGTGCACCTCAACAGCCTGCCGATCACCTTGCTGAAGATCGACAAGAGTTTCGTCGGTGGCATGGAGCAGCGCGAAGAGAACCGCAAACTGGTGCACGCGATGATCAATCTCGCGCACAACCTGCACCTGGAAGTGGTGGCCGAAGGGGTGGAAACCCGCGAGCAGCTGGATCTGCTTCGCGGGTTCGGCTGCGATCAGGTGCAGGGTTACCTGATCAGCAAGCCGTTGCCGTTGGCGGAGCTGGTTGATTACTTGTTGGCTGATGCCAGTCAGCCTCCGCTGGGCATTGTGGTTTAGCCTCAAATTACTGTGGGAGCGAGCTTGCTCGCGATGGCGGAGTATCAGTCGGATTATTAGTCACTGACACACCCTCATCGCGAGCAAGCTCGCTCCCACAGTGAAACTCATTCTGGCTGAGGGATCTTGAAGCCTTGAGATTGTGGTTCCAGCCGAATCATCCGCTTCATCTTCCATTCGAACGCCAGCGTCAGGCTCACCGCCGCGCACGCCAGCCCCAGCGCCAGACCCCACCAGACGCCGGTCGGCCCCCAGTGCAGATGGAACGCCATCAGCCACGCGGCCGGCGCGCCGATCAGCCAGTAGCAACCGAGCCCGACCAGAAACGTGGTTTTGGCATCCTTGAGCCCGCGAATACAGCCCATGGCAATCGTCTGGGTGCCGTCGAACAGCTCGAACCACGCCGCCACAGCCAGCAGGCTGACGGCCAGACGAATCACCTCGGCAAACGCCGGGTCGTTATGGTCGAGGAACAAACCGACCAGCTGATTCGGCAGTAACCAGAACACCATCGCAAACCCGAGCATCACCACTGCACCGAAGACGATGCCGACTCGCCCGGACATCCGCGCATCACTCAATTGCCCGGCGCCGTAATGCTGGCCGACGCGCATGGTGATCGCATAAGACATCCCCGCCGGAACCATGAACGCCACCGAGACGATTTGCAGAGCAATCTGGTGCGCCGCCAGTTGGGTGCTGCCCATGGTGCCCATGCACAGCGCCGCGAAAGCGAACAGCCCGACTTCCACTGCGTAGGTGCCGCCGATCGGCAGGCCCAGGCGCCAGAGCTCTTTCAGGTACTGCCGGTTCGGCCGCGACAGGCCTTCGCGCAACGGGTAGGCGTCATAGGCCGGATGCCGGCGAATATGCCAGGCCAGTGCCAGTGCCATGCAGCTGGCGACAATCGCCGTGACCAGGCCGATACCGGTCAGCCCGAGTTTTGGCAGGCCGAACATGCCGGTGATCAGCGCGTAGTTGAGCAGGAAGTTGGCCACCGTGCCGGCGAGGCTGATAACCATCACGGGTGTTGCCCGGCCGATGGCGCTGGTGAAACCGCGCAAGGCCATGAAGCTCAGGTAGCCGGGCAGGGCGAATGGCAGGGCGATCAGAAACTGCCCGGCGGCGTTGACGTTGGTCTCGGTCTGGCCGAACAGCAACAGCACCGGTTTCAGATTCCACAACAGCAACCCGGCACCGAGCGCCATCAGCCACGCCAGCCACAGCCCGGCCTGAGTCAGGCGGGCGGCGCCGATGATGTCGCCGGCGCCCTGACGAATCGCCACCAGGGTGCCGACCGCCGCGATCACGCCGATGCAGAAAATAGACACGAATGAATAAGTGGCCGCGCCCAGGCCACCGCCGGCCAGCGCTTCGGGACTGAGGCGCGCCATCATCAGGGTATCGGTCAGCACCATCAGCATGTGCGCCAACTGCGAGGCGATCAACGGCCCCGCCAGCCGCAGGATGGCCCAGAGTTCGGTACGCACAGGACGCTGCATGTTTTCACATCCTTTTAAAAGAGGGGGCAAGAGACCGTCGATTCTCAGGGTTTGGCGCAGGTTGCACAAAGGGATAAAAAGGATGGGTGGCATGATTAAAACTCATCCTGCCGCGATTCTGCTAAGTTGACGCAATCCCGCCATTGGAGCGCTGTGCATGTCCCGTCGTCTTCCACCCTTGTATGCCCTGCGCGCATTCGAAGCGGCGGCGCGCCACAGTTCGTTCACCCGGGCGGCTGAAGAATTGTCGATTACCCAGAGTGCGGTGAGCCGGCACATCCGTACGCTCGAAAAGCACTTCGCCTGCCGCTTGTTCCATCGCAGCGGGCGCAACCTGCAACTGACCGAGTCGGCACGCCTGCTGCTGCCGGGCATCCGCGAAGGCTTCGCCGCGCTGGAGCGAGCCTGCAATACCTTGCGTGCGGAAGATGACATCCTGCGCATGAAGGCCCCGTCGACCCTGACCATGCGCTGGTTGCTGGCGCGGCTCAGTCGATTCCGCCATTTGCAGCCCGGCAATGAGGTGCAACTGACCAGTGCGTGGATGGATGTGGATTCGGTGGACTTCAACAACGAGCCCTTCGATTGCGCAGTATTACTGAGCGACGGGCATTTTCCGCTGGACTGGGAAGCCAGTCTGCTGTTTCCCGAAGAGCTGATTCCGGTCGGCGCGCCGAACCTGCTCAACGATCAGCCCTGGGATGTGGCGCGACTGGCCAGCGCCGAGTTGTTGCACCCGACGCCGGATCGCCGGGACTGGCGTAGCTGGCTGGAGCACATGGGGCTGTCAGATCAGGTGTCGCTCAAGGGCGGGCAGGTTTTCGATACCCTGGAACTGGGCATGATCGCGGCGGCCCGGGGCTATGGGGTGTCCATGGGCGATCTGCTGATGGTGGCCGAGGATGTCGCGCAAGGGCGCCTGAGTCTGCCGTGGCCGACGGCGGTCGCCAGCGGACTGAATTATTACCTGGTGTGGCCAAAGACCCGTCCGGGAGGTGAACGTTTGCGCCGCCTCAGCGACTTCCTGCAAAACGAAGTGCGCGGCATGGCGCTGCCGGCGGTCACGCGCTTGAGCTGAATCGTTCGAGCCTGCACAATGCCGGCCTTTCGCCATAACCCTGTTTTTCGCTCAAGTATTCGGTTTTACCGCCGAATACGTGCATGTGGAACCGTCGTGCCGGTCTCCACGATTCACCCCCCATTAGAAAATTATCCGAGCTGCGATCAAGGAGGATCGGAAGTTCGGCCAGGAGCTGTCCATGTCTCAACCTCGCGCTCGGATCGCCTCGCAGCTGGGCCTCGCGCTCGCCGTGATACTGGCGATAGTCATCAGCGGCAGTACCGTCTTTGCTTTGCGTTCGCTGGATACCGCCAACCTCGCCACCCGTGAAGAACACCTGGCCAGCGAGGCACGCCTGCTCGCCGACCAATTGAGCACCTTCCACGGCACGCTGCGTGAAAGCACCCAGCGCCTGAGCGGGCTGTTCGAGAAGCGCTTCAGTGCAGGTCTGAGCATTCATCCGAGCGAGCCGGTGACCGTGGCCGGCACCCAGACGCCGGGCCTGCACCTGGGCAGCGAAGTGTTGAACAACAACTTCAAGGAAGTCGACGAGTTCAAACAGATGACGGCGGGTGTCGCCACGCTGTTCGTGCGCAGCGGCGAAGACTTCATCCGCGTCAGCACCTCGCTGACCAAACAGGATGGCACCCGCGCCATCGGCACCGTGCTCGATCACGCTCACCCGGCCTATGCGAAATTGATGGCAGGGCAGGGCTACGTCGGTCGCGCTCTGCTGTTCGATCGCTCCTACATGACCCAATACACCCCGGTGCGAGACAGCAGCGGCAAGGTGATTGCGGTGTTGTTCGTCGGCTTCGATTACACCGACGCGCAAAACGCCCAGTTTGAAAACCTCAAGCGCTTCCGCATCGGCCAGACCGGTTCGCTGGCGCTGCTGGACGAGAAGAATCAATGGCTGGTCGCGCCGGCGGGCGTGCAGGCGCTCGATCAAGCGATTCCTGTGGTCAACGATTTGGCGAAGGCGCCGGGTAAAGGCCGGTTCTGGAGCGACAAGTCCGAAGACTTCTACAGCATCGCCGTGCCGTTCGAGGGTGGACCGTGGTCGGTGGTGGCAAGCATGCCGAAGACCGAGATCCGCGCGGTGACCTGGAGCGTCGGCACCCAACTGGCCATCGGCAGCCTGCTGGCGATGTTGCTGGCGGTCGGCTCCGTGGTCTGGTTGCTGCGCAGCAAGCTGGCGCCGCTGGGCGATCTGGTGCGTCAGGCCGAAGCCCTGGGCGCCGGTGATCTGAGCGTGCGCCTGAGCGTGTCGAGCAACGACGAGATCGGTCAGCTGGCTCGCGCGTTCAACCAGATGAGTCAGGCACTGTCGACCATGGTCGAGCACATCCGCCGCGCTTCGGAAGAGGTCAACCGCCGGGCTCAAGCGCTGTCCGGTCTGTCCGGTGGCGCGTACGAAGGCATGGAGCAGCAGTCCGGCGAGATCACCAGCATGGCCGGCGCGGTAGAGGAGTTCTCCGCCACCTCGCTGAACATTGCCGACAACATGGGTAACACCCAGCGTCTGGCCCAGGAAAACGCCCAGCAGACTCAGATCGGTCGTACGTCGATGGAAGAGGCGTCTTCCTCGCTGGAGCAGATTGCCGGCGCACTGAACACCACCGCGACCGTGATCAATACGCTCGGTCAGCGCTCCCAGGAAATCGGCGGCATCGTCAGCGTTATCACCTCGATTGCCGAACAGACCAACCTGCTGGCACTCAACGCGGCCATCGAAGCGGCCCGTGCCGGTGAGCAAGGTCGCGGCTTTGCCGTGGTGGCCGACGAGGTGCGCAGCCTGGCCTCGCGTACCCGTCAGGCGACGGATGAAATTTCCAGCATGATTCACAGCATTCAGCAGGAAACCGGTAACGCCATCAGCAACATGGAGCAGGGCAACCTGCTGATGCAGGAAGGCCTGTCGCGTAACGCTAACGTCGCCTCGGCACTTGCGCGCATTGACGAGCAAAGTCGCTCGGCGGGTGAGCAGTTTGCCGCGATCACCACCGCGACTCAGGAGCAGAGCAGCACCGCGACTTTGCTCAGCAGCAACTTGCAGAGCATCGCGATGGCCAACAGCGAGCAGCGCGAAGTGGTGTCGAACCTGGCCATCACCGCCAAGGAGCTGGAAGGCTTGGCAGCCGACCTGCGCCAGGAAGTCGACCGCTTCCGTTGAGGCGTCTCTGAAATAGCGATCGCGAGCAGGCTCGCTCCCACAGGATCTATGTTGGACTTGTGGGAGCGAGCCTGCTTGCGTTTGGGACCACCACAATCTCGGCACTTACTGAGTCGCCGGCCGATACTGCAACGCTTCGGCCAGATGTTCGCGACTGATATCCGCACGCTTCTCCAGATCCGCCAGTGTCCGCGCGACCTTGAGCAGCCGATGCGCCGAGCGCAGCGACAAGGTCAGTCTTTCGCACGCCGTCTCCAGCCAGGTTTCATCGGCTGTGGATAACTTGCAGTGCTTCTTCAGCCCCGGCAAATCGAGAAACGCATTGGCACAGCCCTGGCGTCTTTGCTGACGCTCGCGGGCCTCGGCGACCAATGTGGCTGCGCTGGCGCTGTCCTCTCCCGGTTTCACCGCCGGGTTCAACGCTGTCGCTTCCCTCGCCACCGTCAGGTGCAAATCGATCCGATCAAGCAACGGCCCCGATAACTTGTTGCGATAGCGCTGCACCATGTCCGGCGTGCACGAGCACTTGCCGCTGGGCTCGCCAAGATATCCACAAGGGCAGGGATTCATCGCTGCCACCAGCTGGAATCGGGCGGGAAACCGCACCCGTTCCTTGGCCCGTGCGATGACGATGCAGCCGGATTCCAGCGGTTCGCGCAGGACCTCCAGCACCTTGCGGTCAAACTCGGGCAGTTCATCAAGAAACAATACGCCGTGGTGGGCGAGGGTGATTTCGCCGGGTTGCGGTTTTGAGCTGCCTCCGACCAGTGCCGGCCCGGAGGCCGAGTGATGCGGTTGGCGGAACGGGCGCTGCGGCCAGTGAGTCAGCGGCGCCCCGCTGGCGACGGATTGAATCGCCGCCACTTCCAGCGCTTCACTCTCGGCCAGCGGTGGCAGCAAGCCCGGCAAACGACTGGCCAGCAACGTCTTGCCCGTCCCCGGTGGCCCGCTGAACAGCAGATTGTGCGCACCGGCGGCGGCAATCAGCAGTGCCCGCTTGGCGGCCAGTTGGCCTTGTACCTCATTCAAGTCGGGATAGGGTTTGGCGGCATGGATCAGCCCATCAGAGACGTAAGGCTCGACCGGTGTATGCCCGTTGAAATGCGCCACGGCCTCCAGCAGATGATCCACCGCAATCACCCTCAGTCCCGACGCCAGACAAGCCTCCTCGGCATTCGCCCGCGGCACCACCAGCGTCCGCCCGGCCTTGCGCGCCGCCAGCGCCGCCGGCAACACCCCGCGCACCGCCCGCACGGCGCCGGATAACGCCAGCTCACCCAGACACTCCACGTCATCGAGCGTCAACGTCGGCACCTGCACACTCGCCGACAGTATCCCCAGCGCAATCGCCAGATCGAACCGCCCGCCATCCTTGGGCAGATCCGCCGGTGCCAGATTCAAGGTGATCCGCCGCGCCGGAAACTGCAGCCCGGAATTGATGATCGCACTGCGCACCCGGTCCTTGCTCTCCTTCACCGCCGCTTCGGGCAGGCCGACCATGGTCAGCGAGGGCAAGCCATTGGCGAGGTGAACTTCAACGGTGACAGCGGGGGCATCCACGCCAATCTGGGCGCGGCTATGGACGATGGCGAGGGACATGGTCGTTCCTTGAGTTGAATCGGGGGCCGCTTCCTGCGGTTTTTTAAGGGTAGTCGGGGAGGAGAGTGTTGGAGGGACGGCTGCCTGGGCAAACCTTCACTGGATGTTGCTGGAGTCGAAATGATTAATCGTCAGGCGTAAAAAAAACCGCCAACCAGGCGGTCTTTTAATTCGGGATTCAGGTTCCGCCACCGGCGAGCCAGCCATCTGGCTCCAATTCTTTGCCATAGGTCGCGGCGACCTTCAAAAAATTCCGCTGACTGGCAGAAATCGTATCGGCCAAACTGGGCCCTTCTACACGAAGCCTGGATGCAAGTAACGGCTGTTTTTTCCGCTTCTTCTGTTTCATAGACACCTCTCGTGTCTGGAGGAATGAATCGATCTTATTGGTCGTCCAGTGGAAAGACAAGGCGGTCGGTTGTGTCGAAATGAAAGCCAAGTTTTTGGTAGTAAGGGATGGCGCCAGAGTCAGGTTCCTGGACCTCGAATTCAGTACATCCCAGTCTCCGTGCGTAGAATTCAGTTGTCAGTAGCGCCATGGGTGCGATCCAGCCTCGCAAGGTGTGGGTTCTGCCAGTTCGTCCCTGCAAAAGGATGATTTTTATGCAGATCGTGCTTTTGCGCGGAGTTGCGTAACACAAGCCGCACAGTTCTCCTTCGTACCAAAAAGCCAGGTCCAGACCCTTTGCGTCTTTGGTTTTCCACTTCAGCACGTCATCCCATGGATAGCTCACGGGCCCGCTCCACTGGTGGTATGCATTGATTGCTACAGGAGTAATTGGCTCAATTCCGAGTGATGTTGCATCCACCCCGGCCGCTAATGCTTCCGGATCCATAGATACGGTTCGGTGTGCAAGTTTGCGGGCTTCAGATTTGAGTGTCTGATTACGGAGCTCGGTACCTTTTCCTTTTCTTCGCATTGTCTGTGTTCTGTTTGGATCAGGCCGCAGAAGGTAGCGAAGGCAGGGATACTCACGTAATCAGGCATGGGGGACAGTCCTTGTAGGACGGTACTTACGTAAGTGAAGGACGTTGGTTTGGACGGATTCAGGATTTTCTGCCCGCCAACAAGCCGCTTGGCTCAAGCTCAGGTCCGCACGTAAGGGCGACTTCAATAAACCTCCGTTGATTGGCTGACATATTTCCAGCCAGTCGGAGTGCTTCAAGGTGTAGTTCAACAATCAGAAGTAGCTTTGTCTTCCTCTCTTTATCCTTCACAGAGACCTCCATCCTGATGGGTGCATTTTCGTTTGCCAATGTAATGACAGGTGTAAGGACTGCATAACCAGGCGTAGACGCCGATTTTTGTAGGGGCATGCCCTAATAGTTGTAGGACGCCAGCGAAAGCGACTCGACGGTCTTGTATCGCAAAGTCGGATGCTCCAGTTTGGCCGCTCAGTGCAGCCTCTGGAGGCGAAAAATGGACCGCAATGGTATGCGCCCGATTTATCCGGGTGAGGTGCTGAATAAGGAATTCATGGAGCCGTTGGGCATGACAGTCATGGACTTGGTCATGCCCACAAACTGGCCTGAAACCGAGATCGAGAAGCTTGTGAAATGCCAGCTCAGGATCTGCGCCGATCTGGCAATCAGGCTGGCCATTCACCTCAAGACCACGCCTGAGTTCTGGATGAATCTTCAGTCGACTTACGATTTGCGCAGGGCTCAGCTCCGGCATGCGGGCCTATAGCGATTGCAGCATCCGCGAAGCCCTCTTCCACCAAGTGCCCGGTTCTGGGCGCTTTAGCTTTTCCCGTTCTACCACCATCAATGGCACATCCTGCAACCGAATCCACGGCTGGTTATTCCAGTGCAGCAAACTCAACGACATCTCGGGCCAATTCAGCAGGCTTAGCTGTGGGCGTTCGTTTGTGGTGGGGTGCTGGGCGTCGCGCAGGGTGGGGATAACCTGATGGGTGAGCCATTCGCGTAGCGCTCGGTATTCGGGGCAGTAGTGATAGACGAGGAGGGCGTAGATGCCGGATTCGCTGATCAGGAGGGTGTTTTCGATCTGGTTGTGGATCAGGGTTTTGCGGGTTTGGTATTGGTCGGGGTCGAGTTTTCGCAGCATGCGTTCGTTGAGGTAAATGTGCAGCAGGCGGCCCAGGTCGCGGGCAGAGAACCAGGGTTGGTTCTGGATGAGCAGGGCGTGGAGGGGGAGTTTGTGGCGGATGAAAACCTGAGGAGTGAGATACGTATCTTCGTTATTCATTGAACAGCTCCTTTTGCTTTAGGGCTGCCCTCAATTGTCGCCAAACAATTGGGTGGCAGTCGTACGCGGGTTGGCGAACCGGAGCAAAAGGAACCCGGCAGACCCGAAGGTCTCCCACGCACAACCGCCATGACTCGATGTGGCGGTAAACATAGCCGCCATCATGGTTTTCGTGCGCCTTAAGCTTTCGGGTCGCCAAACCCAGTGCTGAACATTCAGCATTGGGTGAGCTTAGGAATCAGGGCTTCACGGCGCAATCGGACGGCGGGGTTGCAATCTGTAGGATTCTGCCGGAAGTCGATAGCGAATCCTGAATCGCGGGAAGGTCGTTCCGACCTTCATTCGCGGGCAAGCCCGCTCCCACAAGGGACCGCATTCACAAAGACACGAGGTGTTACTCAGCCGGCGGCGTCAGCTTCGCTTCCATCTCCGCCACCTTCGCCTCAAGGCTCTCGAGCCGGGCGCGAGTGCGCGCCAGCACTACCATCTGACTGTCAAACTCTTCGCGGCTCACCAGGTCCAGTTTGCTGAAGGCGCTTTGCAGCAGCATCTTGAACTGGCTTTCGATTTCGGCTTTTGGCAAGGGCGTGTCGCCGCTGAACAGGCGGGAGGCGGTGCCGCTCAGGGCGTCGAGGAAGTCTTTGGGCGCGAGCATGGGATATGTCCTGGAAACTATGGCCGGCAGTGTATCACGCAGTGTCTATAGTCATTGGTGCAGGCACGGATGCACGCTTTTCGCGCAACTGGATGCACGGCCACGCACCGTTGTTGTGCGTATCCCGAGTGCCATTTGGGTGATGGCATCTGCGGCAGCGGCCAAGGGATTGAAATCAGTGGTTTTTGGCGAGATGGCAAGCTTTCTGCTTAGTCACCTTCGACCCATGCACTGATGCAGTCGCTGTGACGAATGCAGTGCGGCAGACGGAGCGGGGAGTTTCGTCTGGAGCGGTTAGCTGGCGTCGACAACGAAGCGTTACAAAGCCAGGCACTGCGCTTAGACTTGAGTCGGGTTTGTTTTCCTGGGGCAAGTCCACCAATTCGGGAGAGAGTTTCATGAAGCTAGTCACTGCCATCATCAAGCCGTTCAAGTTGGACGACGTGCGCGAGTCGCTGTCCGAGATCGGCGTGCAGGGCATTACCGTTACTGAAGTCAAAGGCTTCGGTCGGCAGAAGGGTCACACCGAGCTGTATCGCGGCGCGGAGTATGTGGTCGATTTTCTGCCCAAGGTGAAAATCGACGTTGCCATCGACGACAAGGATCTGGATCGGGTTATCGAGGCGATAACCAAGGCTGCCAACACCGGCAAGATCGGTGACGGCAAGATCTTCGTGGTCAATCTGGAACAGGCGATCCGCATCCGTACCGGCGAAACCGATACCGACGCGATCTAAACGCCGCCACAAACCCAACGCCCCAGGAGAAAACAATATGACTCTGCGTAAATTCGCAGGGCTAGGAGCCCTGTTGTCTATCGTAATGCCCGGCCTGGCCATGGCGGCAGACGAAGTGGCAGCTCCAGTCCTGAACTCCGGCGACACCGCCTGGATGCTCACCTCCACAGCCCTCGTGCTATTCATGACCATTCCCGGCCTCGCGCTGTTCTACGGCGGCATGGTTCGGTCGAAAAACATTCTTTCCGTGATGATGCAGTGCTTCGCCATTACCGGTCTGATCAGCGTCCTGTGGGTCATTTATGGCTACAGCATCGCGTTCGACACCACCGGCATGGAGCAGGGCGTCGTCAACTTCAACTCGTTCGTGGGTGGTTTCGGCAAGGCGTTCCTCGCCGGTGTCACGCCAGCGAGCCTGACCGGCCCGGCGGCGCTGTTCCCCGAGGCGGTCTTCATCACCTTCCAGATGACCTTCGCGATCATCACCCCGGCGCTGATCGTCGGTGCGTTCGCCGAGCGGATGAAGTTCTCCGCGATGCTGATCTTCATGGGCATCTGGTTCACCCTGGTTTATGCACCGATCGCGCACATGGTCTGGTCCGGCAACGGCGGCCTGATGTGGGACTGGGGCGTACTCGACTTCGCCGGCGGCACCGTGGTGCACATCAACGCCGGTGTGGCCGGTCTGATTGCCTGCCTGGTACTGGGCAAGCGCAAAGGCTTCCCGACCACTCCGATGGCGCCACACAATCTGGGTTACACCCTGATGGGCGCGGCGATGCTGTGGGTTGGCTGGTTCGGCTTCAACGCCGGTTCCGCTGCGGCCGCCAACGGCACCGCGGGCATGGCGATGCTGGTGACCCAGATCGCGACCGCCGCTGCTGCACTGGGCTGGATGTTCGCCGAGTGGATCACCCACGGCAAACCAAGCGCACTGGGTATCGCATCCGGCGTCGTTGCAGGTCTGGTGGCGATCACTCCGGCCGCGGGCACCGTGGGCCCGATGGGCGCCCTGGTCATCGGTCTGGCGGCAGGCGTGGTGTGCTTCTTCTGCGCCACCACCCTGAAACGCAAACTCGGTTATGACGACTCCCTGGATGCCTTCGGCGTGCACGGTATCGGCGGTATCCTTGGCGCGATCCTGACCGGTGTGTTCGCTGCACCGTCGCTGGGTGGCTTCGGCACCGTCACCGACATCGCCGCACAAGTCTGGATTCAGTGCAAAGGCGTCGGCTTCACCGTGATCTACACCGCGATCGTCACCTTCATCATCCTCAAGGTACTGGATGCCGTGATGGGTCTGCGCGTGACCGAGGAAGAAGAATCGGTCGGCCTGGATCTGGCACAACACAACGAGCGCGGCTACAACCTGTAAGCACGCGCCGCAAAAAACTTGCCCGGTTCGCCGGGCATTTTTTTGTCTGGAATTTGTCTCCCCTGATACAGCTGAAAGGATTTTTCGTACTGCTTTGGTCGTGTTTACGACGAGTGTTTTTCTGCGGCCAAAGGCTTACATCATTGAAGGAATATTAGGGCCTTTGTTTTTTTCCAGAGCGCGCTAGAATGCGCCCCGAACGTGCGGAGAACTGTATGTGGCAACAGACTCTGATAACCCTGCGGGCACGGCCCCGGGGCTTTCATCTGGTGACCGACGAGTTGCTCGCCGGCCTGCCTGAACTCAAGGCATGCCGGGTCGGTCTGTTGCATTTGTGGCTGCAGCATACCTCGGCGTCGTTGACCATCAACGAGAACGCCGATCCGGCGGTACGTCGCGACTTCGAACGATTTTTCAATCGTCTGATCCCACAAGGAGCAGACGGCTATGAGCATAACGACGAAGGCCTGGACGACCTCCCGGCGCACTTCAAGGCCAGCGTGCTGGGCTGTCAGATCAGTTTGCCGGTAACGGCGGGCCGACTGGCACTGGGTACCTGGCAAGGCGTTTATCTGGGCGAGCACCGTGATCATGGCGGTGCCCGTAAAGTCCTCGCCACCTTGCACGGTGAAGGGGCATAAACCGTTGGTCACCAATGGTTACCGATTTTTTTCCGGCGACTTTCGACAGTCGCCAAAGCTGGTCTATAACTAATCTGCTTTTCGCAAGTCATGAGGTAGAACATGAGCGACGATGATCTGGAAAACGACGACCTCGAAGTAGGCGACGAAGACGAGGCCGAAGACGGTCTGGAAGCAGCAGCGGAAGACGTTGCTGAAGACGATGGCGGTGACGATACGCCGGCCCCGGCTGCCAAAGGCAAGGCCAAGGCTGCGGTGTCGGTCGACGAGTTGCCGAGCATCGAAGCCAAGAACAAGGAACGCGATGCCCTGGCCAAGGCCATGGAAGAGTTCCTTGCACGCGGCGGCAAGGTGCAGGAAGTGGAGGCCAACGTGGTCGCCGATCCGCCCAAGAAACCGGACAACAAGTACGGCAGCCGCCCTATCTGAGGCGTGTCGCTCGCTTGCTGAAAAAGCCCGCCGTCGCTGCGGGCTTTTTCATGGGCGAAAGAAAGTTAGCCGCGGCTGTTCCAGCGTGCGAGCACCGCGGGCAGATCGTTCAGGCTACGAATCTCGGCATCCGGCAGGCGCTCCGCTTCCCAGACCTTGCCGGCCGGGTTGAACCAGATCGCACGCAATCCCGCTTGCTGCGCCCCGGCGATGTCGTCCCCCGGGTGGTCACCGATATGCACCGCCGCCTCGGCGCTCACGCCACCGCGCTGCAACGCTTCATGGAACAGTCGGACATCCGGCTTGGCGATGCCGATGTCTTCGGCGCACAGCGCAAACTTGAAGTAATCCGCCAGCCCCAACCGACGCACATCGGCGTTGCCGTTGGTGACCACACCGAGTGCGTAGTGTTTGGCGAGGGTTTCCAGGATCGGCTCGACTTCCGGAAACACTTCGATCTGATGCCGCGCATGCAGAAACACTTCAAAACTCTTGTCTGCCAGATCCGAAGCTTCGCCATGGGCGTACCCGGCTTCCTCCAGCGCATGGAACAGCACTCGTCGGCGCAGTGCGCTGATGCGGTGCTTCAATCCCGGCTCGCTGGCCAGCACCCGCTCGCGGATCGACCACAGATGCTCCACCGGCACCGCGCCCAGATTCGGCGCATGTTCGCTCAGCCATTCGCGCAAAACCGCTTCGGCGCTGACGATCACCGGGGCGGTGTCCCACAGGGTGTCGTCGAGGTCGAAAGTGATCAACTGGATGCTCATGAATCATCGCCTTTCATGCGTTTGGCCCGTGGATGGGCGCTGTCGTAGACCGCCGCCAGGTGCTGGAAGTCCAGGTGGGTATAGATCTGGGTGGTCTTGATGTCCGAGTGGCCGAGCAATTCCTGCACCGCACGCAGGTCCTGGGAGGACTCGAGCAAATGGCTGGCGAAGGAGTGCCGCAGCATGTGCGGGTGCAGGTTCTGCCCCAGTTCGCGCTCGCCGGCGAGTTTGACCCGAACCTGAATCGCGCGCGGGCCGAGGCGTCGGCCTTGCTGGCTGACGAATACCGCGTCGTCTGCCGGGTTGGTTAGCGCCCGCAGTGGTAGCCAGTGCTCCAGTGCTTCACGGGCCTTTTTGCCGACCGGCAACAGGCGTGTCTTGCTGCCTTTGCCGAGCACTTGAACCATGCCGTCCGCCAGATCGAGCTGATCGAGATTGAGCCCGGTCAGCTCTGACAGCCGCAGGCCGGAGGAATAGAACAATTCCAGAATCGCCTGATCGCGCCGGGCCAGAAAGTCGTCCTCGACTGCGCCTTCGAGCAGTTGCAGCGCTCGGTCGGTATCGAGGGTTTTCGGCAAGCGGCGCTCGCCTTTGGGCGGTGCCAGGCCGGTGGCCGGATCGTGATCGCAGAGACCTTCACGATTCAGATAGTGATAGAGCCCGCGCACCGCTGAAAGCAGGCGCGCCAGACTGCGTGAGGACTGGCCCTGGGCATGCAGGCGGGCGATCAGGCTGCGCAGGCGCTGGATGTCCAGCGCCTGCCAGCTACCGATGTTCTGTTTGTTGCACCAGCCGAGGACTTTATCGAGATCGCGGCGGTAGGCCGACAGCGTATGCGGCGACACCTGCCGCTCACTGCGCAGGTGTTCGCAGTAAGCGTCCAGTTGTCGTTCCATGGTCAGCGTACCGAGCGCAGGGAGCTATTGACCCGTGGCAGCACGCGACCCATGACTTCGGCGATGTAGCTGAGGAACAGCGTGCCGACCGAACTCTTGTAGTGCTGCGGATCACGGCTGGCGATGGCCAGGATTCCGTGGATGCCCTGATGGCTGACGGCGACCACGGCGGTGGAGCCGATCTGCTTGCGTTGCTCTTCACCGAACAGGAAGTCCAGTTCATGTTCGCGCAGGCTGCCGCTGACGCTCTTGCCTTCAGTGAGCAATCCGCCGATGGCGGTCTGCGCGTCGGCGTGGGTCACCCAGCGGCCAACCGGGGCCGGGTTGTCGCCGAGCAGGATCAGGCTGACGAAGGGCACCTGGAAATCCTGGCGCAGGCTGTCTTCGACGCTGATCACCACGTCTTCCAGGGTGGCAGCGTCCATCAGTGCAAGTATCAAGCGACGGGTCTTGTCGAACAGGCGATCGTTGTCCCGGGCGACGTCCATCAAGTGCGAGAGGCGATGACGCATCTCGATGTTGCGGTCGCGCAGGATGGCCATCTGGCGCTCGACCAGCGAGACGGTATCGCCGCGCTGATGGGGGATGCGCAGGGACGGCAGCAGTTCTTCATGCTCGACGAAGAAGTCCGGATGAGCCTCCAGGTACGCGGCAACTGCTGCCGCCTCCAGGCTCTCGGACGCTGATTCACCGGACTGTCGGGCGGGTACCTGAGGCTTATCGGTCATGGCTTCTGCTCACTCAAAGACGCACTTGTCCTTCGTATACGCGCACTGCCGGGCCGGTCATCAACACCGGTTGGCCGGGGCCTGCCCACTCTATGGACAGACGCCCGCCCGGCAGGTCGATCAACAGTGGCGAATCCATCCACCCCTGACTGATCGCCGCTACAGCAGCAGCGCAGGCACCGGTGCCGCAGGCCTGGGTTTCCCCGGCGCCGCGTTCCCACACGCGCAGTTGCGCGCGATGGCGGTCGATGACCTGGAGAAAACCGACGTTGACCCGCGCCGGAAAGCGCGGATGGTGTTCGATTTTCGGCCCCAGTTCATGCACCGGTGCAGTGTTGATATCGCTGACCCGCAGCACCGCATGGGGGTTGCCCATGGACACCGCCGCCAGATCGATCGGCGTACCGTCGACATCGACCTGATAACTCAGGGCCTGCTCCGGCGCCTGGAACGGGATGTCCGCCGGCACCAGGCGCGGGGCGCCCATGTTAACGCCGATCTGGCCGTCGTTACGCACGTCCAGTTCGATGATGCCGCCCTTGGTCTCGACGCGGATCTGCCGTTTGGCGGTCAGGCGTTTGTCGAGCACGAAGCGGGCGAAGCAGCGCGCACCGTTGCCGCACTGCTCCACTTCGGAACCGTCGGAGTTGAAGATCCGGTAACGGAAATCCACATCCGGGTTGCTCGGCGCTTCGACGATCAGCAACTGGTCGAAACCGATGCCGGTGTGCCGGTCGCCCCACATTTTCGCGTGCTTGGGCTGAATATGCGCGTGCTGACTGACCAGGTCGAGAACCATGAAGTCGTTGCCCAGGCCATGCATCTTGGTAAAACGCAGCAGCATGGGGTCACTCCGGCAGCAGGCTTTCGCCGGCAAACAGCTCGGCCACGGTTTCGCGGCGACGCACTTCAAAGGCCTGATCGCCATCCACCAGCACCTCAGCAGCACGGCCGCGGGTGTTGTAGTTGGAGCTCATCACGAAACCATAGGCACCGGCTGAATGCACGGCCAGCAGATCGCCTTCTTCCAGCGCCAGTACGCGTTCCTTGGCGAGGAAGTCGCCGGTTTCGCAGATCGGGCCGACCACGTCGTACGTGCGTGCAGCGGTCTCGCGTGGCTTGACCGGGGTCACGTCCATCCAGGCCTGGTACAGCGCCGGGCGGATCAGGTCGTTCATGGCCGCGTCGACGATGGCGAAGTCTTTGTGTTCGGTGTGCTTGAGGTACTCGACCTGAGTCAGCAGCACGCCGGCGTTGGCGACGATGAAGCGGCCCGGCTCGAACACCAGCGCCAGATCACGACCGACCAGGCGCTCGCGCACAGCCTTGATGTAATCGGCGGCCAATGGCGGCTCTTCATCGCGATAACGCACACCCAGGCCGCCACCGAGATCGATGTGGCGCAGGTGGATGCCGCAATCGCCGAGGCGATCGACCAGATCCAGCAGGCGGTCGAGGGCATCGAGGAACGGCGGCAGAGTGGTCAGTTGCGAACCGATGTGGCAATCGACGCCGACCACTTCCAGGTTCGGCAGGTGCGCGGCACGCACGTACACGTCTTCAGCGTCGGCAATGGCGATGCCGAACTTGTTCTCTTTGAGACCGGTGGAGATGTACGGGTGGGTGCCGGCATCGACGTCCGGGTTCACGCGCAGCGAGATCGGCGCGCGAACGCCCAACTCGGCGGCGACCACTTGCAGGCGCTCGAGCTCGTCGGTGGATTCGACGTTGAAGCAATGCACGCCGACTTCCAGCGCACGGCGCATGTCGTCACGGGTCTTGCCGACGCCGGAGAACACGATCTTGTCCGGGCTGCCGCCGGCGGCCAGCACGCGTTCCAGCTCGCCACGGGAGACGATGTCGAAACCGGCGCCGATACGCGCCAGGACATTCAGGACGCCGAGGTTGGAGTTGGCCTTGACCGCGAAGCACACCAGGTGCGGCATGCCGGCCAGCGCATCGGCGTAGGCCAGGTACTGGGCCTCGATGTGTGCGCGGGAGTAGACGTAGGTGGGAGTGCCGAAGTGATCGGCGATGGCGGACAGCGCCACACCTTCCGCGAACAGCTCCCCGCCACGGTAGTTAAAAGCGTCCATGGCGATCCCTTAGTAGACGTCGTGCTTGTGTGCCTTGGAGGCAGGCTGCTTTTGCGAAGACTGGGCTTGCTCGGCCGGGTCCTGATCTTCATCGGGCAGGTACAGCGGGCCTTTCTGACCGCAGGCCGAAACGAGACAGGCAACCGCGACGAGCGCAGCAAGGGAAGAGATCAGGCGCTTCATGGCGAAATCCTTGAAAATGCGTTAATTGCGCCGGAGTATACCGGCCACCCGGCAGCTTGCCTATGCGACGGAACTCCCGTCCGGCGGGGCTCGGGCTGCGGCGCGGAAACTATTCCCGCGTGGCGGGTGGATATTTCGTCGCCGGGCAGGGCGCTTGGTCGTTATCCTTTGCAATCGGCTGGCAGCGTCCGTATCTTGCGGCGCTTGAGCCTGATCAGACATTTTTTGAGGTTGCCGCAATGAGTTTGTCCGAAGCCCGTTTCCACGATCTGGTCGATGAAACCCAGGAAAAACTGGAAGACATCTTCGACGACAGCGACCTGGACATCGACATGGAGAACTCGGCCGGTGTGCTGACCGTCAAGTTCGAGAACGGCACCCAGCTGATCTTCAGTCGTCAGGAACCGTTGCGTCAGCTGTGGCTGGCCGCTGTGTCCGGTGGTTTCCACTTCGACTACGACGAAGAAAGCGAGCGCTGGATGTGCGACAAGAGCGAAGAGCAGCTGGGCGAAATGCTCGAGCGCATCGTCAAGCAGCAGGCCGGCACCGAATTCGATTTCGAAGGCCTGTGATTTCGTGACTGATACTGCGCCCGTCCGTCCGCCGAAGCCGCTCTACAGCAACGTCAGCCCGGCCGTGCCTTCGCCGTGCACTGGCGTGTGCCGGCTGGATGAGCAGAAGGTCTGCCTCGGTTGCATGCGCCATGTCGAAGACATCCGCGAGTGGCGCTCGGCCGATGACGAGCGCCGCCGGGTGATTTGCGCGCGAGCGGCTCAGCGCCGGCAGCTCGCCGGGGCGTAGCTTGTATATTTTTTGAGCTGTGTTAGTGTCCGGAAACGCCTCAACCCATCGAGGCCTGGTGAAAACCCCGTCTTTTTTGGCGGGGTTTTGCTTTTTTTGTGTGCAGAAGAAAGGAGTCTGCCCGGATCATGACCGCACCTTCCATCACCCTTACCCGTCTGGACGTGCAACGTCTGGAGCGCCTGATCGACAGCCTGGATGACACGCTGCCGGGCGTGATCGCGCTGCAAACCGAACTGGACCGCGCCGATACCCTGGTCGGTCACGATGAAGTACCTGCCGATGTCGTGACGATGAATTCCCGCGTGCACTGTCGTGAAGAAAGCAGTGGCAAGGACTACCACCTGACCCTGGTCTATCCGAAGCACGCCAACGCCGACGAAGGCAAAATCTCGATCCTGGCTCCGGTCGGCAGTGCGCTGCTGGGCCTGAAGGTTGGTCAGCACATCGACTGGCCGGCCCCGGGCGGCAAGACCCTGAAGCTGACCTTGCTCGAAGTCGAATCGCAGCCGGCCAACGGCGGTGATTTTCCGGAGTAGCCCGCCTCAGACCTGCTCGAGCGCCTCGTTCAGAGAGCGTTCCAGGTCGGCCTTGTAACGCAGATACAGATTGCTCGAACTCTGCCCGTCACCGATCACGCCCGACAGGTCCAGGTCGGTGATGTAGCAGCGGTAGCGCTCGCTTTCCCGGCGCTGTCCGACGATCTCCCGGGCGACCACGCTGAACAGCTGGTCGCCATGTTCCAGCTCGCTGAATTCCCGTTGATTGCAGTACAGCGTGACCTGCACTTCGCCGGGCGCGGCCTTGCCGATGATCGCCTGTACGTCATAGAACGGTTTGTTGACCGGCGTCTGCGGTGCGGGGCGCATTTCGACCCGTCGCGCGCGTCCCGGTCCTGATGGCAATAACTGGTAATACAAGATTTCAAGGCTGGCGGCGTGGCCCGAGTCCATCGGCAGCAGCGCTTCGCGGCGGAACTGGATCGATTGCAGGAACCGCTGCAACGGCACCAACAGGCTTTGCTCGTCGTGATAGGGCAAATGCTGTTGCCACAGCGCATTGAATTCGTCGAGAACGTACAGCTCGGCGGTTTGTTCGGTGATCCGGTAGAACACCTGAATGCATTCGGGCTGGCCCATTGGCAGGATCAACGCCAGATCGTGGTCTTCCAGTGCCATCGGATCCAGGTGCAGCGGGCTGTAGCGCGGCTGTTCCTCGCCCAGGTATTCGAGCAGCGCCGGCAGGGTGGCGAGGGCCACATGGCTGACCTGGCCCGGCACCAGTTCCAGCACGTGGTAATGCTGCTGCACCTGGATCAGGTAGCGGTGATTCAGGTCGCTGAGCAACAGGGTCTGCGCGGTGTCGACGATTTCTTCCACCCGGCGCGCAATGAATTGCGCGCGGTTGTGACAGAAACAGCGCACTCGCAGCGATGGTTGTTGCGACCCGCGCGGCAGGTTGTTGAGGTAATCGCGCAGGCAGTCCATCAGGGCATGCGGGCCGTCGAAGCGGTTGACCAGCACTTCGTTCCAGCTGTTGAGCGTGACCTGATCCAGGGTCAGCACCAGATTCTCGCGCACGCCGGCGTAACTCAGCGAATCCGTGCGTTCGGTGGTCATCAGGATGTTCAGGTCGCGGTGATGCTTGAGCGGATCGACCCCGACATTCACCAGCATCAGCACTTCGCTCGGCACGGCGGCGCGCAGCAGCGGTTCTTCGGCGACGGTGGACAAGGGCAGGGCAATGCTCTGTTGCAGGCTGCCGAGCAGGTTGAACAGCTCGAACTCGCTCATATCGCTGGTGCCGGGGTGCAGCGCCAGTCGGGTGCTGCTGTCGATCACGCCGTTGCGGTGGCACCAGGTCAGCAGTTCCAGCAACTCGCGGCTGCGCTTGATCGGCGCGAAGTGTTCCCACTCCAGCGCCGTCAGGCTGCCGTTGTACAGGCCCCACTGGGTTTGGCCCGGTTCCTTTTTGTTCGGCGATTGCACCAGGGTCAGGGTGTCTTCGGCCAGATCCGGGGCGATGCCGGGGTTGATGAACTCGACCTTGTCGGCCTTGCGTTCGAACGCTGCGTACAGGCGCCGGCCGAGAACGTTGAGGTCGCGCTTGTTGATCAGGCTGACGGTCTGCTCGCTGCGGGCGAACTGGGTCAGGAAGCGGTAGCTGTAGTTCAGCTCGTTTACCAGCGCCCGGCGCTCGGCGCTGACCTGGCGGACTTTCCACTGGCTGCGGCTGTCGAGCAGCGCCAGTTGCCGCTGATCCCAATGCCATTCGCTGGCCAGTCTTTCCAGCAGTGAGCGCTGCCAGCTTTGGGTGCGGGTGTTGCCGGTGAGCTTGCGGTTGACCTTGAGGTACAGCGCCCGGCGTACCAGCTCCAGGCGTTCCGGCTCGTTGCGCGCAGTGAGGTATTCCTCGATCCGGCGGTAGACCACCATGTACGGGTCGAGCTCGTCGAGATCCAGCCGGTTGGCAAATACGGCCTGCTTGAAGCGCAGGCTCAGGCACTGCACGTGGGGATGTTCGCTGGCGTAGACCTCGGTCAGCAGCAGCTTGAGCACCGATTTGTAAGGCGATTCGATGCCCTTGAACAGTTGCCACAGCCCGGCGCCGACGAACTCGCCCGGCGGAATGTGCGCCATCGGCCCCAGGTCGAGGGTTTCATCGTTGCGGATGAAACGCTTGGAAATCAGGGTGTGGGTGTACGCATCGTAGGCGCGTTCTTCGTAGACCGGCACCAGCCACCAGATCGGCGTGCGCCCGGCGAGCCAGATCGCGGTGCGGTAGAACTCGTCCAGCAGCAGGTAATGCTGGGTGGTGCCGCAATCTTCGGAGCTGAGCTGGGTGTCGCGCTCGCCTTTGACGAAACGCACCGGGTCGATCAGGAAAAAGTGCGCCTCGGCCCCCTGGCTGGCCGCCCAGGTTTCGAGCACCTGGCATTTCTTGCGCAGCTCGGCCAGTTCACTGTCGCTCAGGTCGGGGGCGTGGCAGACCCACACATCCATGTCGCTCTGGTCGGCCTGGGCCAGCGTGCCGAGGCTGCCCATCAGGAACAGCCCGTGAATCGGCCGTGGCGGGTTGCTGCCGTGACGCGGCTTATAGGAGAACGAGCGCGTCAGGCGCTGAGCTTCGGCCAGCACATCGGCGTCGGGTTCGTAATTCGACAGCCCGGCCGGCGTACTGCCCGAGACATAGCCGGGCAGCAGCGGATGATTGACGTGGAAAAACAGTGGCAGCAGCGTGAGCACGCTTTGCTGGCGAGTCGACAGACCTTCCAGCGCCCGGTTCAGGCGGCCTTCATTGAGTTTCAGAAAACGTGCACGTAGCTGGCTGAGTACCTTGCGGTCGATGCCTTCGTCCAGGTCGGGGCGGATTTCATGGGTGCGGGTCATGTCGGCTCAAACCGGCGCGCAGGGCTCGGAGGCAAGGGGTCTCGGGTGTCCGGGAGTTTAGCGCCTGAGCGGCAGGAGTTTTAAGCTGAATTTGTTTTTTGACGTCAGATTTCTATCGCGCGGCGATGGGAGACGTTTTCATGGCTGGCCCGCGGAAATCCCGTGGCAGGGGTTTCCGTGGGCAAAGTCGGGAGGATCAGGCGGTTTGCTGCTCTTTGAGAATCGTCAGTACGGTTTGCACGTTCTGTGCGGCATCGCGACCGAGGCTGGTCAGGTAACCGCCATCAGGCTGATCTGTCAGTTCTTTTTCGAACAGGCGTTGTGCGGCGGCAATGTGCTTCGGGGCAGCGGTCTGATGAATTTTCAGACCTTCCTGGGAACTGTCCAGGTTGAAGAGTGCGAGGACTTCCAGTTCGGCAACCAACTCAGGGGTAAGCGACATAAGGACTCCAGACTTTCTAGGAATTGGACGACAGCGCCCCTAAGGTGAACCTGCCGGCGCGGCCTGTCCAGTGCGCGTGTCAGGGTTTTTGTCCCGGGGTGGATTCCAGTGTAGTCAGGGGGCGGCAGAAGGCCGCGAAGATGGGTGACAAATTGTGTGGGAGCAGGCCTGCTCCCACAGGGCGGGGCTGTTTACTGCTTTTCCGGTGGCAGCTCGGGCAGTGCGCGCAGCGCGGTTTCGTACCACTCGGTATCGAACGCGCGGTCTTCGTCGAGCATCGCGTCGATTTCGTAGGCCAGCACGTGGGCCATCAGATTCAGGATGTCGTCACGCTCGTAGCCGACCAGCGTCAGCTTGTTGAAGGTTGCCTTGGCCGCTGGCGGGTTGTCGCTTTCGATCTGGTTCTCGATCGCTTCGATCAGCGTCGATTCGGTGAACTCTTCTTCATCATTGTCGATGTCAGTCGGCTCGCTCATGGCAGGCTCCTCAAGGAAAGGCGCCAGTTTACCCGCATTCAGCAGCGTGATGCTGCTGGCAGGATTCCCTGGAGCGACCTATAAACAGGCACTGCCCACCCCGCACGGCCTGGAGGCTATGTGATGTTCAAGCTCTATGGATTCTCCGTCAGCAATTACTACAACATGGTCAAGCTGGCGCTGCTGGAAAAAGGCCTGCCGTTCGAAGAGGTCACGTTCTACCCGACGCCAACGCCGGAGTCCCTGGCCATCAGCCCGCGCGGCAAGGTGCCGGTGTTGGGGGCCGAAGGCGGCTATATCAATGAAACGATGGTGATGCTCGAATACCTCGAGAGTGTAGGTAAAGGCGTGCCGCTGCTGCCGACCGAGCCGTTTGCCCGCGCTCAGGTGCTGGCGGTGGCCAAGGAAATCGAGCTGTACATCGAGCTGCCGGCCCGTGCCTGCTATGGCGAGGCGTTTTTCGGCACGGCGCTGCCGGAGGCGATCAAGGAGAAAGCCAAGGCTGAATTACTGCTGGGCTTTGCGGCGCTGGGCCGTCACGGCAAGTTCGCCCCGTATGTGGCGGGCGACAGCCTGACTATTGCGGATTTGTACTTCCTCTACAGCGTGCCGTTGGCAGTTGCGGTGGGGCACAAGCTGTTCGGTCTGGATTTGCTGGCGCAGATGCCGAAGGCCAAGGCACTGCTGGAGCGACTTGAGCAGAATCCGCACGTGCAAAAGATTGCGGCGGACAAGGATGCGGCGATGCCGGCGTTTTTGGCGATGATCGCAGCCAAAAAGTAGAATTTTGTAGCGCTTTGAAACCAGTCATCGCGGGCAAGCCCGCTCCCACAGGGTTTTCGGTTGAAACACAATTGCATGTTCGACACTGAACCCGTGGGAGCTGGCGTGCCAGCGATGTTTTTGGCTTTTAGCGGCTGGCGATCAGCGCCTGACCGCGAACCACGGCAGCCTTGACCTGCGCCGGCGCAGTGCCGCCGATGTGGTCACGGGCATTCACCGAGCCTTCCAGGGTCAGCACGGCAAACACGTCCTGCTCGATCTGGTCGCTGAACTGGCGCAGTTCTTCCAGGCTCATTTCCGCCAGATCCTTGCCGGTGTCGACGCCGTACTTCACGGCGTGGCCGACGATTTCGTGGCAGTCACGGAACGGCAGGCCACGGCGAACCAGGTAGTCGGCCAGATCGGTAGCGGTGGAGAAACCGCGCAGCGCCGCTTCGCGCATGATCGCGTGTTTCGGTTTGATCGCCGGGATCATGTCGGCAAAGGCACGCAGCGAGTCGCGCAAGGTGTCGGCGGCGTCGAACAGCGGTTCCTTGTCTTCCTGGTTGTCCTTGTTGTAGGCCAGGGGCTGGCCTTTCATCAGGGTCAGCAGGCCCATCAGGGCGCCGAATACTCGACCGGTCTTGCCACGTACCAGCTCCGGCACGTCGGGGTTTTTCTTCTGCGGCATGATCGAGCTGCCGGTGCAGAAACGGTCCGGCAGATCGATGAACTGGAACTGCGCGCTGGTCCACAGCACCAGCTCTTCGGAGAAGCGCGACAGGTGCATCATCGCGATGCTCGCGGCCGAGCAGAATTCGATGGCGAAGTCACGATCGGAGACGTTGTCCAGCGAGTTGCCGCCGACGGCGTCGAAGCCCAGCAGTTGCGCGGTGTAATCGCGGTCGATCGGGTAAGTGGTGCCGGCCAGTGCGGCGCTGCCCAGCGGCATGCGGTTGGTGCGCTTGCGGCAGTCGACCAGGCGCTCGTAGTCGCGGCTGAGCATTTCGAACCAGGCCAGCATGTGGTGCCCGAAGGTCACCGGCTGAGCGGTCTGCAGGTGGGTGAAGCCCGGCATGATACTGGCGGCTTCGCGCTCGGCCTGCTCCAGCAGGCCTTTTTGCAGGCGGGTGATTTCGCTCAGGATCAAGTCGATCTCGTCACGCAGCCACAGGCGGATGTCGGTGGCGACCTGGTCGTTGCGGCTGCGGCCGGTGTGCAGCTTCTTGCCGGTGACGCCGATGCGGTCGGTCAGGCGTGCTTCGATGTTCATGTGCACGTCTTCGAGGTCGACGCGCCAGTCGAACTGGCCGGCCTCGATTTCGCCCTGGATGGTCTTCAGGCCATCGATGATGCTGTCGCGCTCGGCATCCGTCAGCACGCCGACCTTGGCCAGCATGGTGGCGTGGGCGATCGAGCCCATGATGTCGTGGCGATACAGGCGCTGGTCGAAAGTGACGGAGGCGGTGAAGCGGGCGACGAAGGCGTCGACGGGTTCACTGAAGCGGCCGCCCCAGGACTGATTGGTCTTGTCAGTGCTCATGAATTCGCTCGTATCGGCTTGAAGAAAGAAGGCGTGAAACGCTGGCGCGGATAATAACAGGGTTGCCAATCCTGTCGCTGACACTGGTCGATACGTTTTTTTCTCATTCGCTCCGTCATAGTCGTCGGCGTCTTCGGGGGATTTGCGCAAGGATATTTTCCGATTGAGCAATATCGGCCCGACGAGCGTCTACAGTAGGACATAGGGGTCGGATGGCCACGGATCGGGCAAAGATCCGGCCGCCGACTATAAGAAGAGAGAGGGGTGGGTGTATTGGCCATTGGCATACCCTTCGTAAAACGCAGTCGGCGACGGGCGTCGGGCTGTACGTTGCAGGTGTCGGCTAATATTGCCGGCCGACGTACGGCACTTTTTGACGCTCGCGCTAGTCTTAGCGTGGATCGCGGTGACGGACGTCACTCCACTTGTCTACGCTATCCTTGTGCGAGACTCACGCAGGAATCCAGCGCAATATGAATGTCCTGATCGTTGATGACGAACCACTGGCCCGCGAGCGACTCAGCCGAATGGTGAGCGAGCTCGAGGGTTACACAGTCCTGGAGCCGAGCGCCACCAATGGCGAAGAGGCGTTGGCACTGATCGACAGCCACAAGCCGGATATCGTACTGCTCGATATCCGCATGCCGGGCCTCGATGGCCTGCAGGTGGCTGCCCGTCTGTGCGAACGCGAAACCCCGCCGGCCGTGGTGTTTTGCGCAGGTCCCGATGAATTTGCCGTGGAAGCCCTGCAGGCCAGCGCCGTGGGCTATGTGGTGAAACCCGTGCGAACCGAACATCTGCAAGACGCCCTGAAGCGGGCCGAACGTCCCAACCGGGCCCAGCTCTCGGCCCTGACCCGTCCTGCCGCCGAAAGCGGTAACGGCCCGCGCAGCCACATCAGCGCCCGTACCCGCAAAGGCATCGAGCTGATCCCGCTGGATCAGGTGGTGTACTTCATCGCCGACCACAAATACGTGACCTTGCGTCATGAGGCTGGCGAAGTCCTGCTGGATGAACCGCTCAAGGCGCTGGAAGACGAATTCGGCGAGCGCTTCGTGCGGATTCACCGCAACGCGCTGGTCGCCCGCGACCGCATCGAGCGATTGCAACGGACACCGCTGGGCCACTTCCAGTTGTTCCTCAAGGGCCTCAACGGTGACGCGCTGATTGTCAGCCGCCGACATGTGGCGGGCGTGCGAAAAATGATGCAGGGGCTTTAATCCGCAGGCTCCGGGCGGTTCTTCGTTCCTTTCACCAGGCATCGCAGGCCAGGGAGGCCACGCCGTATCTGATTCAGGTCAAAGCGGATTTGGCTGAGCTGTTATTATCCGCCGTATCTATTCAGTACGGATTGATCCATGTCCTCTCGCGAAATCCGCATCGCCACCCGCAAAAGTGCTCTGGCCCTCTGGCAGGCCGAATACGTCAAAGCCCGTCTGGAAGCCGCCCACCCGGGCCTGCTGGTGACGCTGGTGCCCATGGTCAGTCGCGGCGACAAGCTGCTTGATTCGCCCCTGTCGAAAATCGGCGGCAAGGGCCTGTTCGTCAAGGAGTTGGAAACCGCGCTGCTGGAAAACGAAGCCGACATCGCCGTGCATTCGATGAAAGACGTGCCGATGGATTTCCCCGAAGGCCTCGGTCTGTTCTGCATCTGCGAGCGCGAAGATCCGCGTGACGCGTTTGTCTCCAATACGTATTCCAGCCTCGATGCATTGCCCGCCGGCAGCATCGTCGGCACTTCCAGCCTGCGGCGTCAGGCGCAGTTGCTGACGCGCCGTCCTGATCTCGAAATCCGCTTCCTGCGTGGCAACGTCAATACTCGGCTGGCCAAGCTCGACGCCGGCGAGTACGACGCGATCATCCTCGCGGCAGCGGGCCTGATCCGCCTCGGTTTCGAAGATCGCATCACCTCGGCCATCAGCGTCGACGACAGTCTGCCGGCCGGTGGCCAGGGCGCCGTCGGTATCGAATGCCGCAGCGCGGACACTGAAATCCACGCCTTGCTCGCACCCCTGCATCACGCCGACACCGCTGACCGTGTCACCGCCGAACGGGCGCTCAACAAGCACCTGAATGGCGGCTGCCAGGTGCCGATCGCCTGTTACGCCGTGCTCGAAGGCGATCAGTTGTGGCTGCGCGGTCTGGTGGGCGAACCGAGCGGCGGCAAACTGCTCAGCGCACAAGCCCGTGCACCGCGTACGGCAGCCGAGACGCTCGGTGTACAGGTTGCCGAAGACCTGCTCGGCCAGGGCGCTGACGATATTCTCAAGGCAGTCTACGGCGAGGCAGGTCACGAGTGACTGCCTGGCGCCTGCTGCTGACGCGCCCGGCGGAGGACTGCTCGGCGCTCGCTGCCGTGCTGACCGAACAAGGGATTTTCAGCAGCTGTCTGCCGCTTTTGGAAATCACGCCACTGCCGGTCTCTGACACAATGCGCGACACGATTGCGCAACTGCCGCGTTACAGCGCGGTGATCGTGGTCAGCAAGCCGGCGGCACGGATCGCGGTGGATCTGCTCGACGCTCTGGGGCTGGCGACGCCGACGATGCCGTGGTTCAGCGTGGGGGCGGCGACCGCCGCCATCCTTCGCGATCGCGGGCTGGATGTGAGCTTCCCGGACGTGGGCGACGACAGCGAAGCCTTGCTGCAAATGCCGCGTCTGTTGGCGGCGGTGGCCGTGCCCGGTTCGCAGGTATTGATCCTGCGCGGGGAGGGCGGACGCGAACTGCTGGCCGAGCGCCTGCGCGCGCTTGGTGCTAGTGTCGAATATCTGGAGTTGTACCGTCGCGACCTGCCGGACTATCCGCCGCAGGAGCTGACCCGCAGGATTGCAGCGGAACGCCTGAACGGGCTGGTGGTCAGCAGTGGACAGGGTTTCGAGCACCTGCGCCAACTGGCCGGCGACAGCTGGCCTGCACTTGCGCAGTTGCCTTTGTTTGTTCCAAGCCCAAGGGTCGCCCAGCAGGCACATGCCGCCGGGACCCGAACAGTTGTGGATTGTCGCGGCGCCAGTGCTGCGGCCTTGCTGACGGCGTTACGGGAGCATCCCGTGCCCGTTCTCTAATGCAAAGGATGGATACGTGAGCGAAACAGCCTTGCCTAAAGATGACGTTCAACCTGTGATCGATGCACCGGTTGATGCACCGCCACCGGCCGCGGAACCGCGCCGAGGCAACGGATTGGCCATTCTCGCGCTGCTGCTCGGCGCCGCCGGTGTTGCGGTGGGTGGCTGGGGTGTCTGGCAGGTGCGACACCTGCAGACCAGCACTCAGAATCAGTTGAGTCAGGTTCAGGCGTTGAACGATCAGGCCCAGACCCTGAAGCTCAACGAGCAGCGACTGACCGAGCGTCTCGGGCAATTGCCCGGCGCCGATGAACTTGCTGATCGCCAGCGTCTGGTGTCGCAACTTCAGAGCGATCAGCAGCGCCTCAATCAACGTCTGGAAACCGTCCTCGGCGCCAGCCGCAAGGACTGGCGCCTGGCCGAGGCCGAGCACTTGCTGCGTCTGGCCAGCCTGCGTCTTTCCGCCCTGCAGGACATCAGCAGTGCTCAGGCGCTGGTCCAGGGTGCCGATGAAATCCTGCGCGAGCAGAATGATCCCGGCTCGTTCGCCGCCCGCGAGCAAGTGGCGAAAACCCTTGTAGCGCTGCGCAGTACCGAGCAGCCAGATCGCACCGGGCTGTTCCTGCGCCTGGGCGCCTTGCGTGATCAGGTCGTCGGCCTCACCGAACTGGCGCCGGAGTATAAGGATCGCGGCGATTCGCTGCTGGGCCTGACCTCCGATGGCGACGGCGCCAGTCGCTGGGCGCAGTGGTGGGATCAGATCTCGCGCTACATCCGGATCGATTTCAATGCCGACAAAAGCGTCCGGCCGCTGCTCGCCGGCCAGAGCCTGAGCCAGGTGCGCCTGGCCCTGAGCCTTTCGCTCGAACAGGCGCAATGGGCCGCGCTCAACGGTCAGGCGCCGGTGTACACCCAGGCACTGTCCGAAGCGCGTGACGTCCTCACCGGCAACTTCAACCCGGACAACCCGCAGAGCAAAATCATGCTCGAGCAGGTCGCGGAATTGAGCAAGCAACCGGTTACCGTCAACACGCCGGATCTCGCCGGAACCTTGAGCGCGGTGCAGGCGTACCTGGAGCGCCGTAACGTCAACGCCGAAGAGTCGGTGAAACCCTTCGCCAAGCCGGCCGCCAGCACCGCGCAGGAGGCGACACCATGAAGCGCCTGTATGTGATCGTGTTTCTGGTGATCGCGGCAACGGCGGCGCTGGGCCTGGCGATTGCCGAGCATTCCGGATACGTGCTGGTCGCCTACAAAAGCTTTCGTTATGAATCGAGCCTGTGGGCGACGCTCGCGTTGGTGGCGGTGCTGTGGCTGCTGGTCTGGGGTATCAAGGCGCTGGTCGAGCTGGTGCTGACCTCCGGCGGCGTGGTCAATCCATGGTCGCGACGCAACCGCAGCCGCCGCGTGCAGGTGGCGATCGAGCACGGTCAGCTTGACCTGGCAGAGGGTCGCTGGGCCAGTGCCCAACGTCATCTTTACCGGGCCGCCGAGGCCGAGCGTCAACCGTTGCTGTATTACCTGGGTGCAGCCCGCGCCGCCAACGAACAAGGCAACTACGAGGAAAGCGATCGCCTGCTGGAGCGCGCCCTCGAGCGTCAGCCGCAGGCCGAACTGGCGATCGCCCTCAGCCATGCGCAGTTGCAGACCGATCGTGGCGATACCGATGGGGCGCTGGTCACCTTGCAGGCGATGCATGAACGCCATCCGCACAATGCCCAGACCCTGCGCCAGTTGCAGCGCCTGCATCAGCAGCGCGGTGACTGGTCGTCCGTGATCCGCCTGTTGCCGGAGTTGCGCAAGGACAAAGTCCTTCCGCCGGCCGAGCTGACCGAACTCGAGCGTCGCGCCTGGGGGGAGAACCTGTCACTGGCGGCCCAGCGTGAAGAAGATGGTGCGGTCGGTTTGCAGTCGCTGAATCGGGCCTGGCAGCAACTGACGTCTGCCCAGCGTCAGGAACCTGCGCTGGTGCTGGCCTACGCCGAGCAGCTGCGCCAGCTGGGTGCACAGGTCGAAGCGGAAGAAGTGCTGCGCACGGCGCTCAAGCGCAAGTACGACAGCCATCTGGCGCGCCTTTATGGTCTGGTGCGAGGCAGCGATCCGGCGCGTCAGTTGCAGACGGCTGAAGGCTGGCTCAAGGATCATCCGGGCGATGCCAGCCTGCTGCTGACGCTGGGACGCCTGTGCCTGCAAGCCAGTCTGTGGGGCAAGGCGCGGGACTATCTGGAAAGCAGCCTGCGAGTGCAGCGCAATCCGGAAGCGTGCGCCGAGTTGGCACGTCTGCTGGCTCGACTGGGTGATACCGAGCGCAGCAACCTGCTGTTCCAGGAAGGTCTCGGTATGCTGGATGAACGCCTGCTGGCTGCGCCATTGCCTGTGGCCGTTCGAGCGTGATCAGAAAGGAGGAGCGTGCTCCTCCTTTTTTACCCGGTGACTGAATAGTTACCGGTAAATCTCCTCCTGAGCAAAGTCCTACATCGGACTACACCGAATCCTTCTGCGTCTGTCGGGATTTCCCTACACTTCTGGTGAAGTGTCGTCACTGACCTGCCTTGAAAGCCCAAGGCCCTTTCCTCTACCGTAACTGCCTGTCTTTATTGTTACGGATAAGCCATGTCGTTGGCCTGCTCACGTTCCCTGTTCTTTATGGCTTTCACTGCGGGGATTCTGGCCCTGGGAGCTTCCTATTACCTCGAATACGCAATCGGTCTGGTGCCCTGTAGTCTGTGCCTGGTCCAGCGTCTGTTCATGAGCGCACTCACCGTATTTTGTGGAGTGGCGGCGATCCATGGACCTCAGCGTTTCGGTCTGTCCATGTATTGGATAACGGTGTTGCTGAGCAGTCTCGGCGGTATGACGGCGGCTTGGCGGCAAGTGTTGTTGCAAGGTGATTCGCTGCAGAGGCTGGCGCATTGCACGCCCGATCCCCAGGAATTGTTCAGCAGCCTGCCGTGGTTATGCGCACTGATGCGTATGTTCAATGACACGGCCGATTGCACGGAATTGTCCTGGACGCTGTTCGATCTGAGCATTCCGGAGTGGAGCCTGCTGTTCTTCGTGGGGATGTCGATCCTTGCCGCTTACCAGTTGCTGCGACAGGTCTGGATGGCTTTGCAGCGACCACTCAGCGGCCAACCGTCGCACCCGGCGCTGGTCAGGGATTAAACACTTGTATGAACTTTCTCTCCTGCGTACCTTGAAGCCATAGGCGTGCGGGCATAATCTGGCCCGCACGTGTCATTGGAATTGTGTTGCTCGATGACGCTCTGCCCGGCCGCCTCTCAAAGCAATAGTCACAAGAAGGGGCGCGGGTGTAGGGCAGCATGACCCACAAGGGAAGAGAGATCGCCATGCTCGAAAGTTGTCAGAATGCTCAGGAACGTTGGGGTGGAGTTCATCTGCTGATCGACCGCTGGCTGCAGGAGCGTGAGGAATTGATCGCTGCCTATGACAGGCTGGGCGCCAAGCCTCAAGCGCTGTCCGAGGATCGAAAGCCCTTGCAGGAATTCTGCGGCGTGCTGGTTGATTACGTCTCGGCCGGCCACTTCGAAATCTACGAACAGCTCACTGGCGAGGCCAAGGCGTTCAACGACAAGCGCGGCCTGGAACTGGCCGAGACGATCTATCCACGGATCGATGTCATTACTGAAAAGCTGCTCGCGTTCAACGACCTTTGCGATGAAGGCAAATGCGTTGCCGAGAAGTTCAAGGAGCTGGGCGGTCTGCTCCACGAACGCTTCGAACTGGAAGACTGCCTGATCGAAGTGCTGCATACCGCACACAAGGAAGAGGATTCGGTTCAGGCCTGAATCGAACCTCGCAAGACATAGAAACGGTGCGCCCCAGGCGCACCGTTTTTTATTGGGCGATCAACTGGTCGCGCCGCGCAATTCCACTTCGAACACCAACGGTGTGAACGGCGCGATCAAGTCACCGGCACCGTCGGCGCCATAAGCCTGATCCGATGGGATCACCAGACGCCACTTCGCACCGACCGGCATGTTCTGCAGCGCGGTGCGCCAGCCGGCGATCACACTGTCGAGATTGAACCACTGCGGCTGGCTGTTCTGATCGAACACGGTGCCGTCGGGCAGTCGACCGATGTACAGCACCTGCACTTTTCCATCCGGGCCGGCCTTCGTGCCATTCCCCGGCGTCAGCTCGGTCAACAGGATGCCGTCGGCCAGCTCCTTCACACCCGGCTTGGCTTTTTCGGCGGTGAGAAAACGTCGCTCGTTTTCCATCGCCGCTTCAGTCGAAGGCATGGCTGCCTGCTCGGCTGTCTGCGATTCGTGATCGGCCAGGATCTGCTCGATGCGTGCCTCGCTCAGCGCCAGCGGCTTGCCTTGATAGGCTTGTTGCAGACCTTCGATCAGCGCCTGGATCTGGAGCTGCGGCACTTCCTGACGCAGTCGTTCACCGAGGCTGGCACCGAGGCTGTAAGCCAGATCGTGGGCATCATTTGCAGTGGTTTTTTCGTCGGCCTGAACCACGGAAAAAATCATGCAGAGGGATAAAAAAAGGTAGCGCGACATGGGCACTCTCCATCCAGAATTGCGGTGGATTATGCCAGCGCGAACGTCTGCAACGGTGAACTGCTTTTGCCAATGCGCAGAAGTTTTTCGCAAGCCTGCAACCGAGTGCTTTCGATACTGTCAACATGCCCTAGCGGCGGTAGCAGCAGAGGTCTAGTATGAGCCGCACTCACGTCAGCCAGGAGGTAAACCATGTCGGCCACCAAGAAGCCTGTAAACACTCCGTTGCATTTACTCCAACAACTCTCGGGCAGCCTGCTCGAGCATCTGGAAAACGCTTGCTCCCAAGCCTTGGCTGATGCTGAAAAACTGCTCGCCAAACTGGAAAAGCAACGCGGCAAGGCGCAAGAAAAACTGCACAAATCCCGCACCAAATTGCAGGACGCAGCAGCGGCCGGTAAAGCCAAGGCGCAGACCAAGGCCAAGGCTGCCGTGAAGGAACTCGAAGATCTGCTCGATGCGCTGAAGGAGCGTCAGTCCGATACTCGCAGCTACATTCTGCAACTCAAGCGCGATGCCCAGGAAAGCCTGAAACTTGCCCAGGGTGTCGGTCGTGTTCAAGAGGCTGTTGGCAAGGCGTTGTCCCTGCGTTCGGCCAAACCTGCAGCGGCGCCTGCGAAAAAAGCGGCCGCCAAACCTGCAGCGAAAACACCGGCCAAAGCGCCTGCGAAAGCCCCAGTGAAAACCGCTGCAAAACCAGCCGCGAAGAAACCCGCAGCCGCCAGCGCTGCCAAACCTGCGGCGAAAACCACAGCGGCCAAACCAGCTGCCGCCAAACCGGCTGCTGCAAAACCAGCCGCCAAACCAGCGACGAAAACCGCTGCTGCGAAGGCGGCTCCGACCAGAACCGCCGCTGCAAAACCTGCTGCCAAGCCAGCCACCAAAGTGGCCGCTAAACCAGCAGCAAAACCAGCCGTTAAAGCCGCCGCTAAACCAGCCGCCAAAACGGCTGCTGCCAAGCCTGCGGCGAAAACCGCTGCCAAACCGGTTGCTGCCAAACCTGCTGCCAAAGCGGCGGCGAAACCAGCCGCCAAGCCTGCGGCAAAAGCGGCAACCAAACCCGCTGCAAAACCGGCTGCCGCCGCGAAGCCTGCAGCAACCGCAGCCAAGCCAGCGACCGCCGCTAAAGCGGCTGCCAAGCCAGCAGCAAAACCTGCTGCAAAACCTGCGGTGAAAAAACCTGCCGCTGCCAAGCCAGCAGCAAAACCAGCTGCAGCGAAACCGGCCACGGCGCCTGCTGCCAAACCTGCCGCACCGGCAACTCCGGCTGCGGCCGCAACGCCTGCACCCGCCACTACCTCGACCACCCCAACCACGCCATCCCCGGCGCCGGTGTCGAGCGTCGCCAGCAACCCTTCCAGCGCTTCCTAAGCGCCGGTCGCCGCGNCCTGCAGCGCGTCGCGGTTCAGGTTGGCCGCAGGGCCGGCCAGCACTTCCAGCCAGTCACTCGATTCCTTCGAATGACGCTTCCAGCCTTGCGCGGCGCCTTCAAGTCGCGACAGCAGCGCACGCTCCGCCTCCAGCTCCAATCCCTTGATCTGCTCGCGCATCCCCTTGAGCACCGGATCGGTGTCGGCCAGGGTTTTCCACTGCATGCGCAATGCGCGCAACGGTTGCACGACGTCCCGGTCCCAGGGCTCTGTCAGTTCCAGAAGCTGCCGCGCACGTGCCTCGTCACAGGTCGCATCGCGTTGTTCCAGCCATAAACCGCACAGCATCAGGCACACGTTGGCCCCCGCCGATTGCAGGCGCAGGCAGGCATCCTCCACGCCGGGACGGGCGTAGACGGCAAGGGCAAAGCTCCACAGGTCAGAGGACATCGTGCTACTCGCGCCAGTTGCGAACGAAGCTGGTAGACTCCGCCGCCATTATGATCCGACTTCAGAACCTGACTTTACAGCGTGGCCCGCAACGTCTGCTAGAAGACGCCGAGCTGACCCTGCACGCCGGCCACAAAGCCGGCCTCATCGGTGCCAACGGTGCCGGCAAATCCAGCCTGTTCGCCTTGCTCCGTGGTGAATTGCACCCGGACTCGGGCGACTGCCTGCTGCCGGCCGACTGGCGTATCGCCCACATGCGCCAGGAGGTCGACACGCTCGAGCGCCTGGCGGTCGATTATGTGCTCGACGGCGACCTGCGTCTGCGCGAAGTACAGCGTGAGCTCGCGGCAGCCGAAGAGGCCCACGACGGCACCGCGCTGGCCCGTCTGCACGCCGAGCTCGACAGCGCCGACGGCTACACCGCCGATGCGCGGGCACGCAAGTTGCTCGCCGGTCTCGGGTTCACCAATGAGCAGATGGATCGTCAGGTAGGAGATTTCTCCGGTGGCTGGCGGATGCGTCTTAACCTTGCGCAGGCTTTGATGTGCCCATCAGACCTGTTGCTGCTCGACGAACCGACCAACCACCTGGATCTCGACGCCATCATCTGGCTCGAAGAGTGGCTGAAAAGTTACCCCGGCACCTTGCTGCTGATTTCTCACGACCGAGACTTCCTCGATGAAGTGGTCGATCACGTGGCCCACGTCGATCAGCGCAAGCTGACGCTCTACCGTGGCGGCTACACCGCGTTCGAACGCGCCCGTGCCGAGCGTCTGGCCCAGCAGCAACAGGCCTACGAGAAGCAGCAGGCACAGCGTGCGCACATGGAAAGCTACATCGCCCGGTTCAAGGCCCAGGCGACCAAGGCCCGTCAGGCTCAGAGCCGGATCAAGGCGCTGGAGCGCATGGAAGAGCTGTCGGCCGCCCACGTCGACTCGCCGTTCGATTTCGTGTTCCGCGAGTCGACCAAGATCTCCAGCCCGCTGATCGATCTGTCCGATGCGCGTCTGGGTTATGGCGAGAAAACCGTGCTGGAGAAGGTCAAGCTGCAACTGACCCCCGGCGCGCGGATCGGCTTGCTCGGCCCCAACGGCGCGGGCAAGTCGACCCTGATCAAGAACCTTGCCGGCGAGCTGTCACCGCTGGCCGGGCGCCTGACTCGCGGTGAGAACACCGTGGTCGGCTACTTCGCCCAGCATCAGCTCGATTCGCTGGATTCCAAGGCCAGCCCGTTGCTGCACTTGCAGCGTCTGGCACCGACCGAGCGCGAGCAGACCCTGCGCGATTTCCTTGGTGGTTTCGACTTCCGGGGCGCGCGGATCGACGAGCCTGTGCTGAATTTCTCCGGTGGCGAAAAGGCCCGTCTGGCTCTGGCGTTGATCGCCTGGGAACGGCCGAACCTGTTGTTGCTCGACGAACCGACCAACCACCTCGATCTGGAAATGCGCCTGGCGCTGACCATGGCGTTGCAGGAATTCAGCGGCGCGGTGCTGGTGGTTTCCCACGATCGGCATTTGCTCAAGAGCACCACCGACAACTTCTTCCTGGTCGCAGACGGCAAGGTCGAGGAGTTCGATGGCGACCTCGAGGACTACGCCCGTTGGCTGGTGGAATACCGTCAGCGCAATGCGCCGGTCAGCAACACACCGGTCAACCCGGACAAGACCGACAAGAAGGCCCAGCGTCAAGCCGCTGCTGCGCTGCGTCAGCAACTGGCGCCGCACAAGCGCGAGGCTGACAAGCTCGAAGCCGAGCTCGGCAAGCTGCACGAGAAGCTGGCGAAGGTCGATGCCAGCCTTGGCGACAGCGACCTCTACGAGCCGGCGCGCAAGAACGAATTGCGTGACCTGCTGGCCGAACAGGCCAAGCTGAAAGTCCGCGAAGGCGAACTTGAAGAAGCGTGGATGCAAGCCCTGGAAACCCTGGAAAGCATGCAGGCGGAGCTGGAGGCGTTGTCCTGATGGAAGTCTTCAAACTTCCATTGCCGGCGATGTGGGTCGAGCCGATCTGGCTCGGCGTGCAGATTTTGCTGATCCTGTTGGCCGGCTACTTCGCCCAGCGCGTCGTCGCCCGATTCCTGACTCGCCTGGGCGAGAAGTATCCGTTCCCGCCGCAGTTGCTGATGCCGCTGCGGGGCGGTCTGCGCTGGCTGATCATGGGCAGTGCGCTGATCTTCGTGCTGGAGCGCCTCGGGGTCTCGGCCACAGTGCTGTGGACCGCACTGTCGGGCTTCGTCGCGGTGGCGGCGGTGGCGTTCTTCGCCATGTGGAGTGTGCTGTCGAACCTGCTCTGCGCAATTCTGATCTTCACCGTCGGCCCGTTCCGTCTTGGCGATGTGGTCGAACTGGTCGACACCACCGACAAGCCCGGCGTCAAAGGCCGGGTGGTGGCGATCAATCTGCTCTATACCACCTTGATCGAAGCTGAAGAGCTCGGCACCGGCAGCGCCATGGTGCAAGTACCCAACAGCCTGTTCTTCCAGCGTTCGGTGCGACGCTGGCGCGGCACGGATGTCTTTCCTTCCAGCGGTTTCGAAAAGTGACCGGACGCCGGCCACGTTGGTCGGCGGCCACAACATCCGACAAAAAAACGGTAGTCATCCAGTCCAAACCGCATTAGTTTTGAGGATTGTCACGAGTCCGAGTCGAGGTGTGCGATGGAGCTTCAAACATGGCTGGCGTTTTTTGCCGCCTGCTGGGTGATCAGTCTTTCTCCGGGTGCCGGCGCCATTGCGTCGATGTCCAGCGGCCTGCAGTACGGTTTCTGGCGCGGTTACTGGAATGCCCTGGGCCTGCAGATCGGCCTGGCTATGCAGATTGCCATTGTGGGCGCCGGCGTCGGCGCGATCCTCACCGCTTCGGCCACAGCGTTTCATGCGATCAAATGGTTCGGTGTTGCCTACCTGGTTTACCTCGCGATCAAGCAGTGGCGCGCACAGCCGATGGACATGAGTGACGACGCGGCGGTCCGGCCGATCGGCAAGCCGCTGGCTCTGGTGTTTCGTGGCTTTCTGGTGAACATCAGCAACCCCAAGGCGCTGGTGTTCATGCTGGCGGTGCTGCCGCAGTTCATCAATCCGCATGCGCCGTTATTTATCCAGTACGTGGTGATCGGTGTGACCATGATCGCGGTCGATCTGATCGTCATGGCCGGCTACACCGGTCTGGCGTCGAAGGTGCTGCGTCTGCTGCGCACACCGACACAGCAGCGACGCATGAACCGCACGTTTGCCGGGCTGTTCATCGGCGCCGCGGCGTTCATGGCGACATTGCGCAAAGCGGCCGCATAAAGCGTACAGGCACAAAAAAGGCGACCTTTTCAGGTCGCCTTTTTCGTTTCCGGCGGTTGATCAGCGCAGGATTACCGGCGCGGTATCTCGCGGCAGATTGTTGCGTTGCTGCGGCTCACGCGGCTGCTCGTAGCTTCCGCCGCCGAGCTGCATGCTCAGCTGTCCGGCCACGTCTTCGCCCAGCGCCTTCGACACGTCACGCACCACCCGCGGGCGGTTGAGCGAGATCCTGATGTCGCGATGGTTCACCAGTTTGGTGTCCTGCGCTTCACCCATCGCCGTGAAGGCCGAAGTGATTTCGAAGGTCTTGGTGTTGATCAGGCTGAAATCGGCCACCAGCGTCAGGCCCAGTACGGCGGAATAGCTGTCGGTGTTCGCCAGCTCGTTCACGTCCTGGGTGAAGTCGATGTCCGACACGGTGCCGAACAGCACGTAGTCGGCACCCTTGAAGTTGCCGGCCTTGATCCGCTTGATCACGTCGTAGACGTCACCCTTGGACGACGCGGTGTACGGCGTGCCCTGCACCAGCTGGAACATACCGGTACGCAGGATTTCACCCTTGATGTCGCCGGTGAATTTACGCAGTTCGGTCTGTTCGATATAGCTGGTGGTGGCTTCGAGCTCGTTGTAGCTCGAAGAACCGCTGGAGCTGTAGTAACCCTCACGGTAATTGTTCTGGGCCGAAACGATGTGGATGTACTGCTCCACACGTTCCTGGTACGCCAGATCCGTCACCGCGACTTTCGGGGCCGCTTGCACGCTGAACGCGCAAGCCAGGGCCATCATGCCAATCCATGTGCGCATCGATTAACGCTCCGTGGTTTTGCGGATCTCTTTCTCGTCCATCCACTCGGCCAGACCGCTTTCAACGTCGATCAGTTGCAGGCTGAATTTGTAGAAGACGTCCTTGTAGTCGCTGCTGCGCTTGACGATCGAGCTGATCGAACCTTCAAGACGGTATTTGGCGGCGATCATGTTGCCAGTCTTGGCCACGGTGCTCTTCTTGTACAGGCCACTCTGGTTTTGCAGCTTGAGCTGGTCGACCTGACTCTGCATCGCGGTGTTGTCGCTGGCGAAGCGGGCGGTGCCGGACTTCATCAGTTGGGTTTTGATGCTGGTGGTGATTTCGCGGGTGTCGATGTATTCGCTGGTCTTGTTCTTCACGTCGTAGACCTGCACCACAGGACGACCCTGCAGAATGCCGGACTGGGCCAGGGAACGGGTCATCGACTCGGCGATCATCTGCAGGTCGGTGGAACCGAACTCGTTGGTCACGGTTTCAACGGCCTTGGTGTCGCCGTAGCTGATGTTCTTGCTGCCCAGGGTCGGTGAAGTGTTGGCGCAACCGCTGGCCAGCAGGGCGAGGACGGCGATGAAGGAAAAGCGTGCAAACATGGGAATGCTCTCTGAATCGGGAATAGGGTGTCGGGCTTACGGCGTCTTGAGTTCCAGACGGAAATCCACGGCTTTCGGCGTCGGGGCAATGCCCTGGATGAAGCTGGTCTGGGCGCCGTACATCATCTGGCTTTTCCAGACTTCTTCTTCGGCGATCGGGAAACCTTCCGCGCCGAGCCAGGCGAAGCGGTAGTAGAACGTCTTGTTGCTGTTGAGGGTGTTGCTCAACTGCACGTTGACGGTCATGAAGCCGTTTTCCCGGGCCACGCGCATCGCGCCGACCACGATGTGTTTCTGCGGGCCCATGGCCACGACCTTGCTCGCGGCACTGCCCGGCTCCGGTGGTGGCGGTGTGGCGCAGCCGCTCGCCAAAAGGGCGAGGGCGGCGACAGCGATGAGTTTGAAGCGCATGCAAAGACTCCGTTCTTAAGGTTGTTTGAGGCTGGCCACGGCGGTGGCGCCAGCGCTCGGGGTGACGTGGGCGGCGATACCGGCAGCGAACACCTGATTGCCGACGGCGCGCAGGGTGATCACCTGATAACGCTGGTCGACGGTGACCTTGACCTGAGAGCCACCGACGGCGCTCGGCAGAGTGACTTGGTGCTCACCTTTCTTCAAGCGCAGACGGACCACTTGTGTGGTGTCCGGCAGGGTACGCCACGTACGGGTATCGGCACCTTCGAGCACAGCTGAAGAAATACCCACCGCCAGACCCGCCAGCGGGTTGGTTTCGTTGATCTTCTTCTGCGCCACACCTTTGGTGATCGCGCGCACGGTGGTGCGCAGGATGATCCCCGGCATGTCATCGCGCAGGGCGCGACGGGACATGGCGGTGGTGCTGTTCAGTGCGGTCAGGTCGACCTGTTGGCCATCGACGCCGATCTGCGCGAACGTCGCGGTGGAGGTGTCAGGCTTGATGATCGGGAACGACAGCGGAGTAATCACTACGTTGTTGGAGATTGGCAGCGGCAACGGCACGCGGATCGAATCGCGGGCCGGCGCCAGACCGCTTTGCACCACGATCAGAATGTCGCTGTCGTCGCTCTTGACCGGCTTGTCGAGATTGACCAGCGCCTGCTCCAGCAGCGGGGTGTTCGGGCGCAACTCGGCAGCCTTGCGGTAGCCCGGCGCAGCGAGGTCTTTCTCGCCCAGGGCTTCATAGACGAAACCGGCCAGGTAATGGCTGAACGCACTCTGGTAGCTGTTCTTCAGGCCGACCACTTCCGGCGCGTCGAGGCTGGCCATCGGGTAGCCCTGCAAATCCTTGTATTCGGTCTTGATGCCTTCTTTCTCGGCTTCCTCTTCGCTCTTGAGGTATTCCTTGTCGCGCAGGTCGGCGATCACCGCTTCGCGTTCATGAGTCTTCTTGATCGCGGTGCGGGCGCCGTCGAAATCGTTGACCGCCAGCAGGTTCAGGGCCATCTGCGTGGTCAGCATGACTTTTTCGTAGTCGTAGCCTTCGTAGCGGCGCACCTTGTCATTGACCAGGAAACTGCCGAACTGGGCCAGGTACTTGTCGGTGTCGAGCTTGACCGAGTCTTCCCACTTGCCCACCACCTGGTCGGCGCTGGTCCAGGCACTCTGGCTGCCGGACAGATCGCCCTTGGCGCGCAGCAGTTCACCCTTCTCGAAGTAATAGAGCAGGTCCTTGTCCGGGCCGGTGTTGTTCTTTTCCAGCAGGGTCAGGGCGGCGTCGACGTTGCCGGTAGCCAGTTGCTGGTTGGTCTGGGCCAGTTCGGAATCGTAGTTGCGAAACGCCGAACAGCCGGACAGCAGGGTGACAGCGCTGAGCGCGATCAGAGTGGGAGCGCGGAATGCCATGGGGGTACTTCTTCCATGAGTAGCGACAGCCTCGGGTGCGGGTCGGGCTGCTGGGACCGATCGGCAGTGGCGCTGGCCTCCTGCCAATTCCTCATAAAAAGAGGAGCTTTAATGCCGCAACGCGATAGCGCGGGCGCGGCATTATAAGCGGGCGATGCTGGCTATGTAATAGCTTTTTAATTGCATCGTTTAGTTGGGTGCCATTACTTATCCGGCAATCTGGCATTGCCGATGACGTTGGCGACATCTCTCAGAACTCGCAGGTTGACCAACTGGTGATCGCGGTCGATGCGCAGGATGACCGATGACGCTCCGGGTGCATCGGGCGCATTGGGCGCATTGAATCGATGATCGCCTTTCTTCAGTCGAATGCGTGCCACCAGTGTCTTGTCGGGGAGCGTGCGCCACGTTCGGGTGTCGGCTTCCTCAAAGGGGTCGTGCTCGGTGACGACCAGCGAGGCCTTGGCCGGATTGCGTTCGTTTTCCTGGGCCTGGGAAATGGCGGCCATGTTGGCGCGGAACATCGCCCGGGAAATGATCGCCGGCATGTCATCGCGCAGCGTACGAAACGCCATGTCGGTGACGCTGTTGATCACGGTCAGCGGGCGTTTGCGGCCATCCACCAGGATGTGGTCGAACGCCGGTGTGATGGTGTCCGGCACCAGGATGGGAAACGAGATCGGCGCGGTAATGACCAGATTTTCATTGAGCCGCACCGGGATCGGCACCGTTACCGAGCTGCGGGCCGGCGCCAGACCGCTCTGGACGACGATCAGAACATCGCTTTCATCATCCTTGGCCGGCGGTTTGTCGAGATTGCGCAACGCCTGTTCGAGGAAGGGCGTGTTCGGGCGCAACTCGATCGCCTGGCGATAACCCGGTGCGGCCAGATCCCGTTCACCCAGCGCTTCATAGGTGAATCCGGCCAGGTAATGGCTGAAAGCACTCTGGTAGCCGTTCTTCAGTTCAATCACCGCCGGCGCATCCAGGGTGGTGACGGGATAGCCCTGCAGATCCTTGTATTGCACGACGATGCCTTGAGCTTTGGCCTGTTCCTCGAGCTCTTCATACTGGCGCTCCCGCTGGCGGGCGATCAGTGCTTCACGTTCGTGGGTCTTCTTGATGTCTGCCCGGGCGCCGTCGAAATCACTTTCACCCAATTGGTTGAGGGCCATCTGTGTGGTCAGCATGACTTTTTCGTAGTCATAGCCTTCGTAGCGACTGAGCTTGTCATTGACCAGCATGGTGCCCATTTCATAGGCAAACCGGTTGAGCAGCTTCATGGGGGTGGAAGGCACGGCTTCTTCGCGCTGGAACACCATCCGGTCGGCGCTGCGCCAGGCTTTCTGGCTCTGCGGGCGGGCGTTGGCGAAGCTGAGAATCGAACCCTTCTCGAAGTAGTAGAGCAGGTCTTTGTCTTCCCACGGGTTGTGCCACTCCAGCACATCCAGGGCGCCCTGATAGTCGCCGAGCATCAACCGGTCATTGGTCTGCTGCATTTCCAGGTCGTAATTGCGGTAGGCGGCGCATCCGCTCAGTTGCAGGATCGTGCTGATGAATACCGGGAGTAGCAGGCGTTGGCGCATGGAGTGCAGCTCTTCCTGGAGCAGAGAGGCGAAAGGTGAAGGATTATAGGGGTGGGCAGTGGCCATGTGCCGGGTATTGGAGAGAAAGCTTGAGGGAATCGCGCTCGAAGTGAACAATATGTAACTTCGCATTTCCACTTGAGACTCATTCATGACTGCCGCGTCCCGATTTCTGGCCTGGCTGGTGTTCCCGTTGTGCGCCCTGAGCAGCTTCAATCTGCTGGCCGACACCGTGGAAGGCGCGCCGCAAGCGCTGCACCTGCTCGATTACATCAGCGCCGATTACCCGCCGACGGTCGAGGCAGGCAAGGTCATCGACGACGGCGAATACCGCGAGCAGCTGGAATTCACCCAGGTGCTGCAAGGGTTGATCGCCGGCCTGCCGGCCAAACCGGAGAAAGCGGCGCTGGAACAAGGCGTCAGTGCCTTGCACTCCGCGATCACCGCGAAACAGGACGGTGCAGACGTCGCCCGTCAGGCCCGGCAACTGGGGGCGAAACTGGCGGTGGCTTATGAAGTCAGCCAGGCCCCGATCATCACGCCCGATCCGACCCGTGGTGCGCCGCTCTACGCGCAAAACTGCTCGGTGTGCCACGGCGACGCGGGTGCCGGCGACGGCCCGGCGGGCCTCGGCATGACGCCGGCACCGGCCAATCTGCGCGACGCTGCGCGGATGGATCACCTGAGCCTGTATGCGATCTACAGCACCCTCGGCCAGGGCGTCGAAGGCACTGACATGCCAGCCTTTGCCGATCAATTGGACGACCGTCAGCGCTGGGATCTGGCGACCTATATCGCGCAGTTCAGCGCCGATCCGGCCACGGCCAAATCCGACAAGACCTACAACATCGCCGACCTCGCCCGCCAGACCCCGGCCGAAGTGCAGGCTGCCGAGGGCCCTGAAGCCGCCGCGATCTTCCGTGTGCAACGGGCGCAGCCGCCGCAGGTCAAGCGCGGCCCGGCGCAATTGCTCGACTACACCGCCGCGACCCTGGACAAGAGCCTGGCGGCGTACCGCGCCGGTGAGCACGATCAAGCCTATGACCTGTCGGTTGCGGCTTATCTGGAAGGCTTCGAACTGGTCGAAAGCTCGCTGGACAACGTCGACGCCAACGTGCGCAAGGACACCGAAAAATCCCTGATGGCCTATCGGCAATCGCTGCAGGACGGCTTGCCGGTGGAGCAGGCCGAGCAGCGTCTGGACGCGGCCAAGGCCAAGCTCAAGGAATCTGCCGGCCTGTTGGGCAGCGACGGTCTGAGTTGGTCGCTGAGCTACATCTCCGGTCTGTTGATTCTGCTGCGCGAAGGTCTGGAAGCGATTCTGGTGCTGGCGGCGATCCTTGCATTCCTGCGCAACACCGGCCAGCAATCGGCGGTGCGCAGCGTCAACGTCGGCTGGGGGCTGGCGTTGCTGGCTGGCCTGGGAACCTGGGCGCTGGCGGCCTATGTGATCGATGTCAGCGGCTCCCAGCGTGAACTGTTGGAAGGCGCCACGGCGCTGTTCGCCAGCGTCATGGTGTTGTGGCTCGGGGTGTGGATGCACGACCGTCGGCACGCGGCAGCCTGGCAGGATTACATCAAGCAGAGTCTGGTTGGCGGAGGCGGCCGTTTCGGGTTTGCGATCCTGGCGTTCTTCTCGGTGTACCGCGAACTGTTCGAAGTGATCCTGTTCTACGAAACCCTGTGGCTGCAGGCCGGTCCCGCCGGGCATAACGCGGTACTTGCTGGAGGTGCGACGGCGCTGGTGCTGCTGTTCGGTCTGGCGTGGGTGATCCTGCGCGGCTCGGCGAAACTGCCGCTGGCGCTGTTCTTCAGCATCAACGCGGCGCTGCTCTGCGCGCTGTCGGTGGTGTTTGCCGGTCATGGTGTGAAGGCGTTGCAGGAAGCCGGGATCTTCGGCACCCGGCCGGTGGCGTTCTTCGATTTCGACTGGCTGGGGATTCATGCCGATGCCTACTCGCTGACGGCGCAGGCCGTGGCGATTGCGGCGATCATCGTGCTGTATGGCCGCAGTTGGGTGGCTGAAAAGCGCCGAGTGGCGGCTTGAGATGATGCGCGTATGGATCGATGCCGACGCCTGCCCGAAGATGGCCAAGGAGCTGGTGGTGAAGTTCGCCCTCAAGCGTCGCTTCGAAGTGGTGCTGGTGGCGGGGCAGCCGCAGAGCAAACCGGCGCTGGCGATCGTCAAGCTGATCGTGGTGCCGAGCGGCCCGGATGCAGCGGATGATTATCTGGTGGAACACGCGGTGCCGGGCGAACTGGTGATCTGCAGCGACATCCCGCTGGCCGACCGGCTGGTGAAGAAGGGCGTTGCAGCGCTGGACCCGCGAGGCAAGGAGTTCGACGCGCAGAACATGGGTGAGCGGCTGGCGACTCGCAACCTGTTCACCGATCTGCGTGAGCAGGGCCAGGTCACTGGCGGCCCGGCGCCGTTCGGTGACCGCGAAAAGCAGGCGTTCGCCAATGCGCTGGACCGGATCCTCACCAGGCTCACCCGCAAAACCTGAACATTGATCGTTCCCACGTCGAGGCGTCGAACCGTCTGCGTGGGAATGCCTCTCGGGACGCTCTGCGTCCCGGCCTCACCGCCGATGCAAGGCAGACGCGGAGCGTCCAAGGCTGCATTCCCACGCGGAGCGTGGGAACGATCGCTATCGCCGGTCAGGCGTCGTTTTCGTGGGTCAGCTCAAGCACCCGATCCACCAGCTTGTTGATCCCCGAAGCCGCCTCGCTGATCGTCTGCGCCAGCATGTACGCCGGGGTGGTCACCAGTTTGCGTGCCTTGTCTTCGACGATATCGGTCACCGCGCAGTCTTCATGGGTGGCGCCCATCTTGTTCATGGCGGCGGCCGTGTCGGCATCGTTGCCGATGGTGCAGGTCACGCCCGGGCCGTAGATCTTCGCGGCCAGTGCCGGCGAGATGCAGATCAGGCCAACAGGCTTGCCCGCTTCGGCAAAGGCTTCGGCCAGTGCCAGCACTTGCGGCTGCACGCTGCAGCCGGCGCCTTCGATGGCGAAGTTCGACAGGTTCTTCGCCGCACCGAAACCGCCAGGCACGATCAGCGCATCGAAGTCCTCGACATCGGCCTCGCGCAGATCCTTGACGTTGCCCCGGGCGATGCGCGCCGATTCCACCAGCACGTTGCGCGACTCGGGCATTTCCTCACCGGTCAGGTGATTGATCACATGCAATTGCGCGATGTTCGGGGCGAAGCACTGTACCTGGGCACCGCGCTGGTCGAGGCGCAACAGGGTGATGACACTCTCGTGGACCTCGGCGCCGTCGTAAACGCCGCAACCGGACAGGATCACTGCAACTTTTTTGCTCATGGGTTTCTCTCCAGATTCATGGCGCTAAATGTCCTCTAATTTGTCGTTCGTTGCCATAGGATCAAGCCGCGGCTACGCCTAGGATCTGTGCTACAGACTCCGACCAGGGCGCGTCATGAACTTCATCCTGTATGCGGTACCGTTTTTCTTCGTGTTGATTGCGGCGGAGCTCATCGCCGACCGCTGGCGCGGGGTGAGCAACTATCGCCTGGCCGATGCGGTGAGCAGCATCAGCACCGGGGTGTTGTCGACCACCACCGGCCTGTTGACCAAAGGCGTGGGCCTGGTGACCTATGGGTTTGCCCTGGAGCATCTGGCGCTGTTCAGCTTGCCTGCGGACAGCGTCTGGGTCTGGGTGTTTGCCTTTGTCTTCTATGACTTCTGCTATTACTGGCTGCATCGCATGGGCCATGAACGGAACATCCTCTGGGCGGCGCATTCGGTGCATCACCAGAGCGAGGACTACAACCTTTCCACGGCCTTGCGCCAGACCAGCACCGGGTTCCTGCTGAGCTGGATCTTCTACCTGCCGATGGCCGTGCTCGGGGTGCCTTTGCTGGTGTTTGTCAGCGTTGCCGCGCTGAATCTGCTGTATCAGTTCTGGGTCCATACCCGGCACATTCCCAAGCTCGGCTGGTTCGAGTGGTGCTTCGTCACGCCGTCCAATCATCGGGCCCACCATGCACAGAACGCTCTCTACATGGATCGCAACTACGGCGGGGTGTTCATTATTTGGGACCGTCTGTTCGGCTCGTTCCAGGAAGAGGACGACAACGAGCCGGTGATTTTCGGCGTGACCACACCGCTGGCAAGCTGGAATCCGTTGTGGGCCAACCTGCAGTTCTACGCGCAGCTGTGGGACGATGCTCGCCGTGCCGAGCATGTGTGGGACAAGATCCGCATCTGGTTCATGCGCACCGGCTGGCGTCCGGCAGACGTTGCGGCGAAGTACCCGATGAACAAGCCGGACCTGAGTCAGTTCCGCAAATTCGAAGTGCCGCTGAACAGCCGTCAGCAGTGGTACGTGGGGTTGCAGTTTGCCGCCTATGTGGCGCTGGGCAGTTATCTGATGAATCTGGAACACAGTCTGCCCACCCGTGCATTGGTACTCGGCTGGGGCGCGGTGGCGTTCGGTTTGTTCGTGTTGGGCGTGGCCCTGGAGAATCGCCCGTGGGCGGGTAAGCTGGAAGTGCTGCGGCTGGCATCGAACCTGCCGCTGGTGTGGCTGGCGCCGCTGGTCGGGCTGTGGCCGGCCAGCCCGGGGATATGGGTCGGTCTGCTCTGTTACAGCCTGCTCAGCGGCATCGGGCTGTATGGCTGTCGCCAGCGGCTTAGTCGGCTGGCGTCTTAGGATCGGCGGCGTTGGTCATTTCGGTTTTGTGCCGTTCGGCCTTGGCCAGCAGCTCGGCCTGTTCTTCCTCGTAAACCTTTTTCGCCAGCCGGGCATTCTTGAACCGGCGGCGCAGCCACAGGCCCAGGCCGAGTATCAACAGCGCGCCCAGTACCCACAACTCATACTTCTTGATGCTGCCGAGCATGCCTTCGAGCACGGCGCCGAAGTGGTAGGCGGCAGCAGCCAGGGCGGTGGCCCAGATCGCGGCGCCGATACCGTTGAGCAGCAGATAACGTCCCGGCGGATAGCCCGAGAGGCCGATTGCCACCGGCATCACCGTGCGCAGGCCGTACACGAAGCGAAAGCTCAAGACCCAGATGTCCGGGTGCTTGCGGATGTGTTCCAGCGCGCGGTCGCCCATCATCTGCCAGCGCGGTTTGCGCGCCAGCAATTTGCGTCCGTGCTTGCGGCCCAGGAAGTACCACAGCTGATCACCGGCGTAGCTGCCGAAGAACGCCACGACCACCACCAGTTTGATGTCCATGTATTCACGGAACGCGAGGAAGCCCGCGAGCACCAGGATGGTTTCGCCTTCGAAAAACGTCCCGAGAAACAGGGCAAAGTAGCCGAAGTCATGCAGAAATTGTTGGAGCATTGTCTGGGTGCTGGCGAAATGAACGCGCAGCCTAACCCTTCGGACACATTCAGGAAAGTGTCGAAATGTGTCTCGACGTGAACATTTCCTACACGGACAATGGAAAGCGACTACCTGTCGCAGGGGTGCACATAACTGTCATACGACCGTCATAATGGCCATCTATAACTGTCACGCTCGCCCGTTTGCGCGGGCTCAGGAGTCTGCCGTGAGCTTTACCCCAGCCAACCGTCTGTTCCCTGCCACCCGCCTGCGTCGCAATCGCCGTGATGATTTTTCCCGGCGGCTGGTGCGTGAGAATGTGTTGACGGTCGATGACCTGATCCTGCCAGTGTTCGTGCTCGACGGTGAAAATCGCCGCGAAGCTGTGGCTTCGATGCCGGGTGTCGAGCGCCTGACCATCGATCTGCTGCTTGAAGAGGCCGCCAAATGGGTCGAGCTGGGAATTCCGGCGCTGGCGCTGTTCCCGGTCACCCCGCCTGAACTCAAATCCCTCGATGCCGCCGAAGCCTGGAATCCCGAAGGTATCGCCCAGCGCGCCACCCGTGCCCTGCGTGACCGATTCCCCGAGCTGGGCGTGATCACCGACGTCGCCCTCGACCCGTTCACCACACACGGTCAGGACGGCATTCTCGATGAAGAAGGCTATGTGCAGAACGACATCACCGTCGATGCACTGGTCAAACAAGCCTTGTCCCACGCTGCTGCGGGCGCCCAGGTGGTTGCCCCGTCGGACATGATGGACGGCCGCATCCAGGCGATCCGCGAAGCGCTGGAGCTGGCCGGTCACGTCAACGTGCGGATCATGGCCTACTCGGCCAAATACGCCAGCGCCTATTACGGCCCGTTCCGCGATGCCGTGGGTTCGGCGGCGAACCTGGGCAAGGCGAACAAGGCCTCCTATCAGATGGACCCGGCCAACAGCGACGAAGCCCTGCACGAAGTGGGCGCGGACTTGTCTGAAGGCGCGGACATGGTCATGGTCAAACCCGGCATGCCGTACCTGGACATTTTGTTCCGGGTAAAAGATGCCTTCAAAGTGCCGACCTTCGTCTATCAGGTCAGCGGCGAATACGCCATGCACATGGCGGCGATCCAGAATGGCTGGTTGAGCGAAGGCGTGATCCTCGAATCCCTGACCGCCTTTAAACGTGCCGGCGCTGATGGCATCCTGACTTACTTTGCTGTCCGTGCCGCTCAATTGTTACGAGAGCAGAAATAGCCCTCCCAGGAACATTCGATGAATACCGAAGGACTCACTGAAGTTGCCGTAAAAGACGCTCAACCCGTGGTCGAGCAGATTACCGAAACCCCGCCGGAACTCGAGCCTGCGCCACCCGCGCAGGCGGCAGAGCCCGTCGTGGCGGTTCCGGCGATCGCGATTCCCGGTCTGGATGACAGCAGCCTGTACATCCACCGGGAATTGTCGCAACTGCAGTTCAACATCCGCGTGCTGGAACAGGCGCTGGACGAGTCCTACCCGTTGCTGGAGCGGCTGAAGTTCCTGCTGATCTTCTCCAGCAACCTCGACGAATTCTTTGAAATCCGCGTCGCCGGCCTCAAGAAGCAAATCACCTTCGCCCGTGAACAGGCCGGCGCCGATGGCCTGCAACCGCACCAGGCCCTGGCCCGCATCAGCGAGCTGGTGCACGGTCATGTCGACCGCCAGTACGCGATCCTCAACGACATCCTGCTCCCAGAGCTGGAAAAGCATCAGGTGCGCTTCATCCGTCGTCGTCACTGGACGACCAAGATCAAAACCTGGGTGCGTCGCTACTTCCGCGACGAAATCGCGCCGATCATCACCCCGATCGGTCTCGACCCGACGCACCCGTTCCCGTTGCTGGTGAACAAAAGCCTGAACTTCATCGTCGAGCTCGAAGGTATCGATGCCTTCGGTCGCGACTCCGGTCTGGCGATCATCCCGGCGCCGCGTCTGTTGCCGCGGATCATCAAGGTGCCGGAAGAAGTCGGCGGCCCCGGCGACAACTATGTGTTCCTGTCGTCGATGATCCACGCCCACGCCGACGATCTGTTCCAGGGCATGAAGGTCAAGGGCTGCTACCAGTTCCGCCTGACCCGGAACGCCGACCTTGCGCTCGATTCCGAAGACGTCGAAGACCTGGCGCGCGCCCTGCGTGGCGAGCTGTTCTCCCGCCGTTACGGTGATGCCGTGCGTCTGGAAGTCGCCGACACCTGCCCGAAACACCTGTCGGACTACCTGCTCAAGCAGTTCAACCTGAGCGAGACCGAGCTGTATCAGGTCAACGGTCCGGTGAACCTGACGCGTCTGTTCAGCATCACCGGCCTGGACAGCCATCCGGAGCTGCAATACACGCCGTTCACGCCGCAGATTCCGAAACTGCTGCAAAACAGCGAAAACATTTTCAGCGTGATCAGCAAGCAGGACATCCTGCTGCTGCACCCGTTCGAGTCGTTCACCCCGGTGGTCGATCTGCTGCGCCAGGCCGCCAAGGATCCGCATGTTCTGGCCGTGCGCCAGACCCTGTACCGTTCCGGCGCCAACTCGGAAATCGTCGATGCGCTGGTGGACGCCGCGCGTAACGGCAAGGAAGTGACGGCGGTCATCGAGCTGCGTGCGCGCTTCGACGAAGAATCCAACCTGCAACTGGCCAGCCGTCTGCAAGCGGCCGGTGCGGTGGTGATCTACGGCGTGGTCGGCTTCAAGACCCACGCCAAGATGATGCTGATCCTGCGCCGCGAGCAGGGCGAGATCGTGCGTTACGCGCACCTCGGCACTGGTAACTACCACGCCGGCAACGCCCGCCTGTACACCGACTACAGCCTGCTGACTTCCGACGACGCCTTGTGCGAAGACGTCGGTAAACTGTTCAGCCAATTGATCGGCATGGGCAAGACGCTGCGCATGAAGAAGCTGCTGCATGCGCCGTTCACCCTGAAGAAGGGCATGCTCGACATGATTACCCGCGAGACGCAATTTGCGCTCGACGGCAAGCCGGCGCACATCATCGCCAAGTTCAACTCGCTGACCGATCCGAAGATCATCCGCGCGCTGTACAAGGCCAGCCAGTCCGGCGTGCGCATCGACCTGGTGGTGCGCGGCATGTGCTGCCTGCGTCCGGGCATCGCCGGGGTTTCGCACAACATTCACGTGCGCTCGATCATTGGTCGCTTCCTTGAACACACCCGGGTGTTCTACTTCCTCAACGGTGGCGAGGAGCAGATGTTCCTGTCCAGCGCCGACTGGATGGAGCGCAACCTCGACAAGCGCGTCGAGACTTGCTTCCCGGTGGAAGGCAAGAAGCTGCTGACCCGGGTCAAGAAAGAACTGGAGCTGTACCTGACCGACAACACCCACAGCTGGAGCCTGCAATCGGACGGCCGCTACATCCGCAACACGCCAACCGGCAACCAGAACCCGCGCAGTGCCCAGGCGACGTTGCTGGAGCGGTTGGGCAGCCCGATTCTACCGGTCAGCAGCTGACCGCAGGTTTCATAGCCATAAAAAAGGCGATCCATCCGGATCGCCTTTTTTGTGCCTGCCCGTTACTCAATGCACGGTCAGAACAATCCCCACCCGCGTCAGCCATTCGGCCTCAAGCCCGAAATCCGCCTGGGTCAGCTGATTTTCATCCAGCCAGTTCTCAGGGAATTCCACGTCGAGGTGGTTGCCGTTGGCATGCAGCGTCACTTGCGGCATCGCCTGGGTGCCACGGATGTGGTGGAACAGGATGGCGAAGCGCAGCAGCACGCATAGGCGGATCAGTTTGTCGCCGTCGTCGCCGAACTCGGCGAACTTGTCCTTGGGGATATTGCGGCGGTGGCCGCGCACCAGCAGGGCAAGCATTTGCTGATCTTCGCGGGAGAACCCGGCGAGGTCCGAGTGCTCAATGAGGTAAGCGCCGTGCTTGTGGTAGTGATAGTGAGCGATGTCGAGCCCGACTTCGTGGACTTTCGCCGCCCAGCCCAGCAGTTCGCGCCAGATGCCGTCTTCCAGTTCCCAGTCCTCTGCCACTTGATCAAAAGCATGCAGGGCTTTGCGCTCGACGCGCGCGGCCTGTTCCAGGTCGACGTGGTAGCGCTCCATCAGCGAGGTCAGGGTGCGTTCGCGCACGTCTTCGTGGTGATGGCGGCCGAGCAGGTCATACAGCACGCCTTCACGCAGCGCGCCCTCGCAGTGATCCATGCGTTGCAGTTCTAGGGCGTCGAAGATCGCTTCGAGAATCGCCAGGCCCGCCGGGAAGATCGCCCGACGATCCGGCTTGATGCCTTCGAAATCGATCTTGTCGACATCGCCGAGCTTGAACAGGCGGCGCTTGAGCCACGCCAGACCTTCGGCATTCACTTCGCCGGTGCCGTGACCGCCGGCCTTGAGCGCCAGGCCGATGGCGCGGATGGTCCCCGAGGAGCCGATGGCTTCATCCCAGGTCAGGCGATGCAGGGCGTGTTCGATGCTCATGATTTCCAGCCGCGCCGCCGTGTAGGCCTGGGCGTAGCGGGCCGGGGTGATCTTGCCGTCCTTGAAATAGCGCTGGGTGAAACTCACGCAGCCCATTTGCAGGCTTTCGCGCAGCAGCGGTTCGAAACGCTGGCCGATGATGAATTCGGTACTGCCGCCGCCGATGTCGGCGACCAGGCGTTTGCCCGGGGTGTCGGCGAGGGTGTGGGACACGCCGAGGTAGATCAGGCGGGCCTCTTCACGGCCGGAGATGACTTCCACCGGATGGCCGAGGATTTCTTCGGCACGGCGGATGAATTCGCCACGGTTGCGCGCCTCGCGCAGGGCGTTGGTGCCGACGATCCGCACGGCGCCCAGCGGCATGCCGTTGATCAGTTGGGCAAAGCGCTTGAGGCAGTCGAGGCCGCGCTGCATGGATTCTTCGTTGAGCTGGCGCTCATCGTCGATGCCGGCGGCCAGCTGAACTTTTTCTCCGAGCCGTTCGAGAATACGGATTTCGCCGTTCTGGGCCTTGGCCACGACCATATGGAAGCTGTTGGAGCCCAGGTCGATCGCGGCGATCAGGGACAGATTCTTGGCTTGGGATTGCGGCATGGTCAGGGGGTCTCGGTCGATAACCCCGACATCGTGCCACGATCAAACGCTGCCGCCAACGCGCATGGTTCAAACCCTTGATCCTGCGCATAAAAGCCAGGGACCGTTGCGCACTCAACGACGCTGATCGTTCCCACGCTCTGCGTGGGAATGCCTCAACGGACGCTCTGCGTCCGCTTTTGGGACGCGGAGCGTCCCGCGCTGCGTTCCCACGCAGAGCGTGGGAACGATCGGGTAGCAGGCTGTTTCAGGCAGTCGCTTCCACGGTGCCAATGAAATTCGCCAGTTCCGGCGTCTGCGGATCGGCAAACAGCACTTTCGGATCGCCCACCTCGTGCACCTTGCCCTGATGCATGAACACCAGTTTGTCCCCGACCTCCCGGGCGAAGCGCATTTCGTGGGTGACCATGATCAGCGTCATGCCTTCCTTCGCGAGCTGGCGGACCACGCTGAGCACTTCGTTGACCAGCTCCGGATCCAGCGCCGAGGTGATCTCGTCGCACAGCAGCACCTTCGGCGACATCGCCAGCGCCCGGGCAATCGCCACGCGCTGTTGCTGACCGCCGGAGAGACGCTCAGGGAAGGCATCGAACTTCTCACCCAGACCCACACGTTCCAGCATCCGCCGCGCGAGTTCCTGCGCTTTGGCCTTGGGCACTTTCTGTACCACTTGCGGCGCGAGCATCACGTTTTCGCCCACCGTCAGGTGCGGGAACAGGTTGAACTGTTGGAACACCATCCCGACCTTTTGCCGCAGGCTGCGCAGGTCGGCGCGGGCGGCGTCCAGGTATTCGCCGTCGACTTCGATCACGCCGTCGTTGATCGATTCCAGACCGTTGAGGGTGCGCAGCAGAGTGGATTTGCCCGAGCCGCTGCGGCCGATGATCGCCACCACCTGGCCTTCCTCGACGCTCAGGTCGATGCCTTTGAGCACGTGGTGATCGCCGTAGTATTTATGCAGGGCGGAAATTCTAAGCAGAGGCATGCAGTCTCCTTTCCAGGTAGCGCGCACTGAGGGACAGGGGGTAGCAGAGCAGGAAGTAGCCCAGGGCGACGAGGCCGTAGACCATGAACGGTTCGAAAGTGGCGTTGGCGAGCATGCCGCCGGTCTTGGTCAGTTCGGTGAAGCCGATGATCGAGGTCACCGCGGTCCCCTTGACCACTTGCACCGAGAAACCCACGGTTGGCGCTACGGCGATGCGCAGCGCCTGCGGCAGGATCACGTAGCGCAGTTGCTCCAGCGGATTCAGCGCCAGGCTCGACGAAGCTTCCCACTGACCGTGGGGAATCGCCTCGACGCAGCCGCGCCAGATCTCCGCCAGATAAGCACTGGTGAACAGCGTCAGGGCAATCGCCGCCGCCATCCACGGCGAAATCTCCACCCCGGCCAGCGCCACGCCGAAAAACACCAGAAACAGCTGCATCAACAGCGGTGTGCCCTGAAACAGTTCGATCCAGGTGCGGGCGATGCTGCTGGGCAGCGGGTTCTTCGAGATGCGCATGATCAGGATCAGCAACCCGACGATCCCGCCGCCGATGAACGCCACCAGCGACAGCGCCAGCGTCCATTGCAGGCCGGTGAGCAGGTTGCGCAGGATGTCCCAGAACGTGAAGTCGCTCATTGGCTGCTCCTTGCGCTGCTTTTCGAGAGGTAGCGCCGCCCGAGCCAGTTCAGCAACTGCCGGATCAGCAGCGCCATGCACAGATAAATGAGGGTGGTCAGGGCGTAGGTTTCAAAGGCGCGGAAGTTGCGCGACTGAATGAAGTTGGCGGCGAAGCTCAACTCCTCGGTGGCGATCTGCGAACACACCGCCGAACCGAGCATGACGATGATGATCTGGCTGCTCAGCGCCGGCCACACTTTGCCCAGTGCCGGCAGCAGCACCACGTGGCGGAACGCTTCGAAGCGGCTCATCGCCAACGCCGCCGCTGCTTCCAGCTGCCCGCGCGGAATCGCCTGGATGCCGGCGCGGATGATCTCGGTCGAGTACGCACCGAGGTTGATCACCATCGCCAGTACCGCTGCCTGCCACTCGGAAATCTGCACGCCAAGGGACGGCAGGCCGAAGAAAATGAAGAACAGCTGCACGAGGAACGGCGTGTTGCGGATCAATTCCACATACACACCGAAGATCGCCGAGAACGGGCGGATGTTCCACGCCCGTACCAGCGCCCCGACGATGCCCACGCCAACCCCGAACAGCGCGCCGATGGCCGTCAGCTCAAGGGTGAACAACGCCCCGCGCAGCAGCAGGTCGGTGTTTTCCACCACCGGCAAGAAATCGAACTGATAGGCCATGAAAGTCTCCCGCGTCGCCGATCAGAGGTCGGCCGGCAGCGGCTCTTTGAGCCAGGTCTGCGCATTTTTTTCCAGTGCGCCGTCAGCCTTGGCGGTGGTCAGGATCTCGTTGACCTTGCCCAGCAGCGCCGGCTCGTTCTTGTTCACGCCGACGTAGACTGGCGAATCCTTGAGCTTCACTTTCAGCGCCGGTACGCGTTTGGGGTTCTTTTCGCTGATCGCGACCATCACCACGTTGCCGCTGGCGATCAGGTCGACCTGGCCTGCGAGGTAGGCGGCGATGGTCGAGTTGTTGTCTTCGAAGCGCTTGATGGTCACGCCTTCGGGGGCGACCTTGGTCAGCTCGATGTCTTCGATGGCGCCCCGGGTGACGCTGATGGTCTTGCCCTTGAGGTCGTCGAGGGTGCTGACGGCCGCGTCCGGCGGGCCGAACACAGCGAGATAGAACGGCGCATAGGCGCGGGAGAAATCGATGACCTTCTCGCGCTCGGGGTTCTTGCCGAGGCTGGAAATCACCAGATCGACCTTGCCGGTGGTCAGGAACGGAATGCGGTTGGTGCTGTTGACCGGGGTCAGTTCGAGTTTGACCTTGAGCTGGTCGGCCAGCAGTTTCGCGGTGTCGATATCGAGGCCGCGCGGTTTCATGTCCGGGCCGACCGAGCCGAACGGCGGGAAGTCCTGGGGCACCGCGACTTTCAAGGTGCCGCGCTTGACCACGTCATCCAGACCGTCGGCATGGGCGGGGGCCTGGCTCAGCATCAGACCGGCAAACAGGGCGGCGAGGAGGGCGCTGTAACGCTTCGTCATGGACAATCTCCGGATCGGCGGGAAGTGAATTCTGCGATCGGACAGAGCACGGGCCGTGCCAAAACGCCGATTTCGCTACGCAAAGCCACGGGTTTAGCGGGTTTGTTCGGTCTTACTGGCCTGAACAGTCAGGTCGGGTTTCGCACTGCGATAGCGCATCGGCTTGCGCCGCCGAACCCCGCTGGGGCACGACTTGCCTGATGCCTCGAATAGCATTACAACTGGCCGCACCTTGGCCTGTCCGTCTGGAAAACCATGAACTCGATCTCCCGCGCCGTACCCGAAGTGGCGCTGCAAGCGATCCGCAAACTGATTACCGAGCAGGGCTTCGGCCCCGGCGATGCGTTGCCTTCTCAGCGGGATCTGGCGGTTCAGCTGGGCGTCAGCCGCGCGTCGTTGCGTGAGGCGTTGTCGTCCTTGAGTGCGCTGGGTGTGGTCAGCATTCAGCCGGGTAAAGGTGTGTTCGTGCAGGCGCCGGTCGAGTTGCCTCGTGGCGAGGGTGCACCGGCCTGGCCGTTTGCAGCCCAGGCTTCGCCGCTGGAAATCTTTCAGTTGCGCTACGCGCTGGAAGGGTTCGCGGCCGGGCTGGCGGCGGTGACGCTGAGCACGTTTGATCTGGACGAACTGGAAGACAACGTCGCGGCCATGCGCGAGCAGCTGCGCGCCTGTGACTTCGAGGCAGCGGCGAAACTGGATTTCGAATTCCACCGGCGGATCCTGCTGGCCAGCGGCAATCAGGCGATGCTGAGCATCCTCACCGCCAGCGCCGACATCTTTCTGGAAAGCCAGAAACTACCGTTCATCCGCGCCGAGCGGGCCATGGAAACCTGGCAAGAGCATCGCAAGATCCTTCGCGCACTGGCCCGTCGGGCGTCAGCCGCTGCACAGAAAGCCATGCAGGAGCACGTGCGCAACGCGGCCCTGCGCACCGGAATATCCTTCATCGCCCCCGCCAGCGCGTGACTTGAGCTATACCCAAACTCATCGAGTGCCATAGCAAGACTCAATCATCTGCGGCTTCCTGAACAAGGGAAGGGCGGCTATGATGGGCCACGTTTTTTTGCTTACAACCTGGAGAATTCCATGAGCAGCGATCTGATCAAACACGTTAGCGACGCTAGCTTCGAAGCCGACGTACTCAAGGCCGAAGGCGCTGTCCTGGTCGACTACTGGGCTGAATGGTGCGGCCCTTGCAAAATGATCGCTCCGGTTCTGGACGAGATTGCAGAGACTTACAAAGGCAAGCTGACCGTCGCCAAGCTGAACATCGACGAAAACCAGGAAACCCCTGCCAAGCACGGCGTACGTGGTATTCCGACCCTGATGCTGTTCAAGAACGGCAACGTGGAAGCGACCAAGGTCGGCGCTCTGTCGAAGTCGCAACTGGCTGCTTTCCTCGACGCCAACCTCTAAGCGTCGCGGTAAGGATTGTCCTGAAAAAGCCCCGCAAATTGCGGGGCTTTTTGCGTATTCAGGGCTAGACGCTCCGAAACTCAGGTGGTACATTCGGCCCCGCACTGGTTTCTCCACTGCCCCCTGCTAGCCGTCGCCGACGCACTCCTTTTCGAATAAGTAAGCGATCCTGTCGCCTTCTCCGCGGCGCGGCCTCATTAAGCCAAAAGCTTAATTTCCCCCCCTCCATAAATGATTACGTCATTCCTATATGAATCTGACTGAACTCAAGCAAAAGCCGATTACCGAACTGCTCGAATTGGCCGAACAGATGGGCATAGAAAATATGGCCCGTTCGCGCAAGCAGGACGTGATTTTCTCCCTGCTGAAAAAGCACGCTAAAAGCGGTGAGGAAATCTCCGGTGATGGCGTGCTGGAGATTCTCCAGGACGGCTTCGGCTTCCTGCGCTCCGCTGACGCTTCTTACCTCGCCGGTCCTGACGACATCTATGTCTCGCCGAGCCAGATCCGCCGTTTCAACTTGCGCACCGGTGACACCATCGTTGGCAAGATCCGTCCTCCGAAGGAAGGCGAGCGTTACTTCGCCCTGCTCAAGGTCGACACGATCAACTTCGATCGTCCTGAGAACGCGAAGAACAAGATTCTCTTCGAGAACCTGACCCCGCTGTTCCCGACCGTGCGCATGAAGATGGAAGCCGGCAACGGTTCCACCGAAGACCTGACCGGTCGTGTGATCGACCTGTGCGCCCCGATCGGCAAAGGCCAGCGCGGTCTGATCGTTGCACCGCCGAAAGCCGGTAAAACGATCATGCTGCAGAACATTGCAGCGAACATCGCCCGTAACAATCCTGAAGTTCACCTGATCGTGCTGTTGATCGACGAGCGTCCGGAAGAAGTGACCGAAATGCAGCGCACCGTGCGCGGCGAAGTGGTTGCCTCGACCTTCGACGAGCCGCCGACCCGTCACGTGCAAGTGGCTGAAATGGTGATCGAGAAGGCCAAGCGCCTGGTCGAACACAAAAAGGACGTGGTGATCCTGCTCGACTCCATTACCCGTCTGGCCCGTGCCTACAACACCGTGATCCCGAGCTCCGGCAAGGTGCTGACCGGTGGTGTCGATGCCCACGCCCTGGAGAAACCGAAGCGTTTCTTCGGCGCCGCGCGCAACATCGAAGAAGGCGGCTCGCTGACCATCATCGCCACTGCGCTGGTTGAAACCGGCTCGAAGATGGATGAAGTGATCTACGAAGAGTTCAAGGGCACCGGCAACATGGAGCTGCCACTGGACCGTCGTATCGCCGAGAAGCGTGTGTTCCCGGCCATCAACATCAACAAGTCCGGTACTCGTCGCGAAGAGCTGTTGACTGCCGACGATGAGCTGCAGCGTATGTGGATCCTGCGCAAACTGCTGCACCCGATGGACGAAGTGGCGGCCATCGAGTTCCTGGTCGACAAGCTGAAGACGACCAAGACCAACGACGAGTTCTTCCTGTCGATGAAGCGCAAGTAATACTCTGTTGTTTGAAAAAAGCGCCCCATAAGGGCGCTTTTTTTTCGCGTCGGATTATTTGTATCTGGATTGAAATGCACGTGGCTGATAACTTTCGCGCTTTCCAAGGACTCTGTATCCAGAACGAGAAAGGTCATGCACACGTTTGGCAGTCGCCGTGATATCGACGGATTACGAGCTCTGGCGGTTATTCCCGTCGTACTGTTTCATTTTGGATTCAGTACATTCAGTGGCGGCTTTGTCGGGGTTGACGTTTTTTTCGTCATTTCCGGCTTCCTGATCACAACGATTCTATTCCGCGAAATCAGCGCTCAACGCTTCAGCTTCATTGATTTCTGGGCACGCCGTGCCCGCCGCATCATTCCTGCCCTGAGCGTGGTCATGCTGGTGACGCTGGCACTGGGCTGGTTGCTGCTGACGGCCAAGGACTTCGCCGAACTCGGGCGAACAGTGCGCTATCAGTCGCTGTTCATCTCCAACATTCTGTTCATGCGCGAGGACGGCTATTTCCAGCCAGCCTCGGATCTGAAGCCGCTGCTGCATACCTGGTCGCTGGCGGTGGAAGAGCAGTACTACATCTTCTTTCCGCTGTTGATGGCGGTGCTGATCCGCTATTTCCGCCATTGGCGCTGGATGCTGTTCGCCGTGTTGCTGGTGTCGTTCGGCTTGAACATCGCCAACATCGAACACAAGCCGGAATTCACCTTCTTCTCGCTGCCTACCCGGGCCTGGGAGTTGCTCTGCGGTGCGATGCTCGCGGTAATTCCGGCGCCGAAGCAGGCGGTGCGTCCGTGGTTGTATCAGGCCGTGGGGCTGGCCGGCCTGGCGGCAGTGCTGGTCGCGGTGTTCACTTTTGACAAATCCACCGTGTTTCCGGGCTGGGCAGCGTTGTTGCCGGTGCTGGGGACGACGGCGCTGATCTGGTCGGGCGCGCAAGGTGCGAGCCTCACCGGGCGGCTCTTGAGTCTGCGGCCGTTGGTCTGGGTCGGCTTGCTTTCGTATTCGCTCTATCTTTGGCATTGGCCGGTGTTTGTCTACGCCAACGCGATTTCCATCGATGGCATTCAGCCTGTTGAAGCAATCGGCTGGATAGCCTTGGCGCTGGGCCTGGCCTGGCTGAGTCTGCGCTATATCGAGCTGCCGTTTCGCGAAAAACGCTTGCTCGCCTCGCGTAATGCAGTGCTGGCAGGCAGTCTGGCCGCCATCGTTGCACTCGTGGCGACGGGGTCGGCGATCCGTTCCGCCGACGGTGTCCCTCAGCGTCTGACCGGTAAAGCGCTGGAGTATGCACAGTCCCGTGAGTGGCGTGCAGGGCAGATGAAATGCATGCTGGTGACTCAGGATAAAGAGCTGGACAAGGCCTGTCTGGTGGGTGGCAACGAGGATGTTCCGGCCACTCAATTGTTCTGGGGCGACAGCCACGCCGCCGCCTTGCTGCCGGCCATCGAGAATAATGCCCGTCGCGAGGGGCGTCCGGTTTGGCTGTACAGCATGAGCGCGTGCCCGCCGATTCTCAGCGACGACCCGCGTCAGCGCTGCAAGGATTTCAACGAACAGACCATGGAACGTGTGCGCAGCCTCGGCATCAAGGATGTGGTGCTGGCGTCCAACTGGAGCCTTTACGTGTATGGCCGCGAAGACGGCGATAAGAAGGTGCTGCTCAATTCGCAAGACGATACCGTCCAGGCCGAGCAACGCATGGCCGCAGCGCTGAAAGCGCGGGTTGCCGCATTGAGGGCGACGGGGGCGCAAGTCTGGCTGTTCAAGGAGGTGCCGCTGCAACGCAAAGGCGCCATCAACCGCTTGACCAGCCTGGCGCGGATCGGAAGGTCCGCCGAAGGGCTGGGTCGTCCGCTTGAGGAACATCTGGCGCGCCAGCATTTCCTCAGCCGCCTGTTCGAATCCATGAGCGCCGCTGATCCGGGTGTGCACGTGATCGATCCAACACCGCTGATGTGCAGCAATGGCGTCTGCAGCATCGAGGTCAACGGCCATTCGCAGTACAAGGATGAGGATCATCTTTCGGACGCGGGGAGCTCCCGGCTGAGCCCGCTGTTTGCGCCTCTGCTGCTGGGGACGAGCCACAATTGAGCGAGGCCTGATGTTGACGGGCTGCTGTTTGCCCGTCAGAGCAGGTAGGATGTACGCCTATTTTGAGGGTGCCATCGTCAATGAAATTCAAGGATCTTCGGGATTTCGTGCAGCAGCTTGAGCAGCGCGGAGAGTTGAAACGCATCCAGATTCCCGTCTCGCCGGTGCTGGAAATGACCGAGGTGTGCGACCGCACGCTGCGGGCCAAGGGCCCGGCGCTGCTGTTCGAAAAACCGACCGGCTACGACATTCCGGTGCTCGGCAACCTGTTCGGCACTCCTGAGCGGGTGGCCATGGGCATGGGCGCCGAGTCGGTCAGCGAACTGCGCGAAATCGGCAAGCTGCTGGCGTTCCTCAAGGAACCGGAACCGCCGAAGGGCTTGAAGGACGCGTGGTCGAAACTGCCGATCTTCCGCAAGATCATCGCGATGGCGCCGAAAGTCATCAAAGACGCACCGTGCCAGGAAGTGGTCATCGAAGGCGACGACGTCGATCTGGCGATGCTGCCGGTGCAGACTTGCTGGCCGGGCGACGTGGCGCCGCTGATCACCTGGGGCCTGACCGTCACCAAAGGCCCGAACAAGGATCGACAGAACCTCGGCATCTACCGTCAGCAAGTGATCGGCCGCAACAAGGTCATCATGCGCTGGCTCAGCCATCGTGGCGGCGCTCTGGATTTCCGTGAGTGGTGCGAGAAGCATCCGGGCCAGCCGTTCCCGGTGTCCGTGGCCCTTGGCGCGGATCCTGCGACCATTCTTGGCGCGGTGACGCCGGTGCCGGACAGCCTCTCCGAATATGCCTTCGCCGGTCTGCTGCGGGACAGTCGCACCGAGTTGGTGAAGTGCCGAGGCAACGACCTGCAAGTGCCGGCGACTGCCGAAATCATCCTCGAAGGCGTGATTCATCCGGGCGAGATGGCCGATGAAGGCCCGTACGGCGACCATACCGGTTACTACAACGAAGTCGACAGCTTCCCGGTGTTCACCGTCGAACGCATCACCCACCGGATCAAGCCGATCTACCACAGCACCTACACCGGCCGTCCGCCGGATGAGCCGGCGATTCTTGGCGTGGCCTTGAACGAAGTGTTCGTGCCGATCCTGCAGAAGCAATTCCCGGAGATCACCGACTTCTACCTGCCGCCGGAAGGCTGCTCGTACCGCATGGCCGTGGTGACGATGAAGAAGTCGTATCCGGGCCACGCCAAGCGCGTGATGCTGGGTGTCTGGTCGTTTTTGCGACAGTTCATGTACACAAAGTTCGTTATCGTCACCGACGACGATATCAACGCGCGGGACTGGAACGACGTGATCTGGGCCATCACCACGCGCATGGACCCCAAGCGCGACACGGTGATGATTGACAACACGCCGATCGACTACCTCGACTTCGCCTCGCCGGTGTCGGGGCTTGGCTCGAAGATGGGCCTGGACGCCACCCACAAGTGGCCGGGCGAAACCACTCGCGAGTGGGGCCGCGTCATCGTCAAGGATGACGCCGTCACCCAACGGATCGATGCCATCTGGAATCAGTTAGGAATAGATTGATGCGTGTAACCCTGCAGCCCTCCGGAGCGGTGCTCGAGATACAGCCCGGAGAGCGGATTCTCGATGGTGCACGGCGCCTGGGCTACGAATGCCCGCAAAGCTGCCGCAATGGTAACTGCCATGTGTGTGCGGCGCTGCTGGTGGAAGGTCGGGTCGAACAGGCCGGCAAGGTGCACGACCACGGCGAGTTCTACACTTGCATAGCGGAGCCGCTGGAAGACTGCATCGTGCTGTGGGATGGCGTGCTCGCGCTGGGAGAACTGCCGGTGCGCAGCGTGTCGTGTCAGGTCATCGAATGCCGGGACGTCGGTGGCGATACCTTTCGTGTGCGCCTGCGGGCACCGGCCGGCAAGCCGCCGCGCTATCACGCCGGTCAGTATTTGATGATCGAGCGCGAGAACGGCGAGAAATCGGCGTTCTCCATGGCTTCGGCGCCTCACGGCGGGCGCGATCTGGAAATCCATGTGCTGGCGCGCGAATCCAGTGCGCTGAGCCTGATCGATCAGCTCAGGCGCAACCCGATGGTGCGGGTCGAACTGCCGTTCGGCGATACCCACCTGGCGGAACTGCCGGACGGGCCGCTGGTGCTGATCGCCGCTGGTACTGGCATGGGCCAGATCCACAGCCTGATCGAGCATTGCCGGGCCACGGGCTTCAAACACCCGGTGCATCTGTATTGGGGCGTGCGTCGTCCGGAAGATTTTTATGAAATCGAGCATTGGGACGAATGGCTGAAGTTGCCCAATCTTTTCCTGCACAAGGTCGTCAGTGATCAGTGCGGCTGGGAAGGGCGCTGCGGCATGCTGCACGAAGCGGTATGTGAGGATTTCCCTGATCTGAAATCGCTGCACGTCTATGCCAGTGGCTCTCCGGCCATGGTCTACGGCACGCTGGATGCGCTGGTCGAAGCCGGGATGGATGCCCATCAGATGCGTGCGGATGTGTTTGCTTACGCACCCCGCTCCTGACTTCGTTATAACTCTCCATATAGCCGATCGGTATTTATGTAATTACATAAATGCCGGTAGGTTATATATCCATCAGGCAATCAATTAAGCACTGTGCCATGGCACTCAAATTGCCTTAAAACATATGTGCCTTATTGTTACAGCGGTGCGTTCTATTAAGTAATTCTTCACCCGCGGGGAGCTGAACGCTATTCGCCATGAGCGCCATTGAAAACGCTTTTCTGAACCTGGCTTACCCTCCGCGGCTCGATCTTGGGCCGCAGCTGACGCACGAACAACTTCTCGCTTCCATGCAATCGACCATGGCACGCCACAAGGGCGGGCCGGTGTGGCTGTTCGCCTACGGTTCGCTGATCTGGCGGCCGGAATGCACAGCCGTCGAGCGGGTGCGCGGGCGCGTGCATGGCTACCATCGTGGCTTGTACCTGTGGTCTCACGAGCATCGCGGCACGCCGGAAATGCCGGGTCTGGTCTTTGGTCTGGATCGTGGCGGTTCGTGCAGCGGCTTCGCCTACCGGTTGCCGGAAGACAATCTGGACAGCGCGCTGTATGCATTATGGAAGCGCGAGATGCCGTTCCCGTCCTATCGGCCACACTGGCTCAACTGCCGACTCGAAGATGGCAGCCAGGTTCAGGCCTTGGGATTCGTATTGGAGCGACACCTGCCCAGCTATGCCGGTAACTTGCCGGATCATGTGCTGAGCCAGGTGTTCGAAAGCGCTTGCGGGCGTTACGGCACCACTCGCGATTATGTCGAGCAGACCGCCCACGCCCTGCGCAGCCACGCCATGCCAGACCGGAATCTGGAGGCGCGGCTCAAGCGCTGTAAGTCAAAGGCCGATCAGGCGACTGCTTCGCGGCTCTGACTGGCGACTTGCTTGTGCCACAGAGTCGGGGCCAGGAAGGCCATCGACAGCAGGCAAGCGCCCACCAGTAGCACGAAACCGCCATCCCAGCCGAAGTGGTCCACGGTGTAGCCCATCGCTGCACTGGCCGCGACCGAACCACCCAGATACCCGAACAGACCGGTGAAGCCTGCGGCAGTGCCGGCGGCTTTCTTCGGCGCCAGTTCCAGCGCCTGCAGGCCGATCAGCATCACCGGGCCGTAGATCAGGAAGCCGATGGAGAACAGCGCGATCATGTCGACGGTCGGGTTGCCGGCCGGGTTCAGCCAGTACACCAGCGTCGCCACGGTCACCAGTGCCATGAACACCATGCCGGTCAGGCCACGGTTGCCACGGAAGATCTTGTCCGACATCCAGCCGCACAGCAGCGTGCCCGGAATCCCCGCCCACTCGTAGAAGAAATAGGCCCACGAGGTTTTATCCACGGTGAAACCCTTGGCTTCCTTCAGGTAGGTCGGCGCCCAGTCCAGCACGCCGTAGCGCAACAGGTAAACGAAGACGTTGGCCATGGCGATGTACCAGAGCATTTTGTTGCGCAGCACGTATTTGACGAAGATTTCCTTGGCGCTGAATTCGTCTTCGTGGCTGGCGTCGTAGCCTTCCGGGTAGTCGTTCTTGTACTTCTCGATCGGCGGCAGGCCGACCGATTGCGGGGTGTCGCGCATGGTGACGAAAGCGAATACCGCTACTGCCAGGGCGACGGCAGCCGGGACGTAGAACGCTGCGTGCCAGTCGTTGAACAGGCCCATGCCGATCAGGAACAGCGGGCCGATCAGACCGCCACCGACGTTATGCGCCACGTTCCACACCGACACCACGCCGCCACGTTCCTTCTGCGACCACCAGTGCACCATCGTGCGTCCGCTCGGCGGCCAGCCCATGCCCTGGGCCCAACCGTTGATGAACAGCAGGATGAACATCATGGTCACGCTGGAGGTTGCCCAAGGCGCGAAACCGAAAATGAACATCACCCCGGCCGATACCAGCAGGCCGAACGGCAGGAAGTAACGCGGGTTGGAGCGGTCGGATACCAGGCCCATGAGGAACTTGGAAAGGCCGTACGCGATGGCGATGGCCGACATTGCCAGGCCCAGATCGCCACGGCTGTAGCCTTCGTCGATCAGGTACGGCATGGCCAGCGAGAAGTTCTTGCGCAGCAGGTAGTAACCCGCGTAGCCAAAGAAGATGCCGGCGAAGATCTGCCAACGCAGGCGTCGGTAGGTGCTGTCGATTTTTTCTTCAGGCAATGGAGCCTGATGTGCGGCAGGACGAAAGAAAGCAAACATTCAAGAGCTCCAGATTTCTTGTTTTGACTGCGGATGCGAATGTTACAGTTTCGTTACCGAAAATAGCACCGCTTCCCATCGGCAAAACAGTGGAAAATGTTGGAAGTCGCACGTTCTTTTACGAACCTGTCGCTCTGCTGTAAGAACAGGGCGTTTTCACTACTTGTGAATGTGGACTGGCTTAGACTCGCGATCCGTCGACCGATTGATCAGCAGAGATGAATGATGGCTTTGAAGGTTCGCATGCTCATGCGCCGATTATTGGCGGCGGCGGTTATCACTGTTGCGGTGCTGGGATTGATTTACGCCGATCACCCGGCCCAGTCCGGTTTGCGCAATGCCACGGTGCTGATCATCCGCCATGCGGAAAAGCCGACTGAGGGATCGGTGCTCAATGCCCGGGGCGAAGAACGGGCCCGCGCCTATGCCGACTACTTCAATCCATTGAAGCTCGATGGCCAGACGCTGATCCCGGAGCGGCTGATCGCCGCCGGCGACAGTCCCGAGAGCTCGCGCTCACGTTTGACCCTGACGCCGCTGGCCGAGCGTCTGAATCTGTCTATCGAGCAGCCTTATATCAACGGCGAGGTGCATGAACTGGTCAAGCTGTTGCGCAAGAGCAATCAGGCGCCGACGGTGCTGATCGCCTGGCACCACGGGCACATCAACAAACTGCTGAAAGCCTTCGGCGGCGACGCAACAGCGCTGATGGGGCAGCGAAAATGGCCGGATGATGTCTTCGACTGGCTGATCGTTCTGCGCTTCGACGACGAGGGTCGGCTGATTCCGTCTCGCAGCCTTAAGGTTCAGGAGCATCTGTTGCCGGGCGACACTGCACAGTCGCCCGGCAGTTGAGGCGAGCCGCGCCTTCAGCGCACCTGCACCACAACCTTACCCACTGCCTTGCGCTGTCCCAGGTCATTGATCGCCTGCGCCGCCTCGCCCAGCGGATAGACCTGCGACACCAGCGGCTTCAGCTTGCCCTCGGCAAACCAGCCGAACAATTGCTGGAAGTTCGCCGCGTTGTCCTGCGGCTGGCGTTGGGCGAAGGAGCCCCAGAACACGCCGAGTACCGCCGCGCCCTTGAGCAGAGCGAGGTTGACCGGCAGTTCGGGAATGCGTCCGCTGGCGAAACCGACTACCAGCAGGCGGCCGTTCCAGGCGATGGCGCGGATGGCCTGGTCGAACAGGTCGCCACCGACCGGGTCGTAGATCACGTCGGCGCCCTGGCCGTCGGTCAGACGCTTGATCTCGTCCTTGAGGCTGGTTTCGCTGTAGTTGATCAGTTCGTCGGCACCGGCAGCCTTGGCCACGGCAAGTTTTTCCGCGCTGCTGGCGGCGGCAATCACCCGGGCGCCCATGGCTTTGCCGATTTCCACGGCGGCCAGGCCAACACCACCGGAAGCGCCAAGCACCAACAGGGTTTCGCCCGGTTGCAGGTTGCCGCGCTGCTTGAGGGCGTGCATCGACGTGCCGTAGGTCATGCTGAACGCGGCGGCGGTGTTGAAATCCATCGAGGGCGGGATCGGCAGCACGTTATAGCCCGGCACTGCGACCTGCTCGGCGAAGCTGCCCCAGCCGGTCAGGGCCATGACCCGGTCGCCGACTTTCAGGTGACTGACCTTTTCACCCACTTCGCTGACCACGCCGGCGGCCTCGCCACCGGGCGAGAACGGGAAGGGCGGCTTGAACTGGTATTTGCCCTCGATGATCAGCGTGTCCGGGAAGTTGACCCCGGCGGCGTGCACGTCCAGCAGGATTTCATTCTTCTTGGCGACAGGACTGGCGACGTCTTCCAGCACCAGCGATTCGGCAGGGCCGAAGGCTTTGCACAGCACGGCTTTCATCAGGGCTATTCCTTTGGGAGTGATGGCCGATAAGTGTAGGTGTGGCAGTCAACGGGTCAACGAGCATGCCCGGCCCTGATAGTCCGCCATAAGCTTGTGCTTGCGCGGCGGGTCGTTATGCTAGGCCGCAAACCGGATAAGGAGCGAATTGTGAAAGCGTGGATCATGTTGTTGCTGGCCCTGTCTCTGCCTGTGGCAGCGCTGGCCGAAGAAGCCAAAGAGGGCGAGGCGCCGAAGGTCAACTACATCACCCTGAGCCCGCCGTTCGTGGGCAACTACGGGCTCGATGGCACCCCGAAGCTCAAGGTCTACAAGGCCGACGTGGCACTGCGGGTGACCGGCGAAGAGGCGACCAAACTGGTCAAGGCCAACGAGCCGCTGATCCGCAATCAGCTGGTGGCGCTGTTCACTCAGCAGACCACCGATGCGATGGGCAGCATCGAGGGCAAGGAAAAACTGCGTCAGGAAGCCTTGAAGCAGACCCAGCAGGTGATGAATGACGAGACCGGCAAGCCGGTGGTCGAGGATCTGTTGTTCAACAACCTGATCATTCAGTAAACATCGTCGCGGTTGTTCACGACGCCAGGCTCTTGCGAAACCGTGCCAGGGCGATGAAAAAGAACAGTAAACCGATCACGACCAGCGCCAGCAAATCAGGCCACACTACGCTCAGCCCGGCGTCGCGAAACAGGATCGCGGTGCCGAGGCTGACGAAGTGGGTGGACGGTGACCCTTGCATGACCCATTGCAACCACTGCGGCATGCTGTCCAGCGGTGTGCTGCCGCCCGACAACAGCAGCATCGGGATAATCACCGGGATGGCCAGCAGGCCGAACTGCGGTGTCGAACGCGCCAGCGTTGCCAGGAAGATACCCAGCGCGGTGCTGGCGAACAGATAAACGGCCGTGACCAGCAAAAACAGGCTCAATGAGCCGGATAAAGGTACGCCCAACGCACCTTTGACAATCACTTCCAGTGACAGCCAGGTGCATAGCACCACCACCAGCAGATTGCTCCAGACTTTCGCCAGCATGATTTCCAGTGCGGTCAGCGGCAGCACCAGCAAATGATCCAGGGTGCCGTGTTCGCGCTCGCGCAGGAGCGCGGTGCCGGTCAGAATGATCGCCAGAATGGTGATGTTGTTGACGATCTGAATCACGGCCAGAAACCAGCCGCCCTCAAGATTGGTATTGAACAGGGCTCGAGTCGTCAGTTGTACCGCAGACCCGGTCTGCACATCACCCTGGCCTGAATATGCCAATAATTCACGCTGAAATATTCGGCTGATGTAGCCGGCGCCCATGAACGCCTGGCTCATGGCGGTGGCGTCGACGTTGACTTGCAGGGCTGGCTGGCGACCCGCGAGCAGGTCGGTCTGAAAACCGGCGGGGATATTGATGACGAACGTGTATCGGCCGCTGTCCATGACTTCATCCAGTTGCTCGTAGGGCAGCGTTACCGGCGTCTGGAATTCCGGAGGCTGCAGCGCCTCAGCCAATTGGCGCGAAAGGGCGCTGTGATCCTCGTCGACAATCGCCACGCTGGCGTTATGCACGCCGATCACTGAACCGGCGGCTGGCATATAGATGGCCACGGTGAAGGCGTAGAACAGGAACAGCAGTAACACGCTGTCATGGCGCAGGCTCGTCAGTTCCTTGAGACCCAATCGCAGGATGTGTACGAGTTTGTGCATCAGGCCTCCTGCTTCTTCAGCATGATCAGGCTCAAGCCGGTGAACCCGATAAAAAAGCCGCCCAGCGCCAGACATTGTGGCCAGAGTTGACGCAGGTCCAGAGCTTTGGTGAACGTTCCTACGGCGATGTCGAGGAAGTGACCGGCCGGAAACAGCAAGCCCATCACGGCGGCGGCTCCTTCCAGCGAAGAACGCGGCACGATCAGACCCGAGAACTGGATGGTCGGCAGGCTGGTGATGATCATGGTGCCGAGGATCGCCGCGATCTGCGTTCGGGTGAACGCTGAAATCAGCAGGCCCATGCTGGTAGTGGCCAGTACATACAGCAGCCCGCCGAACGCAAGGGTCGGCAGGCTGCCCTTGAAGGGCACGCCGAACAGCCAGCGATTCATCGCCACGAGCACGGCGAGGTTGACCAGGCTGACCAGCAGATAGGGTAGTTGTTTGCCCAGCAGAAATTCGAGGCGGGTCAGGGGCGTGGCGTAGAAATTGGTGATCGAGCCCAGCTCTTTCTCGCGCACGATGCCGAGCGCAGTCAGCATCGCCGGAATGAAAGCCAGAATCAGCGCCATCACGCCGGGGCCGATGGCATTGACGCTGACCACATCCTGGTTATAGCGAAAGCGGGTCTGCAGCGTGGCCGGGGCTGACAGGGTCAATGCCGGGCTGCTTTGTTCGGCAAGTTGCTCAAGATTGGCCAGATGGACGGCCTCGACGTAGTTGCGACTGGTCTCGGCGCGAAAGGGCATGCCGCCATCCAGCCATGCCGCGACTTCCGGCCGATGTCCGGCGTACAGGTCGCGGCCGAATCCGGGCGGGATCTCCAGCGCCAGTTTGATTTCCGAGCGTTGCAGCCGGCGGTGCAGAGCCTGTGCATCTTCGATGGGCGGCTGTTCGGCGAAATAGCGGGAGCCGCGGAAGGCCTCCAGATAGGCGCGGCTTTGTGGCGTTTGATCCTGGTCATAAACGGCGAAGGCCAGGTTCTCTACATCCAGGGAAATCCCGAAGCCAAAAATCACCATCATGAAAATGGCACCCAGCAGTGCAAACGCCATGCGCACTTTGTCGCGGATCAGTTCTTTGCCTTCGCGGCGAGCCACTGCCGTCAGACGACCGAAACTGAAAACCTGCTCCCTGACGGAGCTGGCCGGCGCCTTCGGGGCCGGTGACGGCGCGGGAGGCGGAGCGGTTTCGGCACTACCCTGAGCCTGTTCAAGGCAGGTCACGAACGCCGCCTCCAGGGACTTGCCGCCAAACTGTTGTTGCAGTGCCGTCGGCGTGTCACAGGCCAGCACTTTGCCCGCGTGCATCAGGGAGATGCGGTCGCAACGCTGAGCTTCGTTCATGAAATGGGTGGAAAGGAAAATGGTCACGCCTTGATCACGGGACAGTTCGATCAACAGACGCCAGAAATCGTCTCGCGCCGCGGGATCAACTCCAGAGGTCGGCTCATCCAGAATCAGCACTTCCGGGCTGTGCAAGACCGCGACCGCCAGTGACAGGCGCTGGCGTATTCCCAGAGGCAAGGCCCCGGACGATTGATTGGCGACACCGTGCAGATCGAAGCGTTGAATCAGCGCGTCGATGCGCTGGGCGCTCTCGGTTTTCGGCAAATCGAACAGGCGTGCGTGCAGTTCAAGGTTCTGCCGCACGCTGAGTTCGCCATACAGCGAAAAGCTCTGAGACATGAATCCGACCCGTTTGCGCGTGGCCAGATCCTTCGCATCCACCGGATTGCCCAGCAGCGTTGCGCTACCTTCGCTGGCGGGCATCAGTCCGGTCAGGACTTTCATTGTGGTGGTCTTGCCGCAGCCATTGGAGCCAAGGAAACCGAAAATCTCGCCTCGCCCGATCGCGAAGCTGACGTGGTCCACAGCCGTAAAGTTGCCGAAACGCAACGTCAGGTCGTGAGCTTCGATGGCAATGTCGGTGCTGCCGGTGTAAGGCGGGATGTGCAGCGGTTGAGTGGCGTGACGGCTTTCGCCCTGAAAATGAGTGAAGGCGTCATCAAGCTTGCCGCTGGGCGTGACAGCAGCCAGTTCGCGGCTCAGACCGGTGGCGATCATCCGGCCGCCGTCGAGCATCAGGCAATGCTCGAATTGTTCAGCTTCCTCCATGTAGGCCGTGGCGACCAGCAGGGTCAGCTGCGGTCGTTGGCGCCGAACATCGTCGACCAATTCCCAGAACTTGCGGCGCGAGAGCGGATCGACGCCGGTGGTCGGCTCGTCGAGGATCAACAGATCCGGTTCGTGAATCAGCGCGCAACACAGTCCGAGTTTCTGTTTCATGCCACCGGAGAGTTTGCCGGCCGGTCGATCGGCGAACCTCAGCAGATCAGTGGCGAGCAACAGGTTGTGCAGGCGCTGCGCGCTTTCGTCGGCAGAGAGGCCGAACAAGGTGGCGAAAAATTGCACGTTCTCGCGGATCGACAGTTCCGGGTACAGGTTGCCGCCCAATCCCTGCGGCATGAAAGCGATACGCGCGTACAGCGTGTTGCGGTGGCTGCGATCCTGGATCGGACCGCCAAGCACTTCCAGTTGCCCTTGCTGGAGGGCTTTCACGCCCGCAATCAGCCCCAACAGACTGGATTTGCCCGCTCCGTCAGGGCCAATCAAGCCGCAGCGGGTACCGGCCGGCAGGCTGAACGCGATGCCATCCAGGGCTTGCCGCTCGCCATAGCGGTGAGTGATGGCGTTCGCGTGAACCGCGACGCTGTTCATTGCAGATGGGCCGGCCAGTCGATCGGCGCGGTGCGCACATAGCCCGTGCCGGGCATGCCGGGCTTGGCCTGGGGGACGTCGCCAGGTCGGGTCAGGCGCAACTTGACGCGAAAGACCAGTTTTTGCCGCTCGTCGCGGGTTTCGACCTCTTTGGGTGTGAATTGCGATTTGGCCGCCACGAAACTGACTCTCGCCGGCAATGCCTGGTCGGGCAGGGCGTCGAGCAGGATCCGCGCTTCATCGCCGACCGCCAGACGCCCGGCGACGGAGGCCGGCAAGTAAAGATTCATGTATTGGTCGCCGGGATCGATCAGCAGCAGGACTCGGCCGCCGGCACCCAGCACTTCGCCGGGTTCGGCCATGCGCAGCTGGATCAGCCCGTCGATCGGCGCGCGCAGACGGCTGTCATCGATCTCGCTGGCCAGTTGCGCAACCTGGGCCTGGGCTGCACCGATGGCCGCGCTGACTGCAGCGACCTGTGCCCGGGCAGCAGTCACAGCAGCGCTAGCGGTGCCGATCCGTGATTGCAGTTGATCGATGACCTGCGCGCTGACAAAACCATGCTTGAACAACGACTGTGAGCGGCCAAGTTCCTGCTGGGCCAGCAGTTGCTCGCTCAGGCGCAACTGTACGTTGGCCTGGGCGGCGGCGAGGTTCTCGCGGGCGCGGATAACCTCGGCTTCGGCCTGATTGCGCTGGGCCTCGAGGGTTCGGGTGTCCATTCGAGCAAGCAGTTGCCCTTTGCTGACCTTGTCGCCTTCATCGACCAAGACCTCGGCGAGACGTCCCGGAGTCTTGCTGGCGATCTGCACTTGCGTGGCCTCGAGTCGCCCGTTTGCGCTGTGAAGCCCCTCGGGAAGGCGGTTGCTCATGGACTTCCAGTAGCCGAAGCCTCCGGCCGCCATCAACAACAGGATGAGGGCGCCGGCGTATAACAGAGAGGAGCGTCGGTACGTTGACATGAGGGCATCCTGCGGCTTGGGCGTTCAGTCTGACGGGTAAAGCGATGGCATCGCTTGATGTCTGTCAAATGATCGGCGACGCAGGCAGCGCTGAGTCATGTCAGTCGCAAGGGGCAACGCCTCTCAGCGCAAACCGAGTACTGCCGCCCACTGCTCGGCCGTCACCGGCATCACCGACAGTCGCGAGCCCTTCTGCACCAGCGGCATCTCGGCCAACGCGGTCTGCTGTTTCAGATAATCCAGCTTCAAGACCCGGGTGAAAGTTTCGACGTGGGCGACATCAATCGCGCTCCAGGCGTTTTTATCCGGGGTGGCTTTCGGGTCGTAGTAATGGCTTTGCGGTTCCAGTGCGGTGGGATCCGGGTACGCGGCTTCGATTATTTTGCCGATTCCGGCAATTCCCGGCTCCGGGCAGCTGGAGTGGTAGAAAAAGAATTCGTCTCCCACCGCCATGGCCCGCAGGAAATTGCGTGCCTGATAGTTGCGAACCCCATCCCAGCGCGCTTTGCCGAGCTTCTCCAGGCCCTTGATCGAGAGCTCGTCGGGCTCGGATTTCATCAGCCAGTAGGCCATGGTGTGTGCTCCTCAAGCGGTCATTGGGCAGGTTGTCCGGCAATTTTATGACAAACCGACGGTCGGTTGACGTCAGCATTTGCGCAGAGGTTCACGTTGTCGCAAAATGCCGGCCTTTAAAGCTTGACGCTGCTGCACGGCCTACGAATGGAAACCGCTGCTGTCATCGTGATGATGTGCCTTGAGGGGGGCAATCGATGAAACGCAAACCGGATTTGCTGTGGACTTTGGTAATTTTGTTCGGTCTGGGCGTCGTGACCACCGGTTATGCGCAAAGTCTGTGGGCCAACAAGGCCGATGCACCGATTGAAGTGGCGCAACAAGTACAACAGTCGACAGCCTTCAAGCGCTGACACTGCCTTTTCGACGCCGCTGATCCGCGCGGCGTCTATCTCGCGAAATACCACGCCTTGTCTGTCACCGTTCCCTGCAACGGTACATCCCAGCTCGCTTGCGCGAGACGTTCGACTTTCTGACATTCATGGGCCAGGCCCAGCAGCGTCGGCTTGCGCCAGTTCTGTCGTCGGGCCAGATACGCCAGGCTGCGGTCGTAGAATCCGCCGCCCATACCCAGGCGTCCGCCGACATCGTCAAACCCCACCAGTGGCAACAACACCAGATCCAGCGCCCAGACCTTGCGCTGACGCGCCAGATTGGCGCGCGGTTCAAGAATGCGGAAACGGTTGGGTTTGAGTTTTTCGCCGGGGCGGATTTGCTGAAAGACCATTTTGGTCCGTGGCCAGGCACTGAGCACTGGCAGGTAGGTTTTCTTGCCCCGACGCTGGGCGGCGCGCAGCAACAGGCGCGGGTCGATTTCACCGTCGGTGGGCAGGTATAGGGAAATGTGTTTTGCCCGGCGAAAGTGCGGGTCTTGTGCCAGTTGTTTATACAGGCCTTCGGCGGCCTGGCGTTGTTCGCTTCGCGTCAGCGAGCGGCGGGCCTTGCGCAACAGGCGGCGCAGTTGGGGGCGGGGCAGCAACGCGGGTTCGGTCATGGTTCGGCTTCGGCAGGGTGGGACGAAAACGTACGCATAAAAAATCCGATGCCGGCATGCACCGGCATCGGATTCGAATCAGGCTCCCCGGATGAGCCGCTGTCGACTTAGCCCTTGAACCCGAGAGTTCAAGGTGGAGGATGCAGTAGGCTTTAAGGCTTTCCGTCTGGCGGACATGCACACCAGCCCAACGTGCAACCCCCAGGGTAGTGCAAATCGGCTCAGGGACATCGTCAACTGGCAAGCACCCCAGGGAGTGCGGCGAGTATAACTCAAGCGGCCTGGCGAATCAGCCCTTGCTGATGTCCGGATCGTCGGCCAGCACCAGATCGACACGATCGAGCAAGTCACGCACCTGTTCACGGGTCGAACCGCTGGCCTGGATGTCCGGACGCTCTTCTTTGTGCAAGAGATCGTGGGTGATGTTCAGCGCGGCCATCACGGCGATGCGGTCGGCGCCGATGACTTTGCCGCTGCTGCGGATTTCGCGCATCTTGCCGTCCAGGTAGCGGGCGGCGCTGATCAGATTGCTGCGCTCTTCCTGGGGACAGATGATCGAATACTCTTTGTCGAGGATCTGCACGGTAACGCTATTGCTTGAACTCATGAGTCTTGCTCCAGGGCCTTGAGGCGCGAAATCATCGATTCGACCTTACGCCGGGCGATTTCGTTTTTTTCAATGAGGTGCGCGCGTTCCTCGCGCCAGGTCTTTTCCTGAGCATGTAAGAGTGCATTTTGACTCTTTAGTTGCTCGACTCGGGTAATCAGCAGTTCGAGTCTGGCCATCAGCGCTTGCAGGTCGGTGTCTTCCATTGTGTCCACTGATTCGGTCTGATGGGTTTGGCTGGCGGACAGCCTTTAATGGTCTTGGCGAGTCTGTCGATGTAGGATACAAGGCCTTCATTCTAGACATAGCGCCGTCTGGCGCCTAGCTGCCCATGCCCATTCAGAATTCCCCGTACCAAGGCTTCGCCACCCTGCTGAACTCCAGCGGTCACTCCGTTTCGCCTGCCGAACTGCACGGCCTGTTGCTCGGCCGCAGTTGTGCCGGCGCCGGCTTCAATGCCGAAGAGTGGCTGATCGACGCCGCCGAGCTGCTTGAAAGCGAGCCGCAGGACAACGTTCGCAACGCGCTGATCGGTCTGCAGGAGATGGTCAAGAGCGAACTCACCGGCGACGACGTCACCGTGGTTCTGCTGCTGCCGAACGATGACGCACCTCTGGCCGAGCGCGCCGCCGCGCTGGGCGAATGGTGCCAGGGCTTCCTCACCGGTTTCGGCCTGAACTGCCGCGATAGCAGCATGCTGAGCACCGAAGCTACCGAAGTGTTGCAGGATTTGGCAGCGATCTCCCAGGTGCAAGACGCCCTGGAAGAATCCGAAGACGGCGAAAGCGACTATATGGAAGTCATGGAGTACCTGCGTGTAGCGCCGCTGCTGCTGTTCTCCGAAACCAAAAAGGCCGACGTGCCGCCAGCGGCCAAGCCGTCGCTGCACTGATCGCGTGCCAGGGAAAGCCATCTGCCCATGATCCATATCCCGAAAGCGGAATACGCCCGACGCCGCAAGGCGCTGATGGCGCAGATGGAACCCAACAGCATCGCGATCCTGCCGGCCGCCGCGGTCGCCATCCGCAACCGCGATGTCGAGCACGTCTATCGCCAGGACAGCGACTTCCAGTACCTCAGCGGTTTCCCCGAGCCACAGGCGGTCATCGTCCTCATGCCCGGTCGCGAACATGGCGAGTACGTGCTGTTCTGCCGTGAACGCAACGCCGAACGCGAACTCTGGGACGGCCTGCGCGCCGGCCAGGAAGGCGCGATCCGCGATTTCGGCGCCGATGACGCTTTCCCCATCACCGACATCGACGACATTCTGCCGGGCCTGATCGAAGGCCGCGACCGGGTGTATTCGGCGATGGGCAGCAACCCGGAATTCGACCGCCACCTGATGGACTGGATCAACGTGATCCGCTCCAAGGCGCACCTCGGCGCTCAGCCGCCGAACGAATTCGTTGCCCTGGATCACCTGCTGCACGACATGCGCCTGTATAAATCGGCGGCAGAAGTGAAAGTGATGCGCGAAGCGGCGCGGATTTCCGCCCAGGCCCACATCCGGGCGATGCAGGCCAGCCGTGCCGGGCTGTACGAGTACAGCCTCGAAGCCGAGCTCGATTACGAGTTCCGCAAGGGCGGAGCGAAAATGCCCGCCTACGGTTCGATCGTCGCTGCCGGGCGCAACAGCTGCATCCTGCATTACCAGCAAAATGACGCGCTGCTCAAGGACGGCGATCTGGTGCTGATCGACGCCGGTTGCGAGATCGACTGCTACGCCAGCGACATCACCCGCACCTGGCCGGTCAACGGCAAGTTCTCGGCCGAGCAGAAAGCGATCTACGAATTGGTATTGGCTTCGCAGGAAGCCGCGTTCGCCGAAATCGCTCCGAACAAACACTGGAACCAGGCGCACGAAGCCACGGTTCGGGTCATCACCGCCGGGCTGGTGAAGCTGGGGTTGTTGCAGGGCGAAGTCGACGAATTGATCGCTACCGAGGCCTACAAAGCGTTTTACATGCACCGCGCCGGCCACTGGCTCGGGATGGATGTGCATGACGTCGGCGAATACAAGGTCGGCGGCGAATGGCGGGTGCTGGAAGTCGGCATGGCGCTGACCGTGGAGCCGGGCATCTACATCGCCCCGGACAATCAGAACGTAGCGAAGAAATGGCGCGGCATTGGCGTGCGCATCGAGGATGACGTGGTAGTGACCAAGAGCGGTTGTGAAATCCTGACCGGCGGCGTGCCGAAAACCGTCGCCGAGATCGAAGCCCTGATGGCGCAAGCACGGACCTGCGCGGCATGAGTCGGGTCAATCTGGCAATCATCGGTGGCGGTCTGGTCGGTGCCAGTCTGGCGTTGGCCTTGCAGGCCGGGGCCAAGGCCCGTGGCTGGAAGATCGTGCTGATCGAACCGTTCGCCCCCGGTGACAGCTGGCAGCCGAGCTACGACGCGCGTTCCTCGGCGCTGTCTTTCGGTTCGCGGCAGATTTATCAGCGGCTGGGCGTGTGGCAGGAAATTTCCCGCCGCGCCGAGCCGATCAAGCAGATTCACGTGTCCGACCGTGGTCGTTTTTCCACCGCTCGCCTGTCGGCGATGGAAGAGGGCGTTCCGGCGCTCGGCTATGTCGTTGAAAACGCCTGGCTCGGCCAGTGCCTGTGGCAGCACCTCGACAAAGAGGTGATCAGCTGGCGCTGCCCGGCGGAAGTTTCCCGCATGGAACCGTTGCCCGACGGCTATCGCCTGACCCTCAACGATGAAACCTCGGTCGAGTGCGATCTGGCGGTGCTCGCCGATGGCGGCCGTTCCGGTCTGCGCGAGCAACTGGGCATCAACGTACGCAAGCGTCCGTATAACCAGAGCGCGCTGATCGCCAACATCACGCCGAGCGAAGCGCACAACGGCATGGCCTTCGAGCGCTTCACCGACGAAGGTCCGATGGCGCTGCTGCCGCTGCCGGAAAACCGCTGCGCGCTGGTCTGGACCCGTCTGGGCATGGACGCGCAACGGCTGGCCGACCTGAGCGAACGTGATTTCCTCAGCGAGCTGCAAGGCGTGTTCGGCTACCGTCTCGGCACCCTGAAGCAGGTCGGCGCGCGACATCTGTATCCGCTGTCGCTGGTGGAAGCCGAAGAGCAGGTGCGTTCGCATCTGGCCGTGCTCGGCAACGCCGCCCACAGCCTGCACCCGATTGCCGGGCAGGGTTTCAACCTGTCCCTGCGCGATGCCGATGCGTTGGCCGCCGCGCTGCTGGCCAGCGACAAACCGCTGGGAGATTTCGCCACGCTGCAGGCCTATCGCGAGCGTCAGCGTCTCGATCAGGACCTCACCGTCGGTTTCTCCGATCAGGTTACGCGCCTGTTCGGCAGCACCCAGCCGCTGGTGTCGCTGGGGCGCAACATCGGCCTGCTCGGCCTCGATCTGATGCCGCCGGCCAAACGCTGGTTCGCCCGTCAGGCCATGGGGCTGGGGACGCGGCCGGATGCGTGAGTGGCTGATCAGACGGTTTGGCAAGGCGCGGCTGATGCGCTGGATCATGACGCTCTACCCGCCGTACTTCGGCGCCGGTGTCCGGGTGCAGCACATCAGCGATGACTTTCGTGACATCCAGGTCTCGATGGGCCTGGGCTGGTACAACCGCAATTACGTCGGCACCCAGTTCGGCGGCAGTCTGTATTCGATGGTCGATCCGTTCTTCATGTTGATGCTCATGGAGAACCTCGGCTCGCGCTACATCGTCTGGGACAAGGCCGCCGACATTGATTTCATATCGCCGGGCAAAGGCCCGGTGTTCGCCCGGTTCAACATCGACGACACCCTGCTCGACGAGATCCGTCGGCAGACCGCCAGTGGCGAGAAATACCTGCCGCAGTTGCAGGTCGACATTCATGACGGCGCCGGCAATCTGGTGGCGCGGGTCGGTAAAACCCTTTACGTGCGGCTCAAGCCGCCAGCGAGACAGGCTTAAAGCATGGAAATGCGCGCGGATGTGCTGATTGTCGGAGCCGGAATGGTCGGCAGCGCCCTGGCGCTGGCGTTGCAGGGCAGCGGGCTGGAAGTCCTGCTGCTCGACGGCAGCCCGTTGAGCGTCAAACCCTTCAATGGCGACGCACCGTTCGAGCCACGGGTGAGCGCACTGTCGGCGGCCAGCCAGCGGATCCTCGATCGCCTCGGCGTATGGGACGGCATCGTCAATCGACGCAGCAGCCCTTACACCGACATGCACGTCTGGGACGGCAGCGGCACCGGGCAGATCCACTTCTCGGCCAGCAGCGTGCACGCCGATGTGCTCGGCCACATTGTCGAAAACCGCGTGGTCCAGGATGCCTTGCTCGACCGTCTGCACGATTGCGATATGGGCCTGCTGGCCAACGCGCGACTGGAGCAGATGCGCCGTTCCGGTGACGACTGGCTGCTGACCCTGGCCGACGGCCGCACCTTGCGCGCGCCGCTGGTGATCGCGGCAGACGGCGCCAATTCTGCGGTGCGCCGTCTGACCGGTGTCGCCACTCGCGAGTGGGATTACCTGCATCACGCCATCGTCACCAGCGTGCGCAGCAGCAAGCCGCACCGCATGACCGCGTGGCAGCGTTTCACCGATCACGGGCCGCTGGCGTTTTTGCCGCTGGAGCGTGACGGTCAGCAGGACTGGTGCTCGATCGTCTGGTCTACCACGCCGAGCGAAGCCGAACGGCTGATGGCGCTGGAGGAAGCGGACTTCTGCCGTGAGCTGGAGCGCGCGTTCGAAGGTTGCCTCGGCGAGGTCATCAGCGCCGACCCGCGCCTGTGTGTGCCGCTGCGTCAGCGTCACGCCAAGCGCTACGTGGCCGAAGGCCTGGCGCTGATCGGTGATGCCGCACACACCATTCACCCGTTGGCGGGGCAGGGTGTGAACCTCGGCTTCCTCGACGCCGCGGTGCTGGCCGAAGTGCTGTTGCAAGCGCACGAACGCGGCGAACGCCTGGCGGACGTGAAGGTCCTGAGCCGCTTCGAACGCCGACGTATGCCGCATAACCTGGCGCTGATGGCCGCGATGGAAGGCTTCGAGCGGTTGTTCCAGGCTGACCCGCTGCCGCTGCGCTGGCTGCGCAACACCGGGCTGAAAATCGTCGAGCAGATGCCCGAGGCCAAGGCGCTGTTTGTGCGTGAAGCATTGGGACTGACCGGGGACTTGCCGGCCCTGGCCAAGGCCTGACGACGGTCGTGCAACATCTGGTAACTCCTTGGGAAAGTGTTCGATTGAGCTCGTAAATGTGAGTCCTTATCATTTGGGCCACTTTTCCCGACCGAGAGACCGCTCCCATGTTGGCATCCAAGCGTGTTCTGACCGCACTGGCCCTGACCCTGATCGGCAGCACTGCCGCCCAGGCCGCCGACGAGGTGGTGGTCTACTCCTCGCGTATCGATGAGCTGATCAAGCCGGTGTTCGATGCCTACACCGCCAAGACCGGGGTGAAGATCAAGTTCATCACCGACAAGGAAGCGCCGCTGATGCAGCGGATCAAGGCCGAAGGCGAGAACGCCACCGCCGACCTGCTTTTGACCGTCGATGCCGGCAACCTCTGGCAGGCCGAGCAGATGGGCATTCTCCAGCCGTTTACCTCGAAAACCATCGACGCCAACATTCCCCTGCAATATCGCTCCTCCAGCCACGCCTGGACCGGCCTGAGCCTGCGCGCGCGGACCATCGCCTATTCCACCGAACGGGTGAAACCGGGCGAGCTGACGACCTACGAAGCATTGGCCGACAAGAACTGGGAAGGCCGCCTGTGCCTGCGCACGGCGAAGAAGGTCTACAACCAGTCGCTGACCGCCACCATGATCGAAGTCCACGGTGCCGAAAAAACCGAGAAGATCCTCAAGGGCTGGGTCAACAACCTGTCCACCGACGTGTTCTCCGACGACGTCGCGGTGCTGGAAGCGATCAACGCCGGCCAGTGCGACGTCGGCATCGTCAACACTTACTACTACGGCCGCCTGCACAAGCAGAAGCCGGAACTGCCGGTGAAGCTGTTCTGGCCGAATCAGGCGGATCGTGGTGTACACGTCAACCTGTCGGGCATCGGCCTGACCAAACACGCCCCGCACCCGGAAGCGGCCAAGGCTTTGGTCGAGTGGATGACCACGCCTGAGGCGCAGAAGATCTTTGCAGACGTGAACCAGGAGTTCCCGGCGAATCCGGCGGTGAAGCCTTCGGAAGAAGTGGCGGCGTGGGGACAGTTCGTGGCTGATACGCTGCCGGTTGAAGTGGCGGGCAAGCGTCAGGCTGAAGCGATCCGAATGATGGATCGGGCGGGTTGGAACTGAGTTTTTACATACAACAACATTGATCGTTCCCACGCTCTGCGTGGGAATGCAGTCCCCGACGCTCTGCGTCGCATCATCGACAGCGTGACGCGGAGCGTCACAGAATGTGTGCCCACGCAAAACGTGGGCACAATCATTTGAACGAGACTGTTTCCTTGGCCCACCCCGCCCAACGCCGCTGGTACCCCATCGTCTTCGCCATCGCCGCGTTGGTGCTGCTCCCCCTCAGCGTGCTCCTGCTCTCATGGCAAACCATCGACCACCAGATCTGGTCGCACCTGTGGGAAACCCAGATGCCACGCCTGCTGGGCAACACCCTGACGCTGGTATTCGGCGTCGGTGTCGGTGTGACACTGATCGGCGTAAGCCTCGCCTGGCTCACCAGCCTCTGCGAATTCCCCGGCCGCCGCTGGCTCGACTGGGCACTGATGCTGCCGTTCGCCATCCCGGCCTACGTGCTGGCGTTCGTCTTCGTCGGCCTGCTGGATTTCGCAGGCCCGGTACAAACCCTGCTGCGAGAATGGTTCGGCACCGGCCTGCGCCTGCCGCGAGTGCGCTCCACCGGCGGGGTGATTCTGGTGTTGGTGCTGGTGTTTTATCCCTATGTCTACCTGCTGGCGCGTACTGCGTTCCTGGCTCAGGGCAAGGGCCTGATGGAAGCGGCGCGAGTACTCGGCCAGTCACCGTGGCAGGCGTTCTGGCGTGTGGCATTGCCGATGGCGCGGCCGGCCATCGGTGCCGGCGTGGCGCTGGCGTTGATGGAAACCCTGGCGGATTTCGGTGCGGTGTCGGTGTTCAACTTCGACACCTTCACCACCGCGATCTACAAGACCTGGTACGGCTTCTTCAGCCTGCCAAGCGCCGCGCAACTGGCCAGCCTGTTGCTGCTGGTGGTGATGCTGGTGTTGTACGGCGAACGTCGCGCGCGCGGCGCCAATCGGGCGAGCAACGAGCGGCCACGGATCAAGGCGCTGTATCACCTGCGCGGGCCCAAGGCCTGGGCGGCGACCGGCTGGTGCGGTCTGGTGTTTGCCTGTGCATTTGTCATTCCGGTGCTGCAACTGGTGGTGTGGTTCTGGCAGCGCGGGCGCTTCGATCTGGATGAGCGCTACGCCGGGCTGATTCTCCATACGCTGTATCTGGGCGGCACGGCCGCGTTGATCACAGTCAGCGTGGCGATGTTGCTGGCCTTCGCCCGGCGTCTGGCGCCGACCCGGACGATCAACTCCGCAGTCGGTCTGGCCAATCTCGGTTATGCCTTGCCAGGCTCGGTGCTGGCGGTGTCGATCATGCTCGCGTTCAGTTATCTGGATCGGGAGCTGGTGATTCCGCTGTCCGGCTGGCTTGGCGGGGCGGGCAAGCCGTTGCTGCTGGGCAGTCTGGCGGCGTTGCTGCTGGCGTATCTGGTGCGGTTCGTGGCCGTGGCCTATGGGCCGCTGGAAAGCAGTCTGGCGCGTATACGGCCTTCTTTGCCTGAAGCGGCACGTAGCCTGGGTGTCAGTGGGCCGCGACTGTTTTTCAAAGTGTATCTGCCGTTGCTGCTGCCCGGCACGCTCAGCGCCGCGCTGCTGGTGTTCGTCGACGTGCTCAAGGAAATGCCCGCCACCCTGCTGATGCGCCCGTTTGGCTGGGACACGCTGGCGGTGCGGATTTTCGAAATGACCAGCGAAGGCGAATGGGCGAGGGCGTCGCTGCCGGCGCTGACGTTAGTGCTGGTCGGTCTGTTGCCGGTCATCGGTTTGATCCGACGCTCGGCGCACAGAAACACTTAGTCGTCAGTCCTGAATCATGCGGCTACAATGCGCGGCATTCGGTGCGGTCCGTCTGACAGACCCTGTCGCTGAAATCGGCTGAAAGCCCTTTTTGACAGGGTTTTCCGATCCGTGCAGCAGCGCCCCGCACCTTCGCCACGCCCGGAAGGAGAAACCCATGGGACAGCGTACGCCTCTGTATGACCTGCATCTCGCCCTTGGCGCGAAGATGGTCGATTTTGGCGGTTGGGACATGCCTCTGCATTACGGCTCGCAGGTCGAGGAACACCATCAGGTGCGTCGCGATTGCGGGGTGTTCGATGTTTCCCACATGACCGTGATCGATGTCACCGGCCCCCAGGCCAAGGCCTGGCTCCAGCATTTGCTGGCCAATGACGTCGAACGCCTGCACAGCCCCGGCCGTGCGTTGTACAGCACCATGCTCAACGAGCGCGGCGGTATCGTCGACGACATGATCGTCTACCGCCTCGAGGACGGTTATCGTCTGGTGGTCAACGCCTCCACCCGCGATCAGGACCTGGCCTGGATGCAGGCACAGTTGGGCAGCTTCGATGTTCAGATGACCGAACGCTCTGAGCTGGCGATGCTCGCCATTCAAGGTCCCCATGCCCGGCACAGGATTGCCGAGCTGGTGACCCAGTCCCGCGCCAACCTGATCCAGATGCTCAAGCCTTTCGAGGGCCACGTCGACGGCGACTGGTTCATTGCGCGCACCGGCTACACCGGTGAGGACGGTCTGGAAATCGCCCTGCCGGCCGATCAGGCCCCCGGATTCTTCAACGATCTGGTGGGCGCCGGCATTTCCCCCATCGGCCTCGGTGCCCGCGACACGCTGCGGGTCGAGGCCGGCATGAATCTCTACGGTCAGGACATCCACCAGGACGTTTCACCACTGGCCTCGAACATGGCCTGGAGCATCGCCTGGGAGCCGGCCACGCGTCGGTTCATCGGTCGCGACGCGCTGGAGGCGGAAAAAACCGCCGGCGTGCAGCACAAACTGGTCGGCCTGGTGCTTGAAGAGCGCGGGGTTTTGCGGGCCCATCAGGTGGTTCGTATCGCTGATGTTGGCGAAGGGGAGATCACCAGTGGTAGTTTCTCTCCTACGCTTAGCAAGTCGATTGCCCTGGCGCGTGTACCGATGGCGACTGCCGACCGCGCCGAAGTGGAAATCCGTGGCAAGTGGTATCCGGTACGCGTGGTCAAACCGACCTTTGTCCGTCACGGCAAAACCTTGATCTAAACCTTTTCCGGCGGGCACGACCGCTGACAATTTCTTGAGGACACCGAGCATGAGCAACATCCCAGCTGAACTGCGTTTTGCCGAAAGTCATGAATGGGCGCGTCTGGAAGCCGACGGCACCGTCACCGTGGGCATCAGCGATCATGCCCAGGAAGCGTTGGGTGATGTGGTGTTTGTCGAGCTGGCAGAAGTGGGCAAGGTGTTCGCCGCCGGTGATACCGCCGGTGTCGTCGAGTCGGTGAAGGCCGCTTCCGACATCTACTCCCCGGTCGGTGGCGAAGTGATTGCCGTCAACGAAGACCTGGCCGGTTCGCCGGAAGAACTGAACAACGATCCGTACGCCGCGTGGATCTTCAAGCTCAAGCCAAGCGACAAGGCCGAGCTGGACAAGCTGCTCGACGCTGCCGCCTACAAGGCTGCCATCGGCGAATAAGCTTCACGCAACACCGCAAAGCCCCGACCCGTCGGGGCTTTTTTCTGCCCGGGACTTTGGCCGTCGGGGTGGCTGCTATGCTGGTTTGACCGTGTTGCATTGACGCCGAGCCGCCAGCCAAGAGAGAGCCCGTCATGTCCCAGTTGCCATCCCTGAGCCAGTTACGCGATCCCCATGCCTTTCTGCGCCGCCACCTCGGCCCCGATGCTGCAGAGCAGCAGGCGATGCTCGACAGCCTCGGCCTCGGCAGCCGGGTCGAACTGATCGAGCAGACCGTGCCGCCGGGCATTCGCCTCAACCGCGAGCTGGACCTGCCACCGGCGCTGGACGAGCAGGCAGCGCTGGCCAGACTGCGCGGTTACGCCGAGCAGAACCAGGTCTGGACCAGCCTGATCGGCATGGGCTACCACGGCACCCTGACCCCGACCGTCATCCTGCGCAACGTGCTGGAAAATCCCGGCTGGTACACCGCCTACACGCCTTATCAACCGGAAATCGCCCAAGGCCGGCTCGAAGCGTTGCTCAACTTTCAGCAACTGACCATTGACCTCACCGGCCTTGAACTGGCCAACGCTTCGCTGCTCGATGAAGCCACCGCCGCGGCAGAAGCCATGGCCTTGGCCAAACGTGTGGCAAAGTCGAAAAGCAATCTGTTCTTCGTCGACGAAAACTGTCATCCCCAGACCATTTCCGTGGTGCAGACCCGCGCCGAAGGCTTCGGCTTCGAGCTGATCGTCGACGCTGTGGATAACTTGAAGCAGCACCAGGTGTTCGGCGCACTGCTGCAATACCCCGACACCCACGGCGAAGTCCGCGACCTGCGGCCGCTGATCGATCACCTGCACGCGCAGCAGGCGCTGGCCTGCGTGGCGGCCGATCTGCTCAGTCTGTTGCTGCTGACCCCGCCGGGCGAACTGGGTGCCGACGTGGTGTTCGGTTCATCCCAGCGCTTCGGCGTGCCGATGGGGTACGGCGGCCCGCACGCGGCGTTTTTCGCCAGCCGCGAGGAATACAAACGGGCGATACCGGGACGGATCATCGGCGTGTCGAAAGATGCCCGTGGCAACGTCGCGCTGCGCATGGCCCTGCAAACCCGCGAGCAGCATATTCGTCGGGAGAAGGCCAATTCGAACATCTGCACCGCCCAGGTGTTGCTGGCCAATATCGCCAGTTTCTATGCGGTCTATCACGGCCCGGAAGGGCTGAAACGAATCGCCCAGCGGGTGCACCGGCTGACCTGCATTCTCGCCGCCGGGCTCGAACGCCATGGCATCCAGCGCCTCAACCAACACTTCTTCGACACCCTCACACTGGACGTGGGCGGGGCGCAAACCGCGATCATCGAAAGCGCTCAGGCCGCACAGATCAACCTGCGCATCCTCGGCCGTGGCCAATTGGGTCTGAGCCTCGACGAGGCCTGTGATGAAAACACCGTGGCCAGACTGTTCGATGTGCTGCTGGGCGCCGATCACGGGTTGAGCATCGATGATCTCGACGCCGAAACGCTGGCCTCCGGTATTCCCGACACGCTGCAACGCAGCACGCCGTACCTGCGCCACCCGGTGTTCAACGCCCACCACAGCGAAACCGAGATGCTGCGCTACCTCAAGCAACTGGAGAACAAGGATCTGGCGCTCAACCAGTCGATGATCCCGCTGGGCTCCTGCACCATGAAACTCAACGCCACCAGCGAAATGATCCCGATCACCTGGCCGCAATTCGCCAATCTGCACCCGTTCGTGCCCCGGGAGCAGGCTGTCGGTTACACGCTGATGATCGAGGAGCTGGAGCGCTGGCTGTGCGCGATCACCGGGTTCGATGCGATCTGCATGCAGCCCAACTCCGGCGCCCAGGGCGAGTACGCCGGGCTGCTGGCTATCCGCAAATACCACGAGAGCCGCCAGCAGGGCGGGCGGGATATCTGCCTGATCCCTTCTTCGGCCCATGGCACCAACCCGGCCTCGGCACAGATGGCCGGGATGCGCGTGGTGATTGTCGAGTGTGACGACGCTGGCAATGTCGATCTGGAGGACTTGAAAGCCAAGGCGTCCGAGGCCGGGGCCAGGCTGTCGTGCCTGATGGCGACCTACCCGTCGACCCACGGCGTGTACGAGGAAGGCATCAGCGAAATCTGCGAAGTTATCCACCAGCACGGCGGCCAGGTTTACATGGACGGCGCCAACCTCAACGCTCAGGTCGGGCTGGCGCGGCCGGCGGACATCGGCGCCGACGTGTCACACATGAACCTGCACAAGACCTTCTGCATTCCCCACGGCGGAGGCGGGCCGGGCATGGGGCCGATTGGCGTGCGTGCGCACCTGGCGCCATTCGTTGCCAACCATCCGGTGATCCCGATCGACGGGCCGCAACCGCAGAACGGAGCGGTCAGCGCCGCGCCATGGGGCAGTGCGAGCATTCTGCCGATCAGCTGGATGTACATCGCGATGATGGGGCCGCAACTGGCGGATGCCAGCGAAGTGGCGATCCTTGCGGCGAATTACCTGGCGCAGCACCTGTCCGGTGCGTTCCCTGTTCTGTACACCGGTCGCAACGAGCGAGTCGCCCACGAATGCATTCTGGACCTGCGGCCGTTGAAGGCTGCCACCGGCATCAGCGAGGAAGACGTCGCCAAGCGCCTGATGGATTACGGCTTCCACGCGCCGACCATGTCGTTCCCGGTGCCGGGCACCTTGATGGTCGAGCCGACCGAGAGCGAGTCCAAGGCCGAACTGGATCGCTTCATCGGCGCGATGCTGAGCATTCGCGCAGAAATCACCGAGGTGCAGAACGGCAACTGGCCGGCCGAGGACAACCCGCTCAAACGGGCACCGCATACCCTGGCCGATATAACCGGCGTGTGGGAACGGCCGTACAGCATCGAGCAGGGCATCACGCCGGATGCGCACACCAAGGCGCACAAATATTGGCCGGCGGTGAACCGGGTCGATAACGTCTATGGCGACCGCAACCTGTTCTGTGCCTGTGTGCCGGTTGACGATTACCGCTGATCAGCGGGCAAAAAAATGCCGCTCGTGTGAGCGGCATTTTTGTTTGTCCGGAAGGTTATTCCGACGCCACGGCGTTCTTCGCCAGAATCGCGTTCGCCAGTTCCATGTCCGTTGCCTGCAGGCCCGGGTTGTCGGCGCGGACTTTCTGCATCGCGGCTTCCAGGTACGGGCCACGGATACCGCCGTCGCTGGCGACGAAACTGCCGGCGTCGTCCTGGGCGGCAACGATCAGTTTGTGATCCTTGAAAGTCAGGTAGGTCGAGCCGGTGGTGGCACCGGACGAAATGACGTTACGCCAAAAGCTGTCGGCCATCGCTGAACCAACAGGGAGGGACAGCAAGGCGAGGGTAGCGACAGCAAGTTTGAGACGCATGTTGGGTGACTCCACTGGTGTTGAATAACCGGTTGGATCGTCGTTTCCCCGATCCGGTTCCGTGAGCACTTATTTCTGCTCGCTCTGTGGTGTCACCCGCAATACTTCTTCAAGGGTTGTCAGCCCCGCCGCGACTTTCTGCGCACCGGACAAACGCAGGCTGCGCATGCCTTCCTTGAACGCCTGCCGGCGGATCGCGGTGAGATCGGTGTCGGGGCTGATCAAGGCCTTGAGGTTGTCGCTCAGTTGCATGATTTCGTAGACCCCGGCGCGACCGTGATAACCGGTGTCACGGCACTCCAGGCAACCGATGGCCCGTTGCGCATTGCCCGGCAGCGGTGCCTGCCACGGCCGGGTCAGGGTTTGCCAGTCTTCTTCGTCCAGAGTCAGCGGCGCCTTGCAGTGCGGGCACAGGGTTCGCACCAGTCGTTGCGCCATCACGCCGAGCACGGTGGCCTTGATCAGGTAATGCGGCACGCCGAGTTCCAGCAGGCGGCTGATGGCGCTCGGCGCGTCGTTGGTGTGCAGGGTCGAGAGCACCAGGTGTCCGGTCAACGCCGCCTGGATCGCCATTTCGGCCGTTTCCAGATCGCGGATCTCGCCGATCATGATGATGTCCGGGTCCTGCCGCATCAGCGCACGCACGCCGGCGGCGAACGTCAGGTCGATGTTGTGCTGGACCTGCATCTGGTTGAAGGCCGGCTCGACCATCTCGATCGGGTCTTCGATGGTGCAGAGGTTGACCTCCGGAGTCGCCAGTTTTTTCAGCGTGGTGTACAGCGTGGTGGTTTTGCCGGAACCGGTCGGCCCGGTGACCAGGATGATGCCGTTGGGCTGGCGGGTCATGTCCTGCCAGCGCCGCAGGTCGTCGGCAGAAAAGCCGAGCTGATCGAAATCCTTGAGCAGGACTTCCGGGTCGAAGATCCGCATGACCATTTTTTCGCCGAACGCGGTGGGCAGGGTCGACAGCCGCAACTCGACTTCACCGCCGTCCGGAGTCTTGGTCTTGACCCGGCCGTCCTGGGGTTTGCGTTTCTCGGCGACGTTCATCCGGCCAAGGCTTTTCAGGCGACTGACGATGGCCATCGTCACCTGCGGCGGAAATTGATAGACGTTGTGCAGCACGCCGTCGATGCGAAAACGCACCGTGCCTTGCTCGCGCCGGGGTTCGATGTGGATGTCACTGGCCCGTTGCTGGAAGGCGTACTGGAACAGCCAGTCGACGATGTTGACGATGTGCGCGTCGTTGGCGTCGGGCTCCTGATCGCTGGCGCCGAGGTTGAGCAACTGTTCGAAGTTGCCGAGGTTGCCGCCCTGCGCATCGGCATTGCTGGCGCCGCTGACCGATTTGGCGAGGCGAAAGAATTCGACGCTGAAACGCTGAATGTCCGCCGGGTTGGCCACCACCCGTTTGATCGGCAGTTTCAGGACGTGAGTCAGATCGGCCTCCCAGCCGCTGACGTAGGGCTGAGCGCTGGCCACGGTTACTGCATCGCGATCGACCGACACCGCGAGAATCTTGTGGCGCTGGGCAAAGGCATAGGACATCAGCGGCGTGATGGCGGCGACGTTGATCTTCAGCGGATCGATCCGCAGGTACGGCTGGCCGGCCTGCTGCGCCAGCCACAGCGTCAGACTTTCCAGGTCGAGGTGTTTGCCCGGACGGCTGAGATCGTCCAGTTGCTGGCTGGCGATGAATTCCAGCGGGTGTTTCTGGCCGTGGGCGGCATGCCGACGCCGGGCGTTGAGCGCTTGCTCCGCCGAGTCCTGGCAGATGAAGCCTTGGGCGACCAGTTCACGCAGTACCTCATTGAGATCCAGCCAGCGATCCTGAGTGGCGAGTTGAACGGACATGCGGGCTCCTTTTGAACGACAGTGCGCAAAGGATAGTCGTGGCCCTGCCGACCGTTGGGCCACTACCCGACGAAGACGTTTCGGTTCTTGTCAGCCGGCCGCCTGCGCCGGTGCATCCCACGCCGCGTCGGGGTTTTGCAGGTTCACCGAGCAGACGCTGATCAGGTTACGAAGTTTTTCCGCGATCACCTGGGCGCGGTGCCAGCTCAGGCCACCCATGATGATGTCGATCGACAGCAGATCGTCCAGCCGCTGGACATTGACCTGCTCCGGCGTGAGGCACTGCAAGGCGAACAGGTTCAGCACCCGCACCAGCAAATCCGGCTCGGCCTCAGCCAGGATCTGATATTGCGCAAGGCAATGGGCGTTGCTGGCGTTCCACACATCGGCACGGGGCGCAGGGGTGTTGACGGCTTCGAGGTGTGGCATGACAGGTCTCCGGAATCGGTGGAGGAATTTTTACATTCGATGCCGGGTATTTCTTGTCTAAGATGAGCTGAAAAGGCGATTGAATAGGCATATCAATTCGCCGCTGGATAATTTTGAGGATTATTTATGCACAGCGATCTGGACAGCTACGACCGGCGCATTCTCGCCCTGCTGCAAGAGGACGCTTCCTTGTCCAGCGCACAGATCGCCGAACAGGTGGGCCTGTCACAGTCGCCGTGCTGGCGGCGGATTCAGCGGATGAAGGAGGAGGGGATCATTCGCGGTCAGGTGACCTTGCTCGATCGCAAGAAGATCGGTCTGAACACGCAGATCTTCGCCGAGATCAAACTCAACGCCCACGGCCGTTCGAACTTCACTGAGTTCACCGAGGCGATTCGCGGCTTTCCCGAAGTGCTGGAGTGTTACGTGCTGATGGGGGCGGTGGATTTCCTGCTGCGGATCGTCGCGGCGGACATCGAGGCGTATGAGCGGTTCTTCTTCGAGAAGCTGTCGCTGGTGCCGGGGATTCAGGAAGTGAACTCGATTGTGGCGTTGTCGGAGATCAAGTCCACGACCAGTTTGCCGGTACTGCGCTGATCACGCGGGGGATGATCGTTCCCACGCAGAGCGTGGGAACGATCTTTCGCCGGAATTACATGCGCAGCAGCATTTTCCAGGCGCGATTCTGGTACACCGCAATCGCCTGATGCTTGCGTGCATCGAACAGTTCGTCGGTGATGGTCGGCTCGTTGGCCAGTTGCGCCAGTTTGTTCAGCTCGCCGTACAGACGATCCATTTCCGGGATTTCCAGCACGTTGCGCGCGTGGTGCAACCAGACCTGGATGCGCTCGATGCGCGGCAGTTGCTCGGCCAGATCTTCCGGCTGTTGCTGATAACGCTGCAATTGCAGCGAAGTGGCTTCTTCGCCCAGCAGGCGCGGCAGCCAGCTTTGCAACTGCGCGGCACCCTGGCGATTGCCACGGGTGTTGCGGTCGGCAGCCCAGGTGCGGGCCAGCAACCAGCGCGAAGCGTTCAGCGAGAACAGGCCCCAGCGCGGATCTTCCAGTTCTTCGAGGAACTGCTCCGGCGCGGCTTTGCGCACGTCTTCGTCTTCGATACCGACCTGTACCAGCGGACGCCAGTCTTCCAGCAGGGCATCAAGGGCAACGCGCAGGTCGTGGGTCGACGCACGCGGCGCGGCCTGGCCGAGGCTGCTGAGCAGGGCACGCATTTCCGCGAGGTTCTCGACCCAGTCCTGCAGCAGGCGCCAGTGGCCGTTGAAACGATACTGTTCGGCCAGACGCTGACTACTGCCGAGCAAGTGCCAGGCCAGGGCGGCGAAGGCGTCGTCCAGCGGGGTTTCGGAGGTAATGGCCGGCGCCGGCAGGCTCAGCGAGTAGCTGTTGGCGTCATACAGGCGATAGCCGCGCTCGGCCTTGCTGATGTCGCACGGCATCAGGGCCAGGGTTTCGGCCAGTTCGGCAGCCAGTTCCAGCAGCGCGGCAGGCTCGCCTTCGCGCAGTTCCAGTTCGAGCTCGCAGATTTCTTCTTTCTGTTTGCCGACTACCACGTGGCCCAGATCCAGCGCGGCTTCGATGACCACTTTGGTCTTGCCACGGCCCCAGGCGATTTCGGCGCGTTCGCGGACGAAATCGGTGGTGAAGATCGGCTTCAGGGTTTTCTTGTCCAGCTCGGCGAGGGACTCGGGCCAGCATTCGCCGTCGAGTTTCTTCACGTCGAGCTTGGCTTTGGGCAGGTTCCAGTCGTACTCGTTACGTTCGGACAGGCCGGCGACGCTCTGGCCACGGGTCTTGAGGGTCTGAATCACCTCTTCACCGTCCTTGCGCAGGCGCAGGGCAACCCTGGCCCGGGCCAGGTCACGCTCAGGCGTGTCGAAGTACTGATTCATCAACTCACGGCGTTCCCAGCCACTTTTGTTGCGTTTTTTCAGGAGAGGGTGCTCGCGCAGGGCGGCGAGGGTTTCGCGGCTGACGCGGAGTTTGATTTCGGTTTCTTTCTGCATGGCCGGAAAATCCAGGATCGGGAGCGCAGCCGGGGGAATGTGTGGCTGCCAAGGCCGTGCAGTGTACAGGACTGAACCTTCCTACGCTTTGCGGCGGTTTATTCTCGGCGCCGGATGGTTCTATGATGAACCTCAATCCGGGAGTTGGAGTCAGCGATGCCTTTGCCGTCCATGCAAGACCAGTTCGCTGCACTGATCGCCGCGCCGTCGGTCAGTTGCACCCAGCCGGGCCTCGACCAGTCCAACCGGGCGGTGATCGATCTGCTCGCCGGATGGCTGGGAGATCTGGGCTTCAGTTGCGACATCCAGCAGGTCAGCCCCGGAAAATTCAATCTGCTCGCCAGTTTCGGCAGCGGCCCCGGCGGGCTGGTGCTGGCCGGGCACAGCGACACGGTGCCGTACGACGATGCGCTGTGGAAAGCCGACCCGCTGAAACTCACCGAAGTCGATGGTCGCTGGGTCGGTCTCGGCAGTTGCGACATGAAGGGCTTCTTCGCCCTGATCATCGAAGCCGTGCAACCGCTGCTCGACCAGCCTTTCAAACAACCGCTGCTGATACTCGCCACCTGCGATGAAGAAAGTTCGATGTCCGGTGCCCGGGCGCTGGCCGAAGCGGGGCGCCCGCTGGGCCGGGCGGCGGTGATCGGCGAGCCGACCGGGCTCAAGCCGATCCGCATGCACAAGGGCATCATGATGGAGCGCATTGATATCCTCGGGCAGAGCGGCCATTCGTCGGATCCGCGTCTGGGACACAGCGCCCTCGAAGCGATGCACGATGCCATCGGCGAACTGCGCGGCCTGCGCCTGCTGTGGCAGCGCGAATTCAACAACCCGCAGTTCAGCGTGCCGCAACCCACCATGAACTTCGGCTGTATCCATGGTGGCGACAACCCCAACCGCATCTGCGGCCAGTGTTCGCTGGAGTTCGACCTGCGGCCGTTGCCGGGGATGGACCCGAAAGTCTTGCGCAGCGAGATTCTGCGCAAGCTCAACCCGGTCGCCGAACGGCATAAAGTGAAGATCGATTACGCGCCGCTGTTTCCCGAAGTGCCGCCGTTCGAGCAGGCCGAAGACGCGGAACTGGTGCGAATTGCCGAAAAACTCACCGGCCACACGGCCGAAGCGGTAGCGTTCGGCACCGAAGCGCCTTATCTTCAGCGCCTTGGCTGCGAAACCATCGTGCTCGGCCCTGGCGACATTGCCTGCGCGCACCAGCCGGACGAGTACCTCGAAATGTCACGTTTGCAGCCTACCGTGCATCTATTGCGGCAGTTGATCGAACATTACTGTCTCAAAACTGTATAAATTGCCCACACACCCACCCGTATTCATGAGGAGAGCGCGCGTGTCGCCAAGCCTGTTCCGACGATAACCATCAGCCCGCTGTGCGTTTTCCGTTTCGCCCCTTTTCCGGCTGCTATTTATTACAGGCCCAGGTTCATGCCCGAATACGTCAATTGGCTTCGCCACGCGTCTCCTTATATCAATGCTCACCGCGATTGCACCTTCGTCGTCATGCTTCCGGGCGACGGCGTCGAGCATCCGAATTTCGGCAACATCGTCCATGACATCGTATTGCTGCACAGCCTCGGCGTGCGGCTGGTGCTGGTTCACGGTTCTCGTCCACAGATCGAAACTCGCCTTGCCGCACGCGGCCTGACCCCGCATTACCACCACGGCATGCGCATCACCGATGCCGCGACCCTGGAGTGCGTGATTGATGCGGTCGGCCAGTTGCGCATCGCCATCGAGGCGCGGCTGTCGATGGACATGGCTTCGTCGCCGATGCAGGGCTCGCGCCTGCGGGTGGCCAGCGGCAACCTCGTGACGGCGCGGCCGATCGGCGTGCTGGAAGGTGTCGACTATCACCACACCGGCGAAGTGCGCCGGGTCGACCGCAAAGGCATCAACCGCCTGCTCGACGAGCGCTCCATCGTATTGCTGTCGCCGCTGGGCTATTCGCCGACCGGTGAAATCTTCAATCTGGCTTGCGAAGACGTCGCCACCCGCGCCGCCATCGATCTGGGCGCCGACAAGCTGCTGCTGTTCGGCGCCGACCTCGGTCTGATCGACGAAAACGGCAAACTGGTGCGCGAGCTGCGCCCGCAACAGGTGCCGGCACATCTGCAGCGTCTGGGCAGCAACTATCAGGCCGAACTGCTGGATGCCGCCGCCGAAGCCTGTCGTGGCGGCGTGGCGCGCAGCCATATCGTCAGTTATGCCGAGGACGGCGCGCTGCTGACCGAACTGTTCACCCGTGACGGTGGCGGCACGCTGGTGGCCCAGGAGCAATTCGAACTGGTGCGCGAGGCGGCGATTGAAGACGTCGGCGGCTTGCTCGACCTGATCAGTCCGCTGGAAGAGCAGGGGATTCTGGTGCGCCGTTCCCGTGAAGTGCTGGAGCGCGAGATCGAACAGTTCAGCGTGGTCGAACGTGAAGGGATGATCATCGCCTGCGCGGCGCTGTATCAGATTGCCGATTCGGATGCCGGCGAGCTGGCGTGCCTGGCGGTGAATCCCGAGTATCGCCATGGCGGTCGCGGCGACGAGCTGCTGGAACGCATCGAGACCCGTGCCCGGGCGCAGGGCCTGAAGACTTTGTTCGTCCTCACCACCCGCACTGCCCACTGGTTCCGCGAGCGCGGTTTCGAACCGAGCAGCGTCGAGCGCCTGCCGGCAGCGCGGGCTTCTCTCTATAACTATCAGCGCAATTCGAAGATCTTCGAAAAGTCTCTGTGATATGACGCCCTCATCGCGAGCAAGCTCGCTCCCACAAAGGTTCACTGAACCCGTGTGGGAGCGAGCTTGCTCGTGATAGCGGTTATTCGGCTACAAACTTCGCACTGACATACGGCGAGTAGTCAGGCAAAACGCTTTCGACCTTGCCCTGTTCCTTCAAAAACTTCGCCGTCTCGCCAATCGCCTTCGCCGTGCCGCCGTCCAGCAGCGCCGTGGTCTGTTGCGCCTTGGCGTCCGGGAAGGCCGAACCTGCGAGCAATTCCGGAACGTCGGCAGCATTGGCACCGGTCAGTTTGGCGATTTTCTGCACAGGCACCGAGTCGGCCGTCCAGCTGTCTTTATGGGCCGCGTAATCAGCGAACGAGTCCAGGGTCACTTTGGCGAACTTGGCCACGACTTCAGGATGCTTCTCGGCAAAATCCTTGCGCGCTACCCAGACCTCGAAGGTCGGCGCGCCCCATTGGCCGACCTGCGCGGCGTCGGTCAGGGTCTTGCCGGTCTTGCGGATTTCACCCAGCGCCGGCGACCAGACAAAGGCCCCGTCGATGTCGCCACGTTTCCAGGCGGCTGCGATTTCAGCGGGTTGCAGGTTCACCACTTTGACTTTCGAGGTGTCCAGGCCCCAGTGCTTGAGCGCGCCGAGCAGGCTGTAGTGGGAGGTGGAAACGAAAGGTGTGGCGATGGTCTTGCCGATCAGGTCTTCGGGCTTGTTGATACCGCTGCCGTTACGCACCACCAGCGCTTCAGCGGCATTGATCTGCGCCGAGACGATGAAGGCCACGATCGGCAGATTGCGCGACGCGGCGGCCGCCAACGGGCTCGAGCCGAGGTTGCCGATCTGCACATCACCGGAGGCAATGGCTGTCACAACTTCCGGGCCACTGTTGAACCGGCGCCAGTCGATCTTCTCGCCGATAGTCTTCTCGTATACGCCGTCGGCCTGGGGGACTTTGCTCGGGTCGATACCGGTCTGGTAACCCACGGTGAGGTTGGCGGCCTGGGTTGAAAAAGAAATCAGCGCCGATACACAAACTGTAACAAATTGACTAGATAGTGCGCGTTTGGCCATCATGGCGTCGCCTTTTTGATAGGGATTGACGAATCGGGGTTGCGTCAAAGCTAATCGATCTAAAAAAAGGCTAATAAATACCATTTAGTAATGAGCTTAGTCGCCGATACGCTGTATCCCGGTGAAGATGGCAAATGGCTGGCCATATAGCTGAAAGGTATCAAAAAGAATTAATAAATTCTTTTTGGGTTTATCAGGAAGTCTTTACCCTGCAGGGACCAAATAACTGCGATTAGACCTTGGTCGTAGACATACAAGGTTACGATTGACTTGTCAGTCACGGTCTGGCGCTAATCGCGCATCTTAGGATCCAGGGGCATCAGACCCCGGACCAGGAACACAAGAATTAGAAACGAGAGGAGCGATACATGAACAAGTCCACCTTGGCCCTGGCCGTGGCCGTAGGGGTTATTGCGCAGCAGGCAGGCGCAGCCGGTTTCATCGAAGACAGCAAGGCCACTCTGGGTCTGCGTAACTTCTACATCAACACTGACAACCGTGACAGCGCTGCCAAAACCGCTTCCGGCGTGCAGAACAAAAACGAAGAATGGGGTCAAGGCTTCGATCTGCGCTTCATCTCCGGTTACACCCAAGGCACTGTAGGCTTCGGTATCGACGCCATCGGCCTGCTGGGCGTGCGTCTGGATTCGGGCGGCGGCACCAACGGCGCCACTGCTACCTCTTACGGCGGCACTGTGTTCCCGAGCAAGTCCAACGGCGAAGCGGTGGATAACTTCTCCAGCCTGGGCCTGACTGCCAAAGCCAAGATCTCCCAGACCGAACTGAAGCTGGGTACCCTGCAGCCGAAGAACCCGGTCATCGTGACCAACGACGGTCGTCTGCTGCCTCAAACCTGGCAGGGCGGTCAGATCACTTCCGGCGAGATCAAGGACCTGACTCTGGTCGCTGGTCAAATCGAAGCGGTGAAAGGTCGTAACTCCAGCAACAACGAGAACCTGTCCATTGGCGGTGCGAACGCTCGCGTAGCCAATAGCAACAAGTTCTACTACGCCGGTGGTGACTACAAGATCACCAAGGACCTGACTGCCCAGTACTACTACGGCAACCTGGAAGACTTCTACAAGCAACACTTCCTGGGTCTGGTTCACAACTGGGCAATCGGCCCGGGCGTGCTGAAGTCTGACTTCCGTTACTTCCACAGCAGCGACGATGGCGCCAACAACAACACCGCAGCCTACTTCGGCAACGGTAACTATGTCGGCAACGTCAGCGGCAAAGGCCCGATCGACAACAACCTGTACAGCGGCTTGTTCCTTTACACCGTTGAAGGTCACACCTTCGGTGGTGGCTACCAGGTGTCCAACGGCAGCTCCGACTTCCCTTGGCTGAACCAGGGCGACGGCTCCTCGAACTACACCATCACCGACATGCAGATCCAGAAGTTCGGTCGTGCCGGCGAGAAAACCTGGCAAGCCCGCTACTCGTATGACTTCGCCAAGGTCGGCCTGCCAGGCCTGACTGCCGGTATGGTCTACCTGCGTGGCAGCGACATCGACACCGTGGGTTCCAACCGTCGTGAGAACGGCAATGGCAACTCCGAGTGGGAACGCGACTTCACCATCGGTTATGTGATTCCTGAGGGCCCGGCGAAAAACCTGGGTTTCATGTGGAAAAACGCTACCTGGCGCAACGACATTCCAGGTCAGCGTGACCAGGATGAAAACCGCCTGATCGTCAGCTACTCGATCCCGCTGCTGTAATAGCGCGATCCTGCACTGATGTAAAAAAGCCCCGTCCGGCATCGCGCCGGACGGGGCTTTTGCGTTTTCGGGTCCGGCTCACCCCCGTAAGCCTTTCCCGATGTTTCCCTCTTTACAGCAACTCAAGGCCTTCTCGAACCTTGAGGGCGATGTTCGTCGCGATGCTGCGGGGCGTCCAGTGAACAGATGTTTAATATTCGATAAAGATATAAATATCTAGTTATTTATTCTTTTTCAGAAGAACGAATCCCGAGCTACAGTTGAGGTCTCCAACCCCTTATCAGGAGCCGCACCATGAGCCTCAGACTTGGCGACATCGCCCCCGATTTCGAACAGGATTCCAGCGCCGGCAAGATTCGTTTTCACGAATGGCTGGGCGATAGCTGGGGCGTGCTGTTTTCCCACCCGGCGGACTTTACCCCGGTCTGCACCACCGAGCTGGGCTTCACTGCCAAGCTCAAGGACGAGTTCAGCAAGCGCGGCGTGAAAGCCATTGCCCTGTCGGTCGACCCGGTGGACTCGCACCACAAGTGGATCGAGGACATCAACGAAACCCAGAACACCATCGTCAACTTCCCGATCCTGGCCGATGCCGATCGCAAGGTTTCCGATCTGTACGATCTGATCCACCCGAACGCCAACGACACCCTGACCGTGCGTTCGCTGTTCGTGATCGATCCGAACAAGAAGATCCGCCTGACCATCACCTACCCGGCGAGCACCGGGCGCAACTTCCACGAGATCCTGCGGGTGATCGATTCGCTGCAGCTCACCGACAACTACAAGGTGGCCACCCCGGCCAACTGGCAGGACGGCGAAGAAGTGGTGATCGTGCCGTCGCTCAAGGACGAAGACGAAATAAAGCAACGCTTTCCGAAGGGCTATCGCGCGGTGAAGCCGTACCTGCGCCTGACCCCACAGCCCAACAAATAATCTTACTGGGCAGATCGTTCCCACGCTCCGCGTGGGAATGCCGCCCGTGACGCTCTGCGTCACAGTGGACGCGGAGCGTCCATGGATTCATTCCCACGCAGACGGTTCGACGCCTCGACGTGGGAACGATCATCATTGCTAGGGAGCGATCAGTACGAACACGATGCAGGGTTTCAGGCCGTTTTCACGGCCTGTTTTTTTGCCCGCTGGAAAGGGAAATGCATATCTCCATAAAGAATAACCAAATGAATAAATATGATTTATGGATATATGAATCAGCTGGTAAGGTCACTCACATCGAAGCGAGATCGCAACCCGCGAATCGCCTGTAACGCGCAAGGAATTCTCTGAATGCTGGTCGTCTCACTCGGTGGCAGTCCCAGTCAACGTTCCCGCTCCGGGGTGTTGCTGGAACGCTCGCAGCGCTGGTTGCAGCAGCAAGGGGTGGAAGTGGTGAGTTATCAGGTGCGGGACTTCCCGGCCGAAGACCTGCTTCACGCCCGCTTCGACAGCCCGAAGGTGCTCGACTTGCTGCAACAGATTGAAAACGCCGATGGCCTGCTGATCGCCACGCCGGTGTACAAGGCGTCGTTCTCCGGCGCCCTGAAGACCGTGCTGGATCTGCTGCCCGAGCGTGCGCTGAACCACAAGATTGTTCTGCCGATGGCCACCGGCGGCAGCATCGCCCACATGCTGGTGGTCGATTACGGCCTCAAACCGGTGCTGTCGGCATTGAAGGCCCAGGAAATGCTGCAAGGGATATTTGCCGAGGACAGTCAGATCGCTTACGGCGAAGGCAGTGCCCAGGCGCAGTTGGCTCCGGCGCTGGAGCAGCGGTTGCATGAAGCGCTGGACCAGTTTGTCAGCGCCATGGCCCGCCGGCCGAAGCCGCTGGAGCCGGGGCTGTTGAATGAACGTTTGTTGAGTGCTCGCTGGAGCATTTGAGCCACACCGAAACTTGAAGTACTCACCTTACTCAGCCGCCAACGGCCAAGCAGGTGCAGCCAAAACCCAACAGCAAAAAGGAGAGCGCTATGCGCACTGTATTTTTGCGTCGTGGTCTGGTCGCTCTGTTTGCTGCGGCTGTGTCCTTCGGCGCCATCACTCAAGCTCAAGCCGAAACCCTGCGTATCGGTTATCAGAAGTACGGCACGCTGGTGCTGCTCAAAGCCAAAGGCACGCTGGAAAAACGCCTCGCCGCCCAAGGCGTCGACGTGCAATGGACTGAATTCCCCGGCGGCCCGCAACTGCTGGAAGGCCTGAACGTCGGCTCGATCGACTTCGGTGTCACCGGCGAAACCCCGCCGGTCTTTGCTCAGGCAGCCGGTGCCGATCTGCTTTACGTCGCTTACGAGCCACCAGCGCCGAACAGCGAAGCGATCCTCGTGCCGAAAGATTCGCCGATCAAATCGGTGGCGGATCTCAAGGGCAAGAAAGTCGCCCTGAACAAAGGTTCCAACGTCCACTACCTGCTGGTGCGTGCGCTGGAAGACGCCGGCCTCAAGTACAGCGACATTCAAACCGTATTCCTGCCGCCGGCCGATGCCCGCGCCGCGTTCGAGCGTGGCAGCGTCGACGCCTGGGTCATCTGGGATCCGTACCAGGCCGCCGCCGAGAAACAACTGCAAGCGCACACCCTGCGTGACGGCAAAGGCATCGTCGATAACCACCAGTTCTACCTGGCGACCAAACCCTACGCACAGAAAAATCCCGAGGTGATCAAGACCCTCGTGGAAGAAGTGCGCGCCGTCGGCGAATGGTCCAAGGCCAACCCGGAAGACGTGACTCAACAGGTGTCGCCGCTGCTCGGCCTGCCGGCAGACATCACCCTGACCTCGGTGAAACGCCAGGGCTACGGCGCGCTGTTCCTGACCCCGGAAGTGGTCGCCGCGCAACAGAAAATCGCCGACACCTTCTACCAGCTCAAGTTGATTCCCAAGCCGTTGAGCATCAAGGACGTGATCTGGACCCCGCCGGCCGCTGTGGCCCAAAGCTCGGTCACCCAAGCCCAGTAAATCGAATCCCCAAGGAGACCACTCCATGAGCCTCAACATCTTCTGGTTCCTGCCTACCCACGGCGACGGCCATTACCTTGGCACCGCCGAAGGCGCCCGCGCCGTCGACCACGGCTATCTGCAACAGATCGCGCAAGCGGCGGATCGACTGGGTTTCGGCGGCGTGCTGATTCCCACCGGCCGCTCCTGCGAGGACTCGTGGCTGGTGGCGGCATCGCTGATCCCGGTGACCCAGCGTCTGAAATTCCTTGTCGCCCTGCGCCCCGGGATCATTTCCCCGACGGTGGCGGCGCGTCAGGCGGCAACGCTGGATCGCCTGTCCGGTGGCCGTGCGCTGTTCAACCTGGTGACCGGTGGCGATCCGGAAGAGTTGGCCGGCGACGGTCTGTTCCTCGATCACGAAGCGCGCTATCAGGCCTCGGTGGAATTCACCCGGATCTGGCGCCGCGTGCTGGAAGGTGAAACCGTGGATTACGACGGCGAGCACATCAGCGTGAAGGGCGCCAAATTGCTCTATCCGCCGATCCAGCAACCGCGTCCGCCGTTGTACTTCGGTGGCTCGTCAGAAGCGGCGCAGGATCTGGCCGCCGAACAAGTGGAAATGGTCCTGACCTGGGGCGAGCCGCCGGCGGCCGTTGCCGAGAAAATCGAACAGGTTCGCGCCAAAGCCGCCAAGCTCGGCCGCACCGTGCGCTTCGGCATTCGTCTACATGTGATCGTGCGGGAAACCAACGCTGAAGCCTGGCAAGCGGCAGATCGCCTGATCTCGCATCTGGACGACGACACCATCAAACGTGCCCAGGCTTCGCTGGCGCGGTTCGATTCGGTCGGCCAGCAACGCATGGCTGCGCTGCACGGTGGCAGCCGCGACAACCTCGAAGTCAGCCCGAACCTGTGGGCGGGCGTCGGTCTGGTGCGCGGCGGTGCCGGTACCGCGCTGGTTGGCGACGGCCCGACCGTGGCGGCACGCGTTAAGGAATACGCGGACCTGGGCATCGATACCTTCATCTTCTCCGGTTATCCACACCTCGAAGAATCGTATCGGGTGGCTGAACTGCTGTTCCCGCACCTCGACGTCGAGCGTCCGGAATTGCCAAAAAGCGCCGGTTACGTCAGCCCGTTCGGCGAGATGGTGGCCAACGACATTCTTCCCAAAGCCGCGTCCCAGAGCTGAGGCGCCGCCATGAAGAAATTTATCCACAGCCTCGCGCCCTGGGCGTTGCCGGTGCTGTTGCTGGCGGTGTGGCAGTTGTCGGTGTCGGCCGGTTGGCTGTCGACGCGGATTCTGCCGGCGCCGGTGGCGGTGATCGAAGCCGGTGTGAGCCTGGTGCGCAGCGGCGAAATCTGGACGCACCTGGCGATCAGCGGCTGGCGCGCCGCGCTGGGTTTCACCATCGGCGGCAGCATCGGTCTGGTACTGGGCTTCATCACCGGCCTGTCGAAGTGGGGCGAACGTTTGCTCGACAGTTCGGTGCAGATGATTCGCAACGTGCCGCACCTGGCGCTGATTCCGCTGGTGATCCTGTGGTTCGGCATCGATGAGTCGGCGAAGATTTTCCTGGTGGCGTTGGGCACTTTGTTCCCGATCTACCTCAACACCTATCACGGCATCCGCAACGTCGATCCGGCGCTGGTGGAGATGGCGCGCAGTTATGGCCTGTCCGGTTTCAGCCTGTTCTGGCAGGTGATTCTGCCGGGTGCGCTGCCCTCGATTCTGGTCGGCGTGCGCTTCGCCCTGGGCTTCATGTGGTTGACGCTGATCGTCGCGGAAACCATCTCCGCCAGCTCCGGCATCGGTTACCTGGCGATGAACGCCCGGGAGTTTTTGCAGACCGACGTGGTGGTGCTGGCGATTTTGCTCTACGCAGTGCTCGGCAAACTGGCCGACCTCGCGGCCCGTGGCCTTGAACGTGTTTGGTTGCGCTGGCATCCGGCGTATCAAGTGGCGAAAGGAGGTGCGGCATGACCGCTCAACAACCTCCGCGCCTGCTGCGCGGGATTCCGCTGGTGGTGCGCAACCTGCAAAAGACCTTCGGCACGCGACAAGTGCTGCGGGACATCGATCTGCACATTCCGGCGGGGCAATTCGTCGCCGTGGTCGGGCGCAGCGGATGTGGCAAGAGCACATTCCTGCGCTTGCTCGCAGGCCTTGATCAACCTAGTGGCGGCGATTTGCTTGCCGGAGCTGCACCGCTCAGCGATGCGCGGGATGACACCCGGTTGATGTTCCAGGAAGCACGGCTGCTGCCGTGGAAAAAGATCATCGACAACGTCGGTCTCGGCCTCAAGGGCAACTGGCGTGCGCAAGCCTTGCAGGCGCTGGATGCAGTCGGCCTCGCCGATCGCGCCAACGAATGGCCGGCGGCACTGTCCGGCGGGCAGAAGCAGCGCGTGGCGCTGGCCCGGGCGCTGATTCATCAACCGCGTCTGTTGCTGCTGGACGAGCCATTGGGCGCACTGGATGCGCTGACCCGGATCGAGATGCAGCAACTGATCGAACGTCTCTGGCAACAGCATGGTTTCACCGTGTTGCTGGTGACCCACGACGTCAGCGAAGCGGTGGCGGTTGCCGACCGGGTGATTCTGATCGAGGACGGCGAAGTCGGCCTTGACCTGCAAGTGGAGCTGCCGCGCCCTCGGGTCCGTGGCTCCCATCGCCTGGCGGCGCTGGAAACCGAAGTGCTCAACCGTGTGTTGTCCCTGCCCGGCGAACCGCCGGCGCCGGAACCCGTTTCACCCTTGCCTACGCAACTGCGTTGGGCGCAATGAAGCAGCTGCGAGCTTCAAGCCTCAAGCCGCAAGCGAAAGCAGATCGCTTTTACTTGCAGCTTGTAGCTTGCCGCTTGCCGCTCATTTCGATCCTAGGAGAAATGCCATGACTATCAAAGCCATCAACGTACGCAACCAGTTCAAAGGCGCGATCAAGGAGATTGTTCTCGGCGACGTGCTGTCGGAAATCGACGTGCAGACCGCTTCCGGCATCGTCACTTCGGTGATCACCACCCGTTCGGTCAAGGAACTGGAACTGGAGGTCGGCAGCGAAGTGATCGCCTTCGTGAAATCCACCGAGGTGTCCATCGCCAAGTTGTAAGCCTGTGAGTAAAAAACAACCCCGAAGGGTGTGAGCCCTTCGGGGTTTTTTGTTGATCGCTGATGTTGATCGTTCCCACGCTCCGCGTGGGAATGCCTCTGGGGACGCTCCGCGTCCAGTGACGCGGAGCGTCACGGGCTGCATTCCCACGCAGAGCGTGGGAACGATCATCGCTAGAGAATCCGTTTGGGCAGATAGGGCGGCAGATACAGCCCGATATAGGCATCAAACACCCGCATGCCTTCCTCGGCCATGCGCGGGGTGATCTGCCCGTGCTGCTGCACCGAACGGGCGTAGACGCGGTCGCCCAGCTCCATGGCCAGCGCGAACACATCGACGTCATCCGGCAGGCGCGGCAGTTCGAAGTGATGGTCGAACAGCTTGTGCATCAGGTCGCCCAGTTCGAGGTCGTGTTGGCGATCGGCCTGGGTGACTTCGGTGAGGCCGTGCTGCGCGAGGATCAGCTGGCGGGCGGCGGCATCCTCGCCGTAGATCTCCAGCATCCGCTCCTCGACCAGCCGCGACAGGTCGCGCCAGTCGCGCAGGGCATCGTGATCGATCGGTGCTTGCAGGCAGGCGCGGAAGGCTGCGTGCACATCTGCCGTCAGGGCTTCGAGCAGCGCCGGGACACTGGCGAAGAAGTGGTAGACGGAGGAGGGCGGAATCTGTGCGCGCTCGGCCACGCTGTAGATCGACAGGCTCGCCACACCCTCGGCGGCCAGCAGCGTGCGCGCGGCGTCGAGTATCGAATCGATCCGCGCCTGACTGCGGGCACGGGGTTTGCGTGGAGGGGCGAGTCGAGTCATGGAAGTCTCCTGCGAGGGCAGCAGGCATTGTACGAGGCGTCTGATGCCTTGTCTGTACAAGGCCTGCTGCCCGGACTGCCCGCCACTGCGGTTTAGCTACCGACGTGCACACTCCGGCCATTGAGTGGCTGAACCGGACGTGCATTCATCGGGTACAAGGCCTGGAAAGCCCGGAGTTGTGCCGACGAGAGCTGCACCACGCTGGAAAGCACCTGCCAGCGCACGCCTTCTGCACATGGAGGTGTCGTCAGAGATCCCATGTAGGCGTAGTAGTGATGCGATGCGGGCAGAAATGCTGCAATGTCGATTGATTCCAGGTTCACGACATCACCTGCGACCGTGGGCATGGCCGCCAGGATCACTTCCAGTGCCGGATTGTGTGCGCCCTCTTCAAACAACAGCGCAACCACCGCGAGTTCACCTGCTGCGTTGCGGTGAACCAGATGCGCGTCCATTGGATAGGTGCGGCCCTGAATGGATTCTTCACTTGGCGTGTGGAAGTGCATTTGCACAAAGCTGTAGTTGCCGGAGGCCAGCGTCAGACTGCCTGAGTCCGTCGGTGAAAGCTGGATTGTGTGGCCATTGTTCAGGACTGTCGCGGCGCTTGGCTGATAGGAGAAGACCAGTGGTGCAAGCGCTGTTACGGTCGCGTCGTTGATATCAATAGGCGACTGCACTTTGCCGGACGAACAAAGCGCGTACTCCTCATGCAAATCGCCCCAGTTTTCAGGACCGGTGGGCGCCGTGTAACTCCAGGCGGGGAGATGTCCCGGGCTCGCCCAGGTCGTGGTGTACACGCCGGCGATGATCAAAGTGAGCGTCGCGCCCAACAGTTGTTTTTTCAGGGTCATTGTTCTCTGTACTCAGGAAAGTTAGCCGGCCAAGTTGCGGCGTTTCCGAGTGTGAGAGTGCGGTCAGGGCCAATATGTAGGTCGTATCGGAGCAGTCCGTAGGACTGGTCCTTGTTTGTTGCGCCAATATTCAACGGAAAATGCCAGGCAAAAAAAACCGCAGGCTCAATAGCCTGCGGCGTTTTTTGTTACTGCAACCGTTTAAACGGTGTGCAGGTACCAGTTGTACTCAAGGTCGGAGATGGAATGTTCAAACTCTTCCAGCTCGCTTTCCTTACAGGCAACGAAGATATCGATGTATTTCGGATCGATGTACTTGGCCATCACCTCGCTGTCGTCCAGCTCGCGCAGGGCATCGCGCAAGTTGTTCGGCAGGCTCTGCTCGTTCTGCTCGTAGCTGTTGCCTTCGGTCGGAGGCGGCGGCTCGATCTTGTTGGTCAGGCCGTGATGCACGCCCGCCAGCACCGAAGCCATCAGCAGGTACGGGTTGGCGTCGGCGCCGGCTACGCGGTGTTCCAGACGGACCGCGTCGGCGGAGCCGGTCGGTACGCGCAGGGCCACGGTGCGGTTGTCCAGGCCCCAGCTCGGCGAGTTCGGCACGTAGAACTGTGCGCCGAAACGACGGTAGGAATTGACGTTCGGGCAGAGGAAAGCCATCTGCGCGGGCAGGGTCTCGAGCACACCGCCGATCGCGTGACGCAGCGCGGCGTTCTGCTCGGGATCCTCGCTGGCAAAAATGTTTTTGCCTTCTTTGTCGAGCACCGAAATGTGGACGTGCAGCCCGTTGCCTGCCTGGCCCGGATACGGCTTGGCCATGAAGGTGGTGTCCATTTCATGGTCGTAGGCGATGTTCTTGATCAGACGCTTGAGCAGGACCGCGTAGTCGCATGCCTTGATCGGGTCGGCGACGTGGTGCAGGTTCACTTCGAACTGCGCCGGGGCACTTTCCTTGACGATGGCGTCGGCCGGAATGCCTTGCTCTTTGGCGCCTTCCAGAATGTCCTGGAGGCAGTCGACGTATTCGTCGAGGTCGTCGATCAGGTAAACCTGGGTCGAATGCGGGCGTTTGCCGGAGATCGGCGAGCGCGGCGGCTGAGGGCGGCCGTTCACGTTTTCCTGGTCGATCAGGTAGAACTCGAGTTCGAACGCGGCGCAGATGGTCAGGCCGAGCTCGTCAAACTTTGCGACAACTTGACGGAGCACTTCGCGCGGGTCGGCGAAGAAAGGGTCACCTTCGAGTTCGTGCATGGTCATCAACAGTTGCGCGGTCGGGCGCTTCTGCCATGGCTCGTTGCACAGGGTATCGGGGATTGGATAGCAGATACGGTCGGCGTCGCCGATGTCCAGGCCCAGGCCGGTGCTTTCCACCGTCGAACCATTGATATCCAGAGCAAATAGAGAGGCCGGCAGGTTGATGCCTTTCTCGTAAACCTTGTGGAGGCTGGTGCGTTCGATGCGCTTGCCGCGCACCACACCATTCATATCCGCAATCAGAAGGTCAACGTACAGAACCTCAGGATGTTCCTTAAGGAACGCGTTCGCTTCGTTAAGCTGAACGGCACGCGGGGGTACCGACATGATGCAACACCTTTGTTGTTAAAAATATCAATCATTGATCTTTTCTGGTTTCAGTCAACCCGAACGGCCTGCCGAAGTCAAGCGAGGCCTTTTGTGCCCTGAAAAAGCGCCGCGAGGGCATTTATGGGGCACTTTGGGGCGTTTTTTTATCCGTGGAGGACGTGCCACCCGCAGGCTTGAGCAGGCCGTGTTGTATTTTTTACGGGGGTGTTGTGTAAAAAAATGAACAAGGCTAAGCTCCGATCAAACCCATAACAGCAATAATACCGGGGTGCTTCATGTCTCGCCTGCCGTTAATCGGCGTCACCGACTGCTCTTTGCAGTCCGGTCTGCATGCTTCTCACATCAGTGGCGACACGTCCGTCCGCAGCGTGGCCAGCAAGGCCTGCAACGTTCCTGCGATATCCCGATCCATGGCAGATCGAGCGGCAGCGTCCGATATTCTGGACGTGTGCGAAGGCACCCTCTTCAGCGGTACTCCTTTCAATATAGATCTCTTTCCCGCTCCCGGTCTGCATCGCGCCCGTCGCCGTGCCCGTGATTCTGCACACCCGGGATGTGCACAGGAAATGCAACGCCAGCGTAAAGGGCAGGTAAGCTCCTCCTTCATTGTCTATGCGCGGTGCCGGGCGTAAGCCGGCACTGCGCGCAAGCAAGGCCCTTTAACGCGACGCCAGGTGCGTCAAACATTGCCTGACATCTGTCAGGAGACTCAGCCCAGAGGCATATATGAGTAACAACCTCGACCAGCTCACCGATTGGTTGAAAGACCACAAGATCACAGAAGTCGAATGCATGATCGGCGACTTGACCGGCATCACCCGGGGCAAGATCTCGCCGACCAACAAATTCATCGCCGAAAAAGGCATGCGCCTGCCAGAGAGCGTTCTGTTGCAGACCGTGACCGGCGACTACGTCGAAGACGACATCTATTACGAACTGCTCGACCCGGCCGACATCGACATGATCTGCCGTCCCGACCAGAACGCCGTGTACCTGGTGCCCTGGGCCATCGAGCCGACCGCCCAGGTGATCCACGACACCTACGACAAGCAAGGCAACCCGATCGAACTGTCGCCGCGCAACGTCCTCAAGAAAGTCCTGAAACTCTATGCCGACAAGGGCTGGCAGCCAATCGTGGCGCCGGAAATGGAGTTCTACCTGACCAAGCGCAGCGACGACCCGGACTATCCGTTGCAGCCGCCGGTCGGTCGTTCCGGGCGCCCGGAAATCGGTCGCCAGTCGTTCTCCATCGAAGCGGCGAACGAATTCGATCCGCTGTTCGAAGACGTCTACGACTGGTGCGAATTGCAGGAGCTGGACCTCGACACGCTGATCCACGAGGACGGCACGGCGCAGATGGAAATCAACTTCCGTCACGGCGATGCCCTGTCGCTGGCCGACCAGATTCTGGTGTTCAAGCGCACCATGCGCGAGGCCGCGCTCAAGCACAACGTGGCGGCGACCTTCATGGCCAAGCCGATGACCGGTGAGCCGGGCAGTGCGATGCACCTGCACCAGAGCATCATCGACATCGAGACCGGCAAGAACGTGTTCTCCAACGACGACGGGACCATGAGCCAGCTGTTCCTGCACCACATCGGTGGCCTGCAGAAACTGATCCCGGAATTGCTGCCGCTGTTCGCACCGAACGTCAACTCGTTCCGCCGCTTCTTGCCGGACACCTCGGCACCGGTGAACGTGGAGTGGGGCGAAGAAAACCGCACCGTGGGCCTGCGCGTCCCGGATGCCGGCCCGCAGAACCGCCGCGTGGAAAACCGCCTGCCGGGCGCCGACGCCAACCCGTACCTGGCGATTGCCGCGAGCCTGCTCTGCGGCTACATCGGCATGGTTGAAGGCATCAACCCGAGCGCGCCGGTCGTGGGCCGTGGTTACGAGCGCCGCAACCTGCGCCTGCCGCTGACCATCGAAGACGCGCTGGAGCGCATGGAAAACAGCGCGACCATCGAGAAGTACCTGGGCAAGACCTTCATCACCGGCTACGTCGCGGTCAAGCGGGCCGAGCATGAAAACTTCAAGCGCGTGATCAGTTCCTGGGAGCGTGAGTACCTGCTCTTCGCCGTCTGATACGCCGGGCGCGGTGGGCAGCCGCCGCGCCTTCACCGATAACAAGGAGAATTGGCATGACCAGCAACAACCCGCAAACCCGTGAGTGGCAAGCCCTCAGCAGCGATCACCACCTGGCTCCGTTCAGCGACTTCAAGCAGCTGAAAGAAAAAGGTCCACGGATCATCACCAACGCCAAGGGCGTGTACCTGTGGGACAGCGAGGGCAACAAGATCCTCGATGGCATGGCGGGTCTGTGGTGTGTGGCGATCGGTTACGGGCGCGATGAGCTGGCCGATGCGGCCGCCAAGCAGATGCGCGACCTGCCTTACTACAACCTGTTCTTCCAGACCGCCCACCCGCCAGCACTGGAGTTGGCCAAGGCCATCGCCGACGTGGCGCCAGAAGGCATGAACCACGTGTTCTTCACCGGCTCCGGTTCCGAAGGCAACGACACCATGCTGCGTATGGTTCGCCACTACTGGGCGATCAAGGGCCAGCCGAACAAGAAAGTCATCATCAGCCGCAAGAACGGCTACCACGGCTCCACCGTGGCCGGCGCAAGCCTGGGCGGCATGACTTACATGCACGAGCAGGGCGATTTGCCGATTCCGGGTATCGTCCACATCGCTCAGCCGTACTGGTTTGCCGAAGGCGGCGACATGACCCCGGAAGAGTTCGGGATCTGGGCGGCCAATCAGCTGGAAGAAAAGATTCTGGAAGTCGGCGTGGACAACGTCGGTGCCTTTATTGCCGAGCCAATCCAGGGCGCTGGCGGCGTGATCATTCCGCCGGAAACCTACTGGCCGCGCATCAAGGAAATCCTCGCCAAGTACGACATTCTGTTCGTGGCCGATGAAGTGATCTGCGGTTTCGGCCGTACTGGCCAATGGTTCGGCAGCGATTTCTACGATCTCAAGCCGCACATGATGACCATCGCCAAAGGCCTGACGTCCGGCTACATCCCGATGGGTGGCCTGATCGTGCGCGACGAAGTGGTGGCGGTACTCAACGAGGGCGGCGATTTCAACCACGGCTTCACCTACTCCGGTCACCCGGTGGCGGCGGCGGTGGGTCTGGAAAACATCCGGATTCTGCGCGAAGAGAAAATCATCGAACGTGCCCATGAAGAAACGGCACCGTATTTGCAGAAACGTCTGCGCGAACTGAACGATCACCCGTTGGTGGGTGAAGTGCGCGGAGTCGGCCTGCTGGGGGCCATCGAGCTGGTGCAGGACAAGGCCACTCGCAAGCGTTACGAAGGCAAGGGTGTGGGCATGATCTGCCGCCAGTTCTGCTTCGACAACGGGCTGATCATGCGTGCCGTGGGCGACACCATGATCATCGCGCCGCCGCTGGTGATCAGTAAGGCGGAGATCGATGAACTGGTTACAAAGGCACGCAAGTGTCTGGACCTGACCCTCAGTGCGTTGCAGGGCTAAGTGCTAGGCTCAGAGCGATGGAGCTGTTGCGCTGTCGCTCTGAGCTGTCAGAAAGGCTGGTCTTTTCTTGAAAGACCGCCTCGGATCTTGCCAGACTAGCCGCGGTTCCAGTTGTCCGGGTTCGGCCGCTGAACAAAGTGGTTCAAAAAAGAAAAATTTGGAGCATTAACGCATGAAGGCATTAGGCAAAAAGCTCGCTGGCAAGACTCTGCTCGCCATGTCCCTGATGGGCGTGATGGCGGGTGCGGTCCAGGCGGACGACAAGGTGTTGCACGTTTACAACTGGTCCGACTACATCGCGCCGGACACGGTTGCCAATTTCGAAAAAGAGACGGGCATCAAGGTCGTCTATGACGTTTTCGACAGCAACGAAACCCTGGAAGCCAAGCTGCTGGCCGGCAAATCCGGTTACGACATCGTGGTGCCTTCCAACAACTTCCTGGCCAAGCAGATCAAGGCCGGCGTTTATCAGGAACTGGACAAGTCCAAGCTGACGAACTGGAAGAACCTCGACGAAGACCTGCTCAAGGCCGTTGGCGACGCCAGCGACCCGGGCAACAAACACGCGTTCCCGTACATGTGGGGTTCGATCGGCATCGGCTACAACCCGGCCAAGGTCAAGGCTGCACTGGGCATCGACAAGATCGATTCCTGGGACATCGTGTTCAAGCCTGAGAACATCGAGAAGCTGAAAAGCTGCGGCGTGAGCTTCCTCGACGCGCCGACCGAAATGATTCCCGCGGCTCTGCACTATCTGGGCAAGCCGACCAACAGCAAGGACAAGGCTGACCTGAAAGCCGCCGAAGACCTGTTCCTCAAGATCCGTCCTTCGGTGGCTTACTTCCACTCCTCGAAGTACATCTCGGACCTGGCCAACGGCAACATCTGCGTAGCGGTTGGCTACTCGGGTGACCTGGAACAATCCAAGACCCGCGCCAAGGAAGCCGGTGACAAGGTCAAACTGGCCTACACCATTCCGAAAGAAGGTGCCGGTACTTTCTACGACATGGTCGCCATTCCCAAGGATGCCGAAAACGTCGAAGCCGCCTACAAGTTCATGAACTACCTGCTCGAGCCGAAAGTGATGGCCGAAATCACCAACGCCGTACGTTTCCCGAACGGCAACAAGGCGGCCACCGCCCTGGTGGACAAGGAAATCACCAGCGATCCGAGCATCTACCCTTCGGCTGAAGTGAAGAAGCAGCTCTACGCGATCAGCGATCTGGACGCGGCCACCCTGCGCCTGATCACTCGCAGCTGGACCAAGATCAAATCCGGTAAATAAGCCGGTTTGAACCAGTCACCGCTGGCCGTCGCCCAAGCGAAGGCGGCCAGCGGTGCAATTAAATGACAGAAAGTTTTGCTGGAACGGTTTTTCGAAGGTAAGTTGCGCGCCGGTTTTGTTGCCGGGCAACCGTGACTGTCACGCAGCACGGGGCAACTTGGGCCCAACTAAATCAGAGGACCTCCACTTGCCTATTTTTTCTTCCTTGCGCAATGCACTGCTGGCCGCTGCCGGCCTGACGTTCGCTGTCGGTGCCCAGGCCGCCGGTACGGTGCATATTTATAACTGGTCGGATTACATCGGCGAGACCACTCTGGCCGATTTCCAGAAAGACACCGGGATCAAGCCGGTCTACGACGTGTTCGATTCAAACGAAACCCTGGAAGGCAAGCTGCTCGCCGGGCGTACCGGCTACGACGTGGTGGTGCCGTCGAACCACTTCCTCGGCAAGCAGATCAAGGCGGGCGCTTTCCAGAAGCTCGACAAGGCGCAGCTGCCGAACTACTCCAATCTCGATCCAGTGCTGCTCAAGCGCCTGGAGCAGAATGATCCGGGCAACCTGTACGCCGTGCCGTACCTGTGGGGCACCAATGGCATCGGCTACAACGTCGACAAAGTGAAAGCCGTGCTCGGCGTCGACAAGATCGACTCCTGGAGCGTGCTGTTCGAGCCGGAGAACATCAAGAAGCTGCACAGCTGCGGCGTGGCGTTCCTCGATTCGGCCGATGAAATGATGCCGACCGTGCTCAACTACATGGGCCTGAATGCCAACAGCACCAATACCAAGGATTACGAGAAGGCCACGGCCAAACTGTTGGCGGTACGTCCGTACGTGACCTACTTCCACTCCTCGAAATACATCGGCGATCTGGCCAACGGCGATATCTGTGTGGCCATCGGTTTTTCCGGCGACATCTTCCAGGCCAAACATCGCGCCGAAGAAGCCAAGAAAGGTGTGAACATCGCCTATTCGATTCCGAAAGAGGGTGGCGCGCTGTGGTTCGACATGCTGGCGATTCCGAAGGATTCGGCCAACGTCAAAGAGGCCCACGCCTTCATCAACTATTTGCTGAAACCTGAGGTGATCGCCCAGGTCAGTGATTACGTCGGTTATGCCAACCCCAATCCGGGTTCGGGCAAGCTGATGGAGCAGTCCATCCGCACCGACGAGTCGGTGTATCCACCGCAGGCTGTGCTCGACAAGACCTACGTGTCGACCGAGCTGCCACCGAACATTCAGCGTTTGATGACCCGCAGCTGGACCAAGGTCAAGTCGGGTAAATAGCTTCAACGTACAAACTATCCTGGGTTCGTCTTGCGTGGGCGAACTGCACTCTTTTTTTCTGGGAGTTTTGTAAATGGCAGTTGCCTCCGGCGCCTATAAGAAAGCCCTCGAGGGCGACCAGACACCGAAACAGGTGCTGGTCAAAATCGACCGGGTCACGAAGAAGTTCGACGAGACGGTTGCCGTGGACGATGTGTCCCTGGAAATCAAGAAGGGCGAGATCTTCGCCCTGCTCGGCGGTTCGGGATCGGGCAAATCCACTCTGCTGCGGATGCTGGCAGGGTTCGAACGGCCCACGGAGGGGCGCATTTTTCTCGACGGCGTCGACATCACCGACATGCCGCCGTACGAGCGACCGATCAACATGATGTTCCAGTCCTACGCCTTGTTCCCGCACATGACCGTGGCGCAGAACATCGCCTTCGGCCTGCAACAGGACAAGATTCCCAAGGCCGAGATCGACGCCCGCGTGGCCGAGATGCTCAAGCTGGTGCAGATGAGCCAGTACGCCAAGCGCAAGCCGCACCAGTTGTCCGGCGGCCAGCGTCAGCGTGTGGCGCTGGCGCGTTCGCTGGCCAAGCGGCCGAAACTGCTGCTGCTCGACGAGCCGATGGGCGCACTGGACAAGAAACTGCGTTCGCAGATGCAGCTGGAACTGGTTGAGATCATCGAGCGCGTGGGCGTGACCTGCGTGATGGTGACCCACGACCAGGAAGAGGCCATGACCATGGCCGAGCGCATCGCGATCATGCACCTGGGCTGGATCGCCCAGATCGGCAGCCCGATCGATATCTACGAAACCCCGACCAGCCGTCTGGTCTGCGAATTCATCGGTAACGTGAACATCTTCGAAGGCGAAGTGATCGACGACGCCGAAGGCCACGCGACCATCACCTGCAAGGACCTCGACCGGCAGATCTACGTCGGCCACGGCATCAGCACCTCGGTGCAGGACAAGTCCGTGACCTACGCGATCCGTCCGGAAAAACTGCTGGTCACCGCCGATCAGCCGACCTGCGAATACAACTGGTCGAGCGGCAAGGTGCATGACATCGCCTACCTCGGCGGTCACTCGGTGTTCTACGTCGAATTGCCAAGCGGCAAGCTGGTGCAGTCGTTCGTGGCCAACGCCGAGCGCCGTGGCGCACGTCCGACCTGGGGCGATCAGGTCTACGTGTGGTGGGAAGATGACAGCGGCGTGGTACTTCGCTCATGAACATGCGCAAATTCAAACGCCGGCTCAATCGAATAATTCCCGGTGGCCGTCAGCTGGTCATCGGGGTTCCGTTCATCTGGCTGTTCCTGTTCTTCATGTTGCCGTTCTTCATCGTCCTGAAGATCAGCTTCGCCGAAGCGGACGTGGCCATCCCGCCGTACACCGAGATCTACACCTACGCCGAGCAGAAGCTGCAATTGCTGCTGAACCTGGGCAACTACGCGATGCTCGGCGACGACGAACTGTACATCGCCGCCTACCTGGGCTCGCTGAAGATGGCGTTTTTCAGCACGCTGCTGTGCCTGTTGATCGGTTATCCGATGGCCTACGCCATCGCCAGCGCCCGCAAAGAGCTGCAAACGGTGCTGGTGCTGCTGATCATGATGCCGACCTGGACCGCGATCCTGATCCGCGTCTATGCGTGGATGGGCATCCTCAGCAATAACGGCCTGCTCAACGGTTTCCTGATGAGCATGGGTTTGATCGACGAGCCGCTGCAGATCCTCAACACCAACCTCGCGGTATACATCGGCGTCGTCTACTCGTACCTGCCGTTCATGATCCTGCCGCTGTACGCCAACCTGGTGAAGCACGACACCAGCCTGCTGGAGGCCGCGTCCGACCTGGGTTCGAGCACCTTCAACAGCTTCTGGAAAATCACCGTGCCGCTGTCCAAGAACGGCATCATCGCCGGCTGCATGCTGGTGTTCATCCCGGTGGTGGGCGAGTTCGTGATCCCGGAACTGCTCGGCGGTCCGGAAACCCTGATGATCGGTAAAGTGCTCTGGCAAGAGTTCTTCAACAACCGTGACTGGCCGGTGGCGTCCGCCCTGGCGGTGGTGATGCTGGCGATCCTGATCGTGCCGATCATCCTGTTCAACCGCAGTCAGGCCAAGGAAATGGAGGGTAAAGAATGAAGCGCTTCCGTTTCTCCAGCCTGATGCTGGTGCTCGGCCTGTTGTTCATCTACCTGCCGATGCTGATCCTGGTGATCTACTCGTTCAACGCCTCGAAACTGGTAACGGTGTGGGGCGGCTGGTCGGTGAAGTGGTACGTCGGCCTGCTCGACAACTCGCAGCTGATGGGTTCGGTGGTGCGCTCGCTGGAAATCGCCTGCTACACCGCGGTTGCCGCGGTGGCGCTGGGGACGCTGGCAGCTTTCGTGCTGACCCGCATCACCCGCTTCAAGGGCCGCACGCTGTTCGGCGGTCTGGTGACCGCGCCGCTGGTCATGCCTGAGGTGATTACCGGTCTGTCGCTGCTGCTGCTGTTCGTGGCGATGGCGCAGATGATCGGCTGGCCACAGGAACGTGGCATCGTCACCATCTGGATCGCGCACACCACGTTCTGTGCGGCGTATGTGGCGGTGGTGGTGTCGGCGCGCCTGCGCGAGCTGGACCTGTCGATCGAAGAAGCAGCGATGGACCTCGGTGCGCGGCCGTGGAAGGTGTTCCTCCTGATCACCATCCCGATGATCGCGCCGTCGCTGGCGGCGGGCGGCATGATGTCGTTCGCCCTGTCGCTGGATGACCTGGTATTGGCGAGCTTCGTCTCTGGCCCAGGGTCGACGACCCTGCCGATGGAAGTGTTCTCGGCGGTGCGCCTGGGCGTGAAGCCGGAGATCAACGCCGTGGCCAGCCTGATTCTGCTGGCGGTGTCGCTGGTGACCTTCCTGGTCTGGTTCTTCAGCCGCCGTGCCGAAGAAGCCCGCAAGAAAGCGATTCAGCAGGCCATCGAAGAAGGCGCTGCGGATTCGTGGAAGCAACCGGACGTGCGCCGGGCGCCGACGCCGGAAGCGGCTTAAGCCAGTGAGGTTGATCACAACTCTGTGATCAACCTCACTTCCTGTGGGAGCGGGNTGTCAGACCGCCATCGCGGGCAAGCCCGCTCCCACAGTGTTTTGTGGTGATCAGGAAGTCCACGGAGAACTGCGGATGACTTCAACGAAATTCATCGGCTTGAACCCCGGCACCTGATCCTTCAGCACATCGGTCTTCACATTGCCGAACGTCGTCTGTGGACGATGACGCAAGCCGTCGGCGAACGCGCAGATGATGCATTCCTTGAAGCCCTCGCCCCGTGGATGCGCATGCACCACCGCCTCACGCTGCACCGTAGTGAACGCCGCGTAGTCCATGCCCAGCACGTCCATCTCGACACCCGCCGTCACCAGCGCCACGGTCGGGCGCAGATGCTTCGGCACACCCGGCGTAGTGTGCAGGGCGATCGACAGCCAGACCTGCTCGATGTCGTCATCGCTCAACCCGTACGGCTTGAGAAACGCGGCGGCTGCGTTGGCACCATCGACTTCGAAGCGCTCGTCATCGCTGCGGTGCCCTTCGACCAGACCCAGGTCGTGAAACATCGCGCCGACGTACAGCAGCTCCGGATCGTAGGCCAGTTGCTGGCGTTCGCCGCTCAAGGCACCGAACAGGAACACCCGGCGCGAGTGGTGGTAAAGCAGGTCGGATTCGATGTCGCGGATGTATTCGGTGGTGGCCCGGGCGAGGGCGCTGTCGGGGATCCGGATACCGGCGATGGTCGTGGTCATGTTGAGCTTCCTCGTCGAAAACGCCGTCACGGCGCTGATGGGGAAAGTCTGTTCCCGGGGGCCAGACCGGACAATCGATCCATGGCTGCGATTCTTGCCATTGCACCTGCAAATCGTGCCAGCTCGCTTCTGCGGCTAGGATTGGCTAGGGTTGGCGCTGATCCGCCATTCCCCGGGAGCCTTCATTGCCATGAACAGAACCGTCGCCATCGTGGTGTTCCCCGGCGTGCAGGCGCTGGACGTCAGCGGGCCGATGGACGTGTTCGCCGAGGCGAACCGCTTCCTGGCGCCGGAGGATCATTACCGGCTCGAGGTGATTGGCGTCGAGCGCGGGCCGATGGCGTGTTCCAACGGGCTGACCCTGAGTGCGCATCGGCATTTCAGCGAAGCGTTGCAGGTTTACGATTTGCTGCTGGTGGCGGGTGGGCCGCAGTTGCCGTTCCTGGATTTCGGCGAGGCGTTCGATGTCTGGCTGCGTGACGCCTGTGGACGGGCGCGGCGATTCGGCTCGATCTGCAACGGTGCGTTCATGCTCGCCCGTGCAGGACTGCTGGACGGGCGCACGGTCACCACCCACTGGAACGACGCCGAGGCGCTGGCGCAGTTGTGCCCGTCGAGCCGGGTCGAGGCCGATCGGTTGTACGTCGAGGACGGCCAGCTCTACACCTCGGCGGGGGTGACGGCGGGGATCGATCTGTCGCTGTACCTGCTGGCGCGTGATCACGGGGCCGAGGTCGCGCTGAGCGTGGCCAAGCGGCTGGTGGTGTTCACCCAGCGCTCGGGCGGGCAGTCGCAGTTCAGCCCGTTCCTCACGCCCCATGCCGAGCCGACGTCGGCGGTGGCGATGGTGCAGTTGTACGTGCTGGCCAATCTCACCGGCGACCTGACCATTGCCGACCTGGCGAACGCTGCGAACATGAGTGCGCGGAATTTCTCCCGGGTGTTTGCGAGGGAGGCGAAAGTCACCCCGGCGGAGTTCGTCGAACGGGCGCGGGTGGATGCGGCGCGGGTGATGCTCGAAAGCACCACGGCGCCGCTGAAGACGGTGGCGTATCAGTGCGGGTTTCGCGATGCGCAACATATGCGCAGCGTGTTCAACCGGCGGCTGGGGGTGACGCCGCAGCAATTCCGGCTGAATTTTGCGGCGATGGTTTGAGTGGCGCTTATTGCGCCGCTCGCGCCGGCAACAGCTTCAAGGTACTGCGCGTATTCGCCGTAACCTCCTCATCACTGAAATGCGCCTGCACATACATCCCGTCCACATACGCTTCCGCCTGATCGTCATAGTGACTGTCGAACGGCACGCCGCTCTGGCCGACCGGGTTGATGGTCAGGCTGTGAGCCGGATCAGCGAAGTCCACCAACCGACGGGTCGACGGGCCGTAGGTCACCGGCCATGGTGCAGGGCCGATCTTCGCCGAGAGGTTGTTCGGCACTTCATGTGAGCCCGGTGCGGCGAACGGGCCGACGTTGAAAATGCGGTCCAGGGGCTTCTGCTGGCCCAGCGGATGACCATGGGTCAGCGTGTGGGCCTTGCCCCATTGCCAGCCGGAAGCGTCGTCGCCGAGGGTCGATTTCAGGTGCGCCATGCTCGCCTGCCACGCGGCGCGTACGACGTCGACGCGGGTTTCCTTGTTCGGCGTGCTGCGGTTGTCCCACCACGGTGAATCGGCATTCGCCGCGAGCCGGGGCAGGGCGGCATCGATCACTCGGGTCGACAGCAGGGTTTCGAAGAAATCATTGCCCAGCTCATCGCGCATTGCCGCGTCGGCGAGGTCGTAGAGGAACTGGTTGAACACCGTCGCACTGACCGAATCCAGCGGATAGTCGCCTTGCCATTGGCCCAGTTGTTCGATCAGCTTCTGCTCGGCGGGATTGCCCGCCACTTCACGCAGCACCGGCAGCAACGGTGCCAACAGACGCGGCCCATAACCGGTGGCAGTGCCCAGTTGCAGCTTCTGGTTGGCCTCGTTGTCCCACTTCACGTTCTTGTCGGCGAGCTGGCGGTTGAGCTTCTGGCCACGGTCGGCAAGATTGTAATAGCCGGGAATCTCCATGCCGGTGGGTGACACGGGCTGGAAGTTGGCCGAGACGATATAGCCCCGCGCCGGGTTCTCTTCCTGCGGGTTGGCGCTGAACGGGAAGTAGCCGTCCTTGTCCGCCTGATTGCTGCTGCCGTCGAGAATGAAGCCAGGCTTCACCCCGGCCGGACGCTTGGGCAGCAGCGCCGAGGCCCACCACGCGATATCGCCCTTGGCGTTGGCGTAGACGATGTTCAGCCCCGGTGCCTGCACCTTGGCGGCAGCGGCGCGGGCCTTGGCCAGGGTGTCGGCGCGGTTGAGCTGGTAGAAACCTTCGAGGATCGGGTTCGGTGTTTCCAGGAAGGCCCACCACATCGCAATCGGGGTTTTCCCGGCGGCGCTGCCGAGAGCATCGTTGATGATCGGGCCGTGGGGCGACTGGCGCAGGGTAATGGTCACCGGCGCCTGGCCTTTCACCGCAATCTGTTGCTCGGTGCTGACCATGTCGGTCCACTGGCCGCGATACCAGACCTGATCCGGGTTGTCCGGATTGACCTTCTCGGCGATCAGGTCGAGGTCGTCGTTCTGGAACATGGTCAGGCTCCAGCCGAAATCCAGGTTGTGGCCGAGAAACGCGAACGGCACCAGCGCCTGATGATGACCGTAGAGTTCGAAGCCCGGTGCCGACAGCTGCGCCTCGTACCACACCGACGGCACCGAAAAGCGGATGTGAGGATCGCCCGCCAGCAACGGCTTGGCGCTTTTGCTGCGGCTACCGGCGATCACCCAGGCGTTGCTGCCTTCGAACTGCGGCAGGCCTTTGTCGATCAGCGCCTGTTGGCTGACGCGGGCCAGAGTGTTCAGGTCTTTCCAGTCTCCGGCGGCGAGGGCCGGTGCGCTGCTGGCGTGGCCATTGGCGAGCACGCCCTTGGGCTGCCAGTCGAGGTCGAAGACGTTGAGGTAATCGGCGCCCAGTTGATCGCGCACATAGGTCAGCAGCGGTTCGGTGCGGAACGCGGCGGCAAAGCTGTAGGCCATGTAGCCGGCGACGCTGATGCTGTCTTCAGCGGTGAACGGCCGCTTGGGGATGCCCAGCACGTCGAACTCGACGGGGGCGGCGTGCGAGTCCTGATATTGATTGATGCCGTCCAGATAGGCTTGCAGGGCCTTCCACGCCGGTGACTGCTTGTCGAGACCGGCCACGTAACTGGCAGCGCGCTCGCGGATGCGCAGGCTGCGGAACAGCTTGTCGGTGTCGAGTAGTTTAGGCCCGAGCACTTCGGCCAGTTCGCCACGGGCTAGGCGGCGCATGGCCTCCATCTGAAACAGGCGATCCTGGGCGTGCACATAACCGAGGGCGCGGTAGAGGTCGATCTCGTTTTCCGCGCGGATGTGCGGCACGCCGCGCTCGTCGTAACGCACGGTCACCGAGCCTTGCAGGTTGCGCAACTCCACTTGGCCCTGACGCGTCGGTTGCTTGCTGTAGACATACCAGCCGCCGGTGGCGAGCAGGACAACGATGAGCAAGGCAAGAACGGTGAAGACGCGTTTCATGGTGACTCCTTGTGCATTCGGGGTTGCCGCCCGTGCGGGCTGCAAACAATTAGCACACGCCTCGTGTGCTGCGCATCGCCGTCCTTGAAATGTCCGGAATGCCTTACTTCGTCTCCGCCGGCCACGGGCAGTAGCAACCGACCGCCAACGTATGAGTCGCATTCACCGGGCGATCATCACTCAACGCTTGCAGGATCGGTTCGATAAAACTGTTGCTGGAGTTGCACGTAAGGCCTTCGCTGTACGGGCCAAAGTACGCCAGTCTGCCGCTGCGGTCCCAGATCGCCACGGCCGGGCTGGCGGGAATCTGCTCCGAACCGGGCAACACCGCGATGGTTTTGAGGCTGCTGAGGGTCGCCGGCAACTGGCCGTGGCTGCCGGCCTTCTGCACCGCAAAGAACTCCACGCCTTTGGGGCCGAACTGTTCGACCATCTCGGTCAGGTGCTGTTGATTGCCGACGTTGCATGGGCAGGCCGGGTCCCAGAAATGCACCAGACGGATATTGCCGGGGCCGGCGAGGTCGGCGGGCAGGCGCAGCGGATCGCCGGAAAATACGGCGGTGTGTTCGCTGAAGGCGCGCAGGTAGCGGCCCTGAAACCAGTTGTACGCGGCCCACAGCACGCCGGCACACACGATGGCGAGCAGGCTGGCAAACAGTGCGGTGCGGTAGGGCGAACGCATGGTTTTCGATCCTCGAGGGCCGGCTAGCTTGCCATGCTTGCCGCGACAGATGAATATCGCAGGCCGATAAAGTCCGTTTACCGTTCTGGAATTGCCCATGTCTGTTGCCTTTGATCCCGATCATCTGCGTGCGAGCCTCAAGCCTTTGGCCGAGTGGCAGCCGTTGTCCGAGGAGGCGAAGGCGTATCAGCGGTTCTACAAGACCGACTTTCCGGAGCGCGATGTCTGGCGTGGCATGGGCCGGTTCGACATCGATGGCTATCAACTGGTCAGCCATTGCTGGTGGCCGGCGGAAACGGCCAGGGCCACGCTGTTTCTGGTGCACGGTTTTTATGACCACACCGGCCTGTACCGGCATGTGATCGAGTGGGCACTGGATCAGGGGTTTGCGGTGATTGCCTGCGATCTGCCGGGGCATGGGTTGTCCAGCGGCGAGCGAGCAAGCATCCGCGATTTCTCCGAGTATCAGGATGCGCTGCAAGGCCTGTTCGCCGAGGCGCGTTCGATTGCACTGCCGCAGCCGTGGCATTTGTGCGGGCAAAGCACCGGCGGCGCGATCATTGTCGATCACGTGCTCAATCATGGTGAAAACAGCCCGGCGCAGGGGCAGTTGATTCTGCTGGCGCCGCTGGTGCGTCCGCGTGCCTGGGGCTGGTCGCAGTTCAGTTATTACCTGCTCAGGCCATTTGTCAGGGGCATCTCCCGGCGTTTCAGCGAGAACTCCAACGACCCGGATTTCCTGCCGTTCCTGCAGGCCGATCCGTTGCAGCCAAAACGCTTGCCGACCGCGTGGGTCGGGGCGTTGTCACGCTGGATCAACCGGGTCGAATACGCGAAGAAAAGTCCACGCCGGCCACTGATCGTTCAGGGCCAGGCGGACATGACCGTGGACTGGCAGCACAACCTGCAAGTGTTGAAATGGAAGTTCGACCGGCCACAGATTCTGTTGCTGGCCGAGGCGCGGCATCACCTGGCCAATGAAACGGCGGAAATGCGCGAGGAGTATTTCGAGTTCCTGAGCAAGCGGATCAAGGGCCGCAACCCCTAGATCACTGGCTGAGGTTCGAGGTGCTCTGGCCCACGGCCAGGCCGGCGCGGATTGCGGCCAGCGCGGCCTGATAGTAGGCCTTGCCTTCGGTGGATTCGGCAAAGGTCGCGAACTCTTCCAGCTCTTCATCCGACAGGTCGCGATAGACGTAGAGCAGCGTGTTGTTCAGGTCGGCGCCGATCTGATCCATCAGGCGCTGGCGTTGACCGTTCAACATGCCCTGGGCCTGACCGCCGCCTAGCAGGCCGGGGATCATCGAGCTCAGACTGTCCGCCGCCACGCCGGCAATCGCCAGGCTGACTTCGGCACCGGCTTCACGGGCGGGCAGGGCCTGGGCGAGGTGGCCGATGATCAGCAAACGACTGTCGCTGGCCGGCATCTTCGGCAGGCCCTTGGCGTTCTTTGCCAATTGATCGCGGCGGGTCGCCAGCAGTTCGGCGGCGACGATCTTCTTGCCCAGCGGTGACAGAAAGAACGACAGGGCCGGTTGCGGATCGGCGAGGTTCTTGCGCAGTTGCGCTTCGGCGCGTTGATCCACGGCCTGGGGGGCAAAGCGCTGGTTGCTGTTGTTCACCAGCGCCTGAAACACCGCCGGCGGCAGGCTGTTCTGGTAACGCTGCTGCGCGGCACTCAGGGCGTCGTTGAAATGCGCGCGTTGTTCTGGCCAGCCGGCGACCTTGTACAGCTGGTCGTGGCCGTCCGCCCAGGCGGGCAAAACGCAGAACATCAACAGTGAAAAAAGCAAACGGCGCATAAGGACTCCTGTCGGCAGCCGACTATTCTCCGTGCGGTGCCAGTACTTGTCGAGAATTCGTATCAAGCCGCCGCGTGGCTCTGTCGGATTTCTTGCCGCAGGCATACTATGCGCGCCATGCAAATATCCTCTGATCACCCGCTGCTGTTACGTATCGTCGACGACCTGGCCGAGCGCGGCTGGTCGCAGCAGAACATTTTCCTGCCTGCGGATTTGACCCGCGCACTGGCGGCCGAGTGCCGCAAACGTGACGCCGAAGGTGAACTGGCGCCGGCGGGGGTCGGACGTGGCCCATTTTCGGAGATCCGCGAGGGGATTCGTGGCGACCATATCCAATGGATCGACCCCGGTCAGGCCGAGGCCAGCGACCGCTACCTGAACCTGATGGACAGCTTGCGCGAAGCGCTCAACCGTGGCCTGTTTCTGGGGCTTGAAGACTTCGAGTGCCACTTCGCCCTGTACCCGCCGGGTGCTTTCTATCGCAAGCATGTCGACCGTTTTCGCGACGATGACCGGCGCATGGTCTCGGCGGTGATCTACCTCAATGACGGCTGGCTGCCGGAGGATGGCGGGCAACTGCGCATGTACCTGGAGAATGACCGCGTTCATGACGTGCAGCCTACGGGCGGTTGTCTGGTGGTGTTTCTCTCCGGCGAAGTCCCTCATGAAGTGTTGCCGGCCAATCGCGAGCGGCTGTCGCTGACAGGCTGGTTCCGCCGCCGTGGCAACGAGCCGTTCTGAGATGCACAGGATTCTGGTCAGTCGCTGCCTGCTGGGCCATCGCGTGCGTTACGACGGTGGAGCCAGTGGGCCGTTCGATCTGCTGGAACAGTGGATTGCCGAAGGTCGGGTAGTGCCGCTGTGTCCGGAAGTCGCCGGTGGATTGCCTACGCCACGAGCGGCGGCAGAGATTCCGGGCGGGCAGGGCAGCGAAGTGCTGGACGGACTCGCTTCGGTGATCACTACCGAGGGCGAAGATGTCAGTGCGCAGTTTCTGGATGGCGCGCGGCAGGCGCTGGCGCTGGTGCAAAAGCACGGGATTCGGGTGGCGGTGCTCAAGGCCAACAGCCCGTCGTGCGGGAATCTGTTGACCTATGACGGGACGTTCAGTGGGGTGAAGGTGAGTGGCGAGGGCGTTACCGCCGCGTTGCTGAAGCGCCATGGCGTACAGGTCTTCAGCGAACTCGAACTGCCGCAAGCCGCACAGGCCCTCAGCTTGCTCGACTAGTCACGCTCACTTCAGTTTTCCGTAGCTTGCACACTCAACCACTTCTTCGACAACGCCTCCAGCCGCCCATCCGCCCTGATCCGCTGCAACGCATTCTCCAGACTCGCGTGAAACGCCGGGTTACCCTTCTGAAACGGAATCGCCAGATCCACCGGCGGCCCAACCTTCGGTTTCTCCTCGGTCAGCGTCTGCACCAGCACCATCGGCCGAGGTTGCTCGTCCTTTTTCGCCAACAACTGCGCATTGACCTGCGTGTAAGGCTCGCTCACGTCGAAACGATCCTTGAGTTCCGGGGTCAGTGCTATGTGGTTGAGCGCGACGTCGTACTTGCCGCTTTCGACGCCCTGGAGCAGATCGGCCTCGTCAGTGACGATGAAGTCGGCGCGCACATCCAGTTCGTTGGCCAGCAGTTGCCCAAGCTCGACCTCGAACCCCGTGAGCGTGTCGCCGTCCTTGAAATTGAAGGGCGGTGTATTAGCCTCAAGGGCAATGCGCAACTCGCCACGGTCGTTGACGTCATCAATCAGTTCGGCGTGAGCCAGAGGGCTCAGAAGGGGAAGCAGGCAGATCAGGCCAGGCAGAAAACGCATGGTCACTCCTTTGAAATCGATATCGGCCTGTTTTCCAGGCTCGCTTTGCTATGGTTGTCGAGTGCCTTCGACAACGAATGGTCATGAAGTTGTCATGACCGTGCGGATTTTACGGAAAAACTGGAGAAGAAAATGAAAAGCTTTATGTCACGTGCAGCGTTGGCCGGTGTGCTGATGGGTGTTTCGGTACTGGCCAGTGCGGCCACACCGGCACCGAAGGGCGCCGAAGTGTTCATCGTTTCTCCCGAGGACGGAGCCACGGTTCCGCAGACCTTCACGGTCAAGTTCGGTGTAAAGGACATCGCGCTGGCACCGGCCGGTGACGTCACCAAGAACACTGGTCATCACCACCTGCTGATCGATGCCAAGGAAATCGTCCCGGCCGGCTCCGTCGTGCCAACCGACGCCAACCATATGCACTTCGGCAAGGCGCAGACCCAGGCTGACATCAAACTCGCGCCGGGCAAGCACACCCTGCAGCTGGAGCTGGGTGACAGCGGCCACATGGCGTTCGATCCGCCGATCGTGTCGAAGAAGATCACCGTCAACGTCGAATGACGTTTTCGCGTGCATTAAAAAGGGAGCCCGAAGGCTCCCTTTTTTGTCGCTCAACGCTTGATCAGAACAACACACGGCTACGGATGGTGCCGTTGACGTGTTGCAGCTTCTCTTGCGCCAGTTCCGAGTACTCGGCGTCGACGTCGATCACCACGTAGCCGACCTTCTCGTTGGTCTGCAGGAACTGACCGGAGATGTTGATGCCGTTTTCGGCGAAGACCTTGTTGATCTCGCTCATCACACCCGGGATGTTCTCGTGGATGTGCAGCAGGCGGTGCTTGCCAGGGTGCGCCGGCAGGGCCACTTCCGGGAAGTTCACCGACGATACCGAAGTACCGTTGTCGCTGTACTTGACCAGTTTTTCTGCCACTTCCAGACCGATATTGGCCTGCGCTTCAGCGGTGGAGCCGCCGATGTGCGGGGTCAGGATCACGTTGTCCAGGCCACGCAGCGGGCTTTCGAACTCTTCGTCGTTGGAGCGCGGCTCGACCGGGAACACGTCGATGGCGGCGCCGATCAGGTGCTTGTCCTTGATCGCAGCGGCCAGGTGATCCAGTTCGACCACGGTGCCGCGTGCAGCGTTGATCAGGATGCCGCCCTTCTTGATGGCGCGGATTTCCTTCTCGCCGATCATCCACTGGGTCGCAGCGGTTTCCGGAACGTGCAGGGTGACGATGTCGGACATGCCCAGCAGCTCGTGCAGGTTGCCGACCTGGGTGGCATTGCCCAGTGGCAGCTTGGTCACGGTGTCGTAGAAGAACACCTGCATGCCCAGACCTTCAGCCAGGACCGACAGCTGGGTACCGATCGAGCCGTAGCCGACGATGCCCAGTTTCTTGCCACGGATCTCGAAGGAGTTGGCTGCGGACTTGATCCAGCCACCACGGTGGCAGGAAGCGTTTTTCTCAGGGATGCCGCGCAGCAGCAGGATCGCTTCGGCCAGCACCAGCTCGGCCACGGAGCGGGTGTTGGAGTACGGTGCGTTGAACACGGCGATGCCGCGCTCGCGGGCCGCTTCCAGGTCAACCTGGTTGGTGCCGATGCAGAAACAGCCGACCGCGACCAGCTTCTTCGCGTGATCGAAGATCTCTTCGGTCAGCTGGGTGCGTGAGCGAATGCCGATGAAGTGAGCGTCAGCGATCTTTTCCTTGAGCTGGGCTTCCGGCAGGGAGCCTGTCAGGTATTCGATGCTGGTGTAGCCCGCCGCCTTGAGGACGTCGACAGCCGATTGGTGGACGCCTTCGAGAAGAAGGAACTTGATCTTGCTCTTATCGAGAGAAGTCTTGCTCATCTGCGTAAACCTGTATCCCGGAGAAAAATGGCAGGAAATGGTCAACAGACATTGACCTGGACGACAAGAAAGCCGTCACCGCAGAACCGGCCTTGGGCACTGGCCTGCGGGGTCGGTATGCTAGCATAGCCACCCCGCTAATCACTCATTCCTGCGACGTGAAGCGTTCTCAGGATGACCATGAATTGTTCGAGAGTTCCGTCGATGACCAATCCTGCCCTGATTGATGAACTGAAGACCCTGGTCGAGCCTGGCAAAGTCCTGACCGATGCCGACTCCCTGAACGCTTACGGCAAGGACTGGACCAAACACTTCGCCCCGGCGCCCAGCGCCATCGTGTTCCCCAAGACCATTGAGCAGGTGCAGGCCGTCGTCCGCTGGGCCAACGAACATAAAGTGGCGCTGGTGCCGTCGGGCGGGCGCACCGGTCTTTCCGCCGCGGCCGTGGCCGCCAATGGCGAAGTAGTCGTGTCGTTCGACTACATGAATCAGATTCTCGACATCAACCTGACCGACCGCACCGCCGTCTGTCAGCCGGGCGTGGTCACCGAGCAATTGCAGAACGCTGCCGAAGAACATGACTTGTACTACCCGGTGGACTTCGCTTCGGCCGGTTCCAGTCAGATTGGCGGCAATATCGGCACCAATGCCGGCGGAATCAAGGTCATTCGCTACGGCATGACCCGCAATTGGGTGGCCGGCATGAAAGTCGTGACTGGCAAGGGCGATGTGCTGGAACTGAACAAGGATCTGATCAAGAACGCCACCGGTTATGACCTGCGGCAGCTGTTCATCGGCGCCGAAGGCACCCTGGGTTTCGTGGTCGAGGCCACCATGCGTCTGGACCGTGCGCCGAAAAACCTGACCGCAATGGTCCTCGGCACCGCCGATTTCGATTCAATCATGCCGGTACTGCACGCCTTTCAGGGCCGGCTCGACCTGACTGCGTTCGAATTCTTCTCCGACAAGGCCCTGGCCAAGGTCATGGGCCGTGGCGATGTGCCGGCGCCGTTCGAAACCGACTGCCCGTTCTATGCCTTGCTGGAATTCGAGGCGACCACCGAAGAAGTGGCCAACACCGCATTGGAAACCTTCGAGCATTGCGTGGAACTGGGCTGGGTGCTGGACGGTGTCATGAGCCAGAGCGAAACCCAGTTGCAGAATCTGTGGAAGCTGCGCGAGTACATCTCCGAAACCATCTCCCACTGGACGCCGTACAAGAACGACATCTCGGTCACGGTCTCGAAAGTCCCTGCGTTTTTGCAGGAAATCGATGCGATCGTCGGCGAACATTACCCGGACTTTGAAATCGTCTGGTTCGGCCACATCGGCGACGGCAACCTGCACCTGAACATCCTCAAGCCGGACAACCTGAGCAAGGACGAGTTTTTCGCCAAGTGCGCCACCGTCAACAAGTGGGTGTTCGAAACCGTCGAGAAATACAACGGTTCGATTTCCGCCGAACACGGCGTGGGCATGACCAAGCGCGACTACCTGACCTACAGCCGCTCGCCGGTGGAAATCGAATACATGAAAGCGGTCAAGGCGGTGTTCGACCCGAACGGCATCATGAACCCGGGCAAGATTTTCGCGGTTTGATTGGCAATCCCTGATGAATCAATGAAGGCAGGAGTCGGTAATGAGCTATCAGCACCAGTATGTCGACGGTACGCGGATTCATTTTCCGCTGGGGAAGGTGGTGTGCATCGGCCGTAACTACGCCGAACACGCCAAGGAACTGGACAACCCGGTGCCTACCGAGCCGTTGCTGTTCATCAAGCCCGGCAGTTGCGTGGTGCCGCTGGAAGGCGGTTTCAGCATTCCGACCGAGCGTGGCTCGGTGCATTACGAGGCGGAAATCGCCGTGTTGATCGGCAAGCCGCTGTCGACCAAACCGAGCCGTGAAGAAGTGCTGGACGCGATCTCCGGTTTCGCCCCGGCGCTGGACCTGACCCTGCGCGACAAGCAGGCCGAGCTCAAGTCCAAGGGCCTGCCGTGGGAAATCGCCAAGTCGTTCGACGGCGCAGCGGTGATTGCGCCGTTCGTGGTCAGCAGCACTTTCGCCGACCTGACCGACATCGGCATCCGCCTGACCATCAACGGCGAAGTACGCCAGGACGGCAACAGCAGCGCGATGCTCAACCCGATCGTGCCGATGATCCAGCACATGGCCGGCTGCTTCTCGCTGCAGGCCGGTGACGTGATCCTGACCGGCACGCCGGTGGGCGTCGGCCCGCTGAACGTTGGTGATGAGATCGTGCTGGAGCTGCCGGGCGCCAGTCGCTTCACCAGCAGCGTTCGCTGACGGCAACACTGAAATACCTTTGTGGGAGCCAGCCCGCTGGCGATGAGGGACTGTCAGTTGATGTTTCATTCGACTGATCCACCGTCATCGCCAGCAGGTCGGCTCCCACATTTGTTTTTGTGTGGTCGCTCGCAAAGGCATAAGGCAATCCGGCCATTTGCCGTTTTTTTCACATTTTGTCCGGATAATTCCGGTCATTCTGGCGTCTGAGCCGGCCTCTTTGTGCTATTACCCGTAGCCTGAATTTTCGGAACGCGTCCTTCGATGTCATCTCAAACTCAGCTCAAACCTGCTCGCCGTTCACGCTTCGCCCTGCGCTGGTATTCCTGGCTTTTGTTGGCAGCCGTCGCTGCGTACGGGCTGGCGTTTGCCATGCATTGGGATGACCGGGGTGTGCTGTGGGTGCTGGAACGCTTCGAGAGTCCGGCCGAGAAGCTGGACAGCGTCTGGCTCCCGGACTACCGGGTGGTCATCGACGCCAAGCTGCTGCCGGGCATGGAAAAGGACGAAGCTTCGGATTTGTCCTATAACCCGCAGACCAAAACCCTGTTTTCAGTGATGGGCAAGAATCCGTTTCTGGTCGAGCTGACCTTGCAGGGTGACGTGCTGCGCAAGATGCCGCTGGTGGGCTGGAGCAATCCGGAAGGCCTGACGGTGATGGAGAACGGCTTGATGGCGATTGTCGATGAGCGCGAGCATCTGCTTTCCATCGTCAAGGTCGATGCCGCGACTCGCGAGCTAAAGCGCGATGATTTCCCGAAATACGACCTGGGCCCGTCCAAGGATCAGAACAAAGCCTTCGAAGCCATCACCTGGGACGCCCGCAACCAGCAACTGCTGCTGGGCGAGGAGCGTCCGCCGGCGCTGTTCACCTGGAAAAGCGACGGCAGCCAGACCCTCAAGGGCGACAAGCAGAAACTCGACAGCGACGAACTCGATATTCGCAATCTGTCGGCCCTGGCGATCGACCCGCGCACCGGGCACACCCTGGTGCTGTCTGCCGATTCGCACCTGTTGCTGGAGCTGGACGAGAAGGGCGAACAAGTCAGCTTCATGACCCTGCTCGGCGGTTTCAACGGTTTGAAGAAAACCATTCCCCGCGCCGAAGGCGTGACCATGGACGACTCGGGCACGCTGTACATGGTCAGTGAGCCGAACCTGTTCTACCGCTTCGAAAAGCAGAAGTAACGACTCCTACAGCAATTGCAGATCTGTGGAGTTGTGGCTTGAGGCAAGTGGCCATTAAGCTTCAGTTCAGACAGGCGTGATATTTCATCCGCCTGTTTTGATACCGAGCCTGCCCCGAATGCGTCGACTTGCCCGTCCCAAGCCTCTATTCATCATCCTGTCGGTGATTGCCCTGATCGCGCTGATTGCGATCGGCCAATACATGCGTCTGTTCGAGCGTGCCTGGTTCAACCTGCATGCGCTCTGGCAACCGATGAGCAGCGAGGCGATCGGGCTGGATCAGTATCGGGTGGAGATCGAAGCGAAGGTCATCGACGGGCTGGACGACGATGTCTCGGCGCTGACTTACGATCCGGTGCGCAAAAGCCTGTTCACCGTAACCAACAAGAATGCCGAACTGATCGAGCTGTCGCTGGACGGCACGATCCTGCGCCGTGTCGCCTTGATCGGCTTTGGCGATCCGGAGGCGGTGGAGTTCATCAGTGCCGACACCTACGTGATCACCGACGAGCGCCAGCAGCGGCTGATCAAGATTCACCTGGAGCACGACACCACGTTCCTCGATGCAGCGGATGCCGAGCAAATGACCCTCGGTGTGCACATGAGCGGCAACAAGGGCTTTGAAGGCCTGGCTTACGACTCGGTGGGCAAGCGCCTGTTCGTGGCCAAGGAGCGGGATCCGATGCTGATTTATGAAGTGCACGGTTTCCCGCACTTCAATCCGGAAAAGTCCTACGCAGTGCACGTGATCAACAATCCCAAGCGCGATGCCGGGATGTTCGTGCGCGATCTGTCGAGCCTGCAATACGACGAGCGCAGCGGCCATTTGCTGGCGCTGTCCGACGAGTCAAGGCTGATTCTGGAGCTGGATGTGGACGGGCGCCCGTTGAGCACCATGTCGTTGAACGGTGGCCGGCAGGGCCTGAAGAAAACCGTGCCGCAGGCGGAAGGTATCGCGATGGATGATGACGGGACGTTGTATCTGGTGAGCGAGCCGAATCTGTTCTACGTCTTCAGAAAGCCTGCGCAAAACTAATTCGCACCACAAAACACTGTGGGAGCGAGCTTGCTCGCGACGAGGGAGGATCAGTCGCCAAACAAGTCGAATGACACACCGCTATCGCTGGCAAGCCAGCTCCCACAGGTTTTTCATCTGCCCACAAAAAATGTGAGCAGTTTCGGCTTACTCGGCCTTCAATGTTTTCACACCTTCGGAAGTACCCAGCAACAACAGATCCGCCGGACGCGCCGCGAACAGACCGTTGGTGACCACGCCGACGATCGCATTGATCTGCGCTTCCAGCTCCACCGGGTTAGTGATCTGCAAGTTGTGCACGTCGAGGATGATGTTGCCGTTGTCGGTCAGCACGCCTTCGCGGTAGACCGGGTCGCCGCCCAGTTTCACCAGCTGGCGGGCGACGTGGCTGCGGGCCATCGGGATCACTTCCACCGGCAACGGGAAGGCGCCGAGCACCGGTACCAGTTTGCTGGCGTCAGCGATGCAGATGAAGGTCTGGGCCACGGCCGCGACGATCTTCTCGCGGGTCAGGGCTGCGCCGCCGCCCTTGATCAGGTTCAGGTGCTCGTCGCTTTCATCGGCGCCGTCGACGTAGAACTCCAGGTTGCTCACGGTGTTCAGCTCATACACCGGAATCCCGTGGCCCTTGAGGCGCGCAGCGGTGGCTTCGGAGCTCGCGACCGCGCCATCGAACGCGCCCTTGTGCTGGGCGAGGGCGTCGATGAAGCAGTTGGCGGTGGAGCCGGTGCCGACGCCGACGATGCTCTTGTCGTCGAGTTTCGGAAGGATGAAGTCGACGGCGGCCTGGGCCACGGCCTGTTTGAGTTGATCCTGGGTCATGCGGGCTCCGGAAGCGGGCAAGGTAAGAACGGAAAGGCCGGCATTATAGCCTCAAGCCGGGCTAAAACCTCTGGATTCGTGTGGTCGTGCGCCCAAAAGGCGGGTTAGACTCGCTGGTCCCGCCCAACCGCCAGTGATGCTTTCCGATGCTCGAACAGTACGTCAAGAAGATCCTCACCTCGCGCGTTTATGACGTTGCCGTAGAAACCCCGCTGCAGAACGCCCGCCAGCTCTCCGAGCGGCTGGGCAACGACATCTGGCTCAAGCGCGAAGACTTGCAGCCGGTGTTCTCGTTCAAGATTCGCGGCGCCTACAACAAGCTGACCCAGTTGAGCGATGAAGAGCGCGCCCGTGGCGTGGTCACCGCGTCGGCGGGCAACCACGCCCAGGGCCTGGCCCTGGCGGCGAAAGTGCTGGGCGTGAAAGCCACCATCGTGATGCCCAAGACCACCCCGGAGATCAAGGTCGAAGGCGTACGCTCCCGTGGCGGCAAGGTGGTGCTGCACGGCGATTCGTTCCCGGAAGCCTTGGCCTACTCGCTGAAACTGGTCGATGAAAAAGGCTACGTCTACATCCACCCGTACGACGATCCGCACACCATTGCCGGGCAGGGCACCGTGGCGATGGAAATTCTGCGCCAGCACCCCCAGCCGCTGGATGCGATCTTCGTTCCAGTGGGCGGCGGCGGTCTGATCGCCGGCATCGCGGCGTACGTGAAATACCTGCGTCCGGACATCAAGGTCATCGGCGTCGAGCCCGACGACTCCAACTGCCTGCAAGCGGCGATGGCGGCAGGCGAACGCGTGGTGCTGCCGACTGTAGGCATCTTCGCCGACGGCGTGGCGGTGGCGCAGATCGGCCAGCACACCTTCGACATCTGCAAGGATTACGTCGACGAAGTGATCACCGTCAGCACCGACGAAATCTGCGCGGCGATCAAGGACATCTACGACGACACCCGCTCGATCACCGAACCGGCCGGCGCCCTCGGCGTGGCCGGGATCAAGAAGTATGTCGAGCAGCGCGGCGTCAGCGGCCAGACCTTCGTGGCCATCGACTCCGGGGCCAACGTCAACTTCGACCGCTTGCGCCACGTCGCCGAGCGCGCCGAACTGGGTGAAGGCCGCGAAGCGATCATCGCCGTGACCATCCCCGAGAAGGCCGGCAGCTTCAAGGCCTTCTGCGAGGCCATCGGCAAGCGCCAGATCACCGAATTCAACTACCGCTACAACAATGGCAGCGAAGCGCACATCTTCGTCGGCGTGCAGACCCACCCGGACAACGACCCGCGCAGTGCGCTGCTGGCGAGCCTGACCGAGCAGGGTTTCCCGGTACTCGACCTGACCGACAACGAACTGGCCAAACTGCACATCCGCCACATGGTCGGCGGTCGCGCCGCGCATGTGGTCGATGAAGTGGTGCTGCGATTCGAGTTCCCGGAGCGTCCGGGCGCGCTGTTCAACTTCCTCAACAAGCTCGGCGGTCGCTGGAACATCTCGATGTTCCACTACCGCAACCACGGCGCAGCAGACGGACGAGTAGTGGCGGGCCTGCAAGTGCCCCACGACGAACGTCATCTGGTGCCCGCAGCCCTTGAGGAAATCGGCTACCCGTACTGGGACGAAAGCGACAACCCTGCCTATCAGCTGTTTCTTGGCTGAACGGCTACGCTGATGGGCAGGCCATAAGGAAATCGGATCATGGAAACGTTAACCGCCCTGAAAGCGGCGCACATGCTGGCAACTGCGGTGCTGTTGCTCGGTGCGCTGGGCCTGGGAATCTGGGTCTGGCGCGCACGGCGCAACGGTGATGCGACGGCGGGCAGCCGTACGTTGCAGCGGCCATGGCTGTTTGTCTGGCTGTTGATCGTGTTGGCGCTGGTGAGCATGCCGTTCACTGGCTGGTGGATGGTGCATCTGGTGGGCTGGCCGCTGGGGCAGACGTGGATTCTGGCCTCGAGCGTGCTCTACACCGTGGCGGCGCTGGCGTGGTTCTGGCTGCTGGTGCGCTTGAACCGGTTGCGCAAGACGCCGGGCGGCGTGGGCCGGTTCAGTCTGGGGCTGGCGTTGTTCGGGTTGGTCTGCTTTATCGCGATTGCCGGGCTGATGGGCGCCAAGCCGGTTTAAGGCTTCACACCGAGTCGACCCAATCGCTGGCAAGCCAGCTCCCACAGGGGATTGTGTGCGACACAGATCCAATGGGGGAGCGTGCTTGCTCCGGGCGGCGTTCCGACGAAGGCGTAGTCAGTCGCGCAGACTGATTACCGGCCAGCCACGTTTCTCGGCTTCGGCCCGCAGGTTCGGATCCGGATCGACCGCCACAGGATTCGCCACCTGCTCCAGCAGTGGCAGGTCATTCATCGAGTCGCTGTAGAAATAGCTGCCTTCCAGCGAATGCCCGGTTTCCTCCAGCCAGCGGTTCAGGCGCGTCACCTTGCCTTCGCGAAAGCACGGCACGTCGGTGCTGCGTCCGGTGTAGCGGCCGTCCTGCATTTCGCACTCGGTGGCGATCAGGGTTTCGACGCCCAGGCGCACGGCGATCGGTGCGGTGACGAAGCGGTTGGTGGCAGTGATGATCACCAGTTTGTCGCCGGCGTCGCGGTGCTTTTTCAGCAGCTCAAGCGCCTTGGGCAGAACGATCGGCTCGATGCAGTCGCGCATGTAATCGTTGTGCCATTGCTCAAGCACGGCCATCTCGGTGCGGCCGAGGATTTCCAGGCAGAAGTTCAGGTAGGCCGCGTTATCCAGTTTGCCGGCCAGGTAATCCTGGTAGAACTCGTCGTTGCGTGTCTTGTAGGCGATCGGGTCGAGGAAGCCGCGCTCGCACAGATAGTCACCCCAGGCGTGATCGCTGTCGCCGCCCAGAAGGGTGTTGTCCAAATCGAATAAAGCCAGGCGCATTGCAGTTACCCGCTGAAAAGTCAGTAAAAAGGTGACCAGAATACGGTCTTTTCACAAGAGTGCACATAAGGTAGGAAGCCTCGTTGCCGCCTTCACAACCTTTGTGGAACAATGCGGCGACATGCGTTTGCGAGGTTGTTGCCGTGATCGACCCCGATGGTTTCCGCCCTAATGTCGGGATCATTCTGACGAATGACGCCGGCCAGGTGCTATGGGCTCGCCGTATCAATCAAGATGCCTGGCAGTTTCCACAAGGGGGAATCAACCCCGAGGAGACGCCCGAAGACGCCTTGTACCGCGAGCTGAACGAAGAAGTTGGCCTGGAACGCGAAGATGTTGAAATTCTCGCCTGTACCCGGGGCTGGTTGCGCTATCGTTTGCCGCAACGTCTGGTGCGAACCCACAGCCAACCGCTGTGCATCGGCCAGAAACAGAAGTGGTTTCTCCTGCGCCTGATCTCCAACGAGCAGCGGGTGCGGATGGATTTGACCGGTAAACCGGAGTTCGATGGCTGGCGCTGGGTCAGTTATTGGTATCCGTTGGGCCAGGTGGTGACATTCAAGCGCGAAGTGTATCGCCGCGCTCTCAAAGAGCTTGCCCCGCGCCTTTTAGCGCGCGACTGACGACGGAGTTCGACCCCGAGCCATGCTCAATACGCTGCGCAAGATCGTCCAGGAAGTTAACTCCGCCAAGGATCTCAAGGCGGCGTTGGGGATTATTGTGTTGCGCGTCAAAGAGGCCATGGGCAGCCAGGTCTGCTCGGTCTACCTGCTTGATCCAGAGACCAACCGCTTCGTGCTGATGGCCACCGAGGGCTTGAACAAGCGCTCGATCGGCAAGGTCAGCATGGCACCCAACGAAGGTCTGGTCGGCCTGGTCGGCACGCGTGAAGAACCCCTGAACCTCGAAAACGCCGCGGATCACCCGCGCTACCGCTACTTCGCCGAGACCGGCGAGGAGCGCTACGCCTCGTTCCTCGGGGCGCCGATCATTCACCACCGCCGCGTCGTCGGCGTGTTGGTCATCCAGCAGAAAGAACGCCGCCAGTTCGATGAGGGTGAAGAAGCCTTCCTCGTGACCATGAGCGCGCAGCTCGCGGGCGTAATCGCTCACGCCGAGGCCACAGGTTCCATCCGTGGTCTGGGCCGTCAGGGCAAGGGCATTCAGGAAGCCAAGTTCGTCGGCGTGCCGGGTTCACCGGGTGCGGCGGTCGGTACCGCGGTGGTCATGTTGCCACCGGCGGATCTGGACGTGGTGCCGGACAAAACCATCACCGACATCGACGCGGAGCTGGCGCTGTTCAAGACCGCCATCGAAGGCGTGCGCGCCGACATGCGTGCGTTGTCGGCCAAACTGGCGACCCAGCTGCGTCCGGAAGAGCGCGCGCTGTTCGACGTCTATCTGATGATGCTCGACGATGCCTCGCTGGGCAGCGAAATCACCAACGTGATCAAGACCGGTCAATGGGCCCAGGGCGCGCTGCGCCAGGTCGTGACCGATCACGTCAATCGCTTCGATCTGATGGACGACGAGTACTTGCGTGAGCGGGCGTCGGACGTCAAGGACCTCGGCCGCCGGCTGCTCGCCTATCTGCAGGAAGAGCGCCAGCAAAACCTGGTCTACCCGGAAAAAACCATTCTGGTCAGCGAAGAACTGACGCCGGCGATGCTCGGCGAGGTGCCGGAAGGCACGCTGGTCGGTCTGGTCTCGGTACTGGGCTCGGGCAACTCCCACGTTGCGATCCTCGCCCGGGCCATGGGTATCCCGACGGTGATGGGCCTGGTCGACCTGCCGTACGCCAAGGTTGACGGCATCGACATGATCGTCGATGGCACCAAGGGTGAGGTCTACACCAACCCCAGCGAAGTGCTGCGCAAGCAGTTCACCGAGGTGGTGGAGGAAGAGAAGCAACTGGCGCTGGGTCTCGATACCCTGCGCGACCTGCCGTGCGTGACCCTTGATGGCCACCGCATGCCGCTGTGGGTCAACACCGGCCTGCTGGCGGACGTGGCGCGGGCGCAGAAGCGCGGCGCCGAAGGTGTCGGTCTGTACCGCACCGAAGTGCCGTTCATGATCAACCAGCGCTTCCCGAGCGAGAAGGAACAACTGGCGATCTACCGCGAGCAGCTCGCCGCGTTCCACCCGCAACCGGTGACCATGCGCAGCCTGGACATTGGCGGCGACAAGTCGCTGTCGTACTTCCCGATCAAGGAAGACAACCCGTTCCTCGGCTGGCGCGGGATCCGCGTCACCCTCGACCACCCGGAAATCTTCCTGGTGCAGACCCGCGCGATGCTCAAGGCCAGCGAAGGCCTGAACAACCTGCGGATCCTGCTGCCGATGATCTCCGGCATCCACGAGCTCGAAGAGGCGCTGCACCTGATCCACCGGGCCTGGGGTGAAGTGCGCGACGAAGGCACCGACGTGCCGATGCCGCCGGTGGGCGTGATGATCGAAATTCCGGCGGCGGTTTACCAGACCCGGGAACTGGCGCGGATGGTGGACTTCCTGTCGGTCGGCTCCAACGACCTGACCCAGTACCTGCTGGCGGTGGACCGCAACAACCCACGGGTGGCCGATCTCTACGACTACCTGCACCCGGCGGTGCTGCAAGCCCTGCAAACCGTGGTACGTGACGCCCATGCCGAAGGCAAGCCGGTGAGCATCTGCGGCGAGATGGCCGGTGACCCGGCGGCAGCGGTGCTGTTGATGGCGATGGGCTTCGACAGCCTGTCGATGAACGCCACCAACCTGCCGAAGGTGAAGTGGATGCTGCGTCAGATCAACCTGAGCAAGGCCAGGGATCTGCTGGCGGAACTGATGACCATCGACAACCCGCAGGTGATCCACAGCTCGCTGCAACTGGCGTTGAAGAATCTTGGGTTGGCGAAGATGGTCAATCCGGCGGCGGTCAAATCCCTCTGAAATTCTGAGGGCCTCATCGCTGGCAAGCCAGCTCCCACAGTTTCCTCCAGTGTTCACAAAATATGTGTCCACCGAGCATCCTGTGGGAGCTGGCTTGCCAGCGATGGCGTCCGTATAGCAACGCCTAAATCAGAATTTCCACTTCCCCCAAGTGCCCGCCATACGGCCCGAAACTGCGCTCCACCATCCGCCGCGTCCCATCAGCCTGCACGATCAACGCCGTACTCGCCCGCGTCCCGTAACTCTGGCTGGCAATAAACACACTCGACAACAACGACTCGGTCGCCAGCCCCACGCCGGTGTCCGGCAGATCGGCAAACGGTGCCGTTTGCGCATCGCTCAATAAAGCCAACAACCGCTCGGGCTGCGGATCATCCAGCACAGCACTCAATGCCGCTTTGGCCTTGAGCAGTTTCGGCCACGGTGTATCCAGCCCGGCGTTGGACAGACCATAGACGCCGGGCTGCAACATCACCGGTTCCGAAGACCGCGCATTGAAGTGCCACAGCTCGTTGGCATTGCCCAGCAGCAGGTTGAAGCCGGCATAGTCCGGCGAACGGGCGACAACGTCGGACAAGTAGTCATCGATCGACAGGTTTGCGGTCAGAAATCCCGCCACCAGCTCGCCCCGAGAACGTCGGGCCGGCGGCTGATGCGGATCGCGAATGTTGGTCAGCGCCGCGAAACGACCGTTGGCACCCAGTCCGAGCCAGGTTCCCCCGGCCTCAAGGTCCCGTCCGGCATGAACCTGCGGCGACTCGGGCCATTGCGCCAGCGGCAGGCTGGGCCGGGCGTAGAATTCGTCACGGTTGGCCGCGACGATCAGTGGCTGGGCATGCCCCGGCCGCCAGGCGAAAACAATCAGGCACATAAGGTGGTCCTTGTGTGTTTTTTGCCCACTCTACGCAGACATCGTCCGTGCATCCATCGCCAGTGGAGCCGAAGGGTATCCATCCGTTACCATGCCGCTCCGGTTTTGGGGACGTGCCTTGGGAGGCAGTCATGGAATTTCTGCTCTATCTGGCGCTGGGCGCCTGTGCGGGCGTACTGGCCGGGCTGTTCGGGGTGGGCGGCGGGATCATCATCGTCCCGGTGCTGGTGTTCAGTTTCACCTTGCAGGGCTTCGATCCGTCGATCCTGACCCATCTGGCGGTCGGCACGTCCCTGGCGACGATCATCTTCACGTCGGTCAACGCGGTGCGCGAGCATCATCGACGCGGCGCGGTGCGCTGGCCAATCTTCCGCTGGATGACCGTCGGCATTCTGCTCGGCGCCGGTTTCGGTGCATTGACCGCCGAAGCGATCTCCGGACCCAACCTGCAAAAGATCATCGGTGTATTCGCCCTGGTGATCGCGGCGCAGCTGGCGCTGGACGTCAAGCCCAAGGCCAGCCGAACGGTGCCGGGTAAACTCGGTCTGACCGTGGCCGGCAGTGTGATCGGCTGGGCATCGGCGATTTTCGGGATTGGCGGCGGCTCGCTGACCGTGCCGTTCCTGACTTGGCGCAGCGTGCCGATGCAGCAGGCGGTGGCGACCTCGTCGGCCTGCGGTCTGCCGATTGCTGTGGCCAGTGCAATAAGTTTCATGATTCTGGGCTGGCATGATCCGTTGCTGCCGGCCCATAGTCTCGGTTTTGTGTATTTGCCGGCACTGCTCGGCATTGCGCTGACCAGCATGGTGTTCGCCCGTCTCGGCGCGCGGCTGGCGCACAGGATGTCGCCGAAGTTGCTGAAACGGCTGTTCGCGGCTTTGCTGTTTTGCGTGGGCCTGAGCTTTCTGTTCTGAGCCGTCGGTTTTGGCAGGTCGCAATCCTGGCTTAATCCTGAGGTGACAGCGTCGCCCGGGAATTTTTGAAGATTTGAATGCTAACGAGGAGTCGCAATGCTGCCTTACCCGCAGATCGATCCGGTGGCTTTGGCCATCGGTCCGCTGAAAATCCACTGGTACGGCCTGATGTACCTGGTCGGCATCGGCGGCGCGTGGCTGCTGGCATCGCGCCGGCTCAACCGTTTCGACCCGACCTGGACCAAGGAAAAGCTGTCCGACCTGGTGTTCTGGCTGTCGATGGGTGTGATTGTCGGCGGGCGTCTGGGCTATGTGCTGTTCTACGACCTGAGCGCTTACCTGGCCAACCCGACACTGATTTTCGAAGTGTGGAAGGGCGGCATGTCGTTCCACGGCGGTTTCATCGGCGTGATGCTGGCCGCGCTGTGGTTCGGCAAGCGTAACGGCAAGTCGTTCTTCCAACTGATGGACTTCGTGGCGCCGATGGTGCCGATCGGTCTGGGCGCCGGACGCATCGGCAACTTCATCAACGCCGAGCTGTGGGGCAAGGCTACCGACGTGCCGTGGGCCATGGTATTCCCGCCGTTCAGCGACCCGGCGCAACTGCCGCGTCACCCGTCGCAGCTGTATCAGTTCGCTCTGGAAGGCGTGGCGCTGTTCCTGATCCTCTGGCTGTTCTCGCGCAAGCCGCGGCCGACCATGGCGGTCTCGGGCATGTTCGCGCTGTTCTATGGCATCTTCCGTTTCATCGTCGAATTCGTCCGCGTGCCGGACGCGCAACTGGGCTATCTGGCCTGGAACTGGCTGACCATGGGTCAGGTACTCTGCGTACCGATGATCATCGGCGGGCTGTTCCTGATCTGGCTGGCCTACCACCGCGCCCCGGCGGCGCCGGTTGCACCGACAGCTTAAATATTCGAACCCCGGCGACGTCTGCCGGGGCTCAAGGACACAGGTAACTCATGAAGCAATATCTCGATCTGGTGTCGCACGTCATCAACAACGGCACCAAACAGGCCAACCGTACCGGCGTGAACACCATCAGCTTTCCGGGCGCCATGCTGCGCTTCGATCTGCAGGAAGGTTTCCCGGCGATCACCACCCGCAAGATGGCCTTCAAATCGGCCATCGGCGAGATGTGCGGCTTTCTGCGTGGCGTGAACAACGCCGCCGAATTCCGTGCGCTGGGCTGCAAGGTCTGGGATCAGAACGCCAACGAAAACGCCCAGTGGCTGGCCAATCCGTTCCGTCAGGGCGAAGACGACCTCGGCGAAATCTACGGCGTGCAATGGCGCAAATGGCCGGCGTACAAGCAGATCCCGCTGAGCAACACCACCGCCATCGAACAAACCCTGAGCAACGGCTACAAGCAGATTGCCCAGGGCGAAGAAGACGGCCAGGCCTACGTGGTGCTGTACAAAGCCATCGATCAGGTGCGCCAGTGCGTCGACACGATCATCAAGGACCCGGGCAGCCGGCGCATCCTGTTCCACGGCTGGAACTGCGCCCAGCTCGATGAAATGGCCTTGCCGCCGTGCCATCTGCTGTACCAGTTCCACCCGAATGTCGAGACCAAAGAGATTTCTCTGACCCTCTACATCCGCTCCAACGACCTGGGCCTGGGCACGCCGTTCAACCTCACCGAAGGCGCTGCGCTGCTGAGTCTGATCGGTCGCCTGACCGGCTACACGCCGCGCTGGTTCACCTATTTCATCGGTGACGCCCACGTCTACGAAAACCACCTGGACATGCTCAACGAACAGCTCAAGCGCGAGCCGTTCGCCATGCCGAAGCTGAAGATTTCGGACCGCGTGCCGGAGTTTGCCAAGACCGGTGTTTATCAGCCGGAATGGCTGGAGCTGGTGGAGCCGAGGGACTTCTCGCTGGAAGGCTACGAGCACCATGCGCCGATGACCGCGCCGATGGCGGTCTAGTCGGCAGGATCGTTCCCACGCTCTGCGTGGGAATGAATCCCGTGACGCTTCGCGTCACTTTGGACGCGGAGCGTCCATGGCGGCATTCCCACGCGGAGCATGGGAACGAGCGTCAATCGTTAGTGGCCGTGGCTTCTGCCCACATGGGAATGTTCGACTTCGGTTGCCACAACCCCGCCACTGACTTCCAGCCGCTGCAAAATCCCGCACTGATCCGCTTCCGGCCCTTCGCCACAACGCTGGCGCAGGTCGAGCAGTTGCATCTGCAATGCCTGTAACCCATCGATTCGCGCCTTGACGTGCTGGATGTGCTCGTCGATCAGCGCATTCACGCTTTCGCATTGATCCTGCGGGCTGTCGCGCAAGGCGAGCAGGCTGCGGATTTCTTCGAGGGTCATGTCGAGGGTGCGGCAGTTGCGGATGAAGGTCAGGCGCTCGGCGTGGGCCTGGGTGTAGACACGGTAGTTGCCGTCGCTGCGGGCCGGCTCCGGCAGCAGGTTTTCGCGCTCGTAGTAGCGGATGGTTTCCACAGCGCAATCAGTCTGTTTCGCCAGTTCTCCGATCTTCATGACAGCGATCTCCAAAAGGGTGCTTGACCCTATAGTGGCTACAGGGTCTTTACTTGGCAACAGGCACCTTCATGGACGCGACCAATGAGCGATTCCCTGCACACCCACAAGCCCGGCGACGGGCACGACCACAGTCACAGACTGCAGCCTGTGCATAAACATGCCCACGGTGGCGATTCCTGCTGCGGGTCGAAAACCGTTACGCCTGCGCCGGCTCATTCGAGTGAAGACTCGTGCTGCTCGTCGAAAGCCGCTGCGCCGTCACTGGTGCAACTGAGCGAGGCAAAAAGCGCCGACGCCCGGCTGAGCAGCTTCCGCATCGAAGCGATGGACTGCCCGACCGAACAGACCCTGATTCAGAACAAGCTCGGCAAACTGGCCGGGATCCAGCAGCTGGAATTCAACCTGATCAACCGCGTGCTCGGCGTGACCCACAATTTGCCGGACACCGCGCCGATCATCGACGCGATCAAATCCCTCGGCATGCAGGCCGAGCCGCTGGAGGCGGGCGTGGATTCCCCGACCGCCGCTCCCGTCAAGAAACACTGGTGGCCGCTGGCACTGTCCGGCGTTGGTGCGCTCGCTGCCGAAGTAATCCACTTCACCAGCGCCGCCCCGACCTGGGTGGTGGCGATCATCGCGCTGATCTCGATCCTCAGCGGCGGCCTCACCACCTACAAGAAGGGCTGGATCGCCCTGAAGAACCGCAACCTCAACATCAACGCCCTGATGAGTATCGCCGTGACCGGCGCCTTATTGATCGGCCAATGGCCGGAAGCGGCGATGGTGATGTTCCTTTTCACCGTGGCCGAGCTGATCGAAGCGCGCTCGCTGGACCGCGCACGCAACGCCATCAGCGGCCTGATGCAGATGACGCCGGAGCAGGCCACTGTGTTGCAGGCGGACGGCAACTGGGTCGAAATGGATGTGAAAAGCATCGATCTCGGCGCCCGCGTGCGGGTGAAACCAGGCGAGCGTATTGCGCTGGACGGAGAAGTCGTCAGCGGCAGTTCGACCATCGATCAGGCGCCGATCACTGGCGAAAGCCTGCCGGTGGAAAAAACCATCGGGGACAAAGTCTTCGCCGGCACCATCAACCAGGCCGGTTCGCTGGAATATTCGGTGACCGCAGCGGCGAACAATTCCACCCTGGCGCGGATCATCCACGCCGTGGAACAGGCGCAAGGCGCGCGGGCGCCGACCCAGCGCTTCGTCGATCAATTCTCGAAAATCTACACCCCGGTGGTTTTCGTTTTGGCCTTGGCTGTGGCGATCATCCCGCCGCTGTTCATGGGCGCCGCGTGGTTCGACTGGATCTACCGCGCGCTGGTGCTGCTGGTGGTCGCTTGCCCGTGTGCGCTGGTGATTTCCACTCCGGTGACCATCGTCAGTGGCCTCGCGGCTGCGGCGCGCAAAGGCATTCTGGTCAAGGGCGGCGTGTACCTGGAGGGCGGTTTCAAGCTCGACTATCTGGCCCTCGACAAGACCGGCACCATCACCCACGGCAAACCGGTACAGACCGATTACCTGTCCCTCGACCCGACCGCCGACGCCACGGCCCCGGCGATTGCCGCCGCGCTGGCCGGTCGCTCCGATCACCCCGTATCGCTGGCCATCGCCAATGCGGCTGTGGATAAAGGTTTCGCGGCTCTGCTTGTGGATAACTTCGAAGCGCTGGCCGGCCGTGGGGTAAAGGGCGAGGTCAACGGTCAGGTCTACCACTTGGGCAACCACCGTCTGGTGGAAGAACTGGGCCTGTGCTCGCCGCAACTGGAAGAAAAGCTGTTCGCGCTGGAGAAACAGGGCAAGTCCGTGGTGCTGCTGCTCGACCGCTCCGGCCCGCTGGCGCTGTTCGCCGTGGCGGATACGGTCAAGGAAACCAGCCGCGAGGCGATCCGCCAACTGCACGAACTGGGCGTGAAAACCCTGATGCTCACCGGCGACAACGTCCACACCGCGCAGGCGATTGCGGCGCAGGTCGGCATCGATCAGGCCAAGGGCGACTTGTTGCCGACCGACAAACTGCAGGCCATCGAAGAGCTGTACGCGCAGGGCCGTCGGGTCGGTATGGTTGGCGACGGCATCAACGATGCGCCGGCACTGGCTCGGGCGGAGATCGGTTTTGCGATGGCGGCGGCCGGTACCGATACGGCGATTGAAACCGCCGATGTCGCCCTGATGGACGACGATCTGCGCAAGATTCCGGCCTTCATCAGCCTGTCGCGCGATACCGCCACTATCCTGAAACAGAACATCGCACTGGCGCTGGTGATCAAAGCGATCTTTCTTGGGGTAACCTTCGCCGGGCTCGCCACCATGTGGATGGCGGTGTTTGCCGACATGGGCGTGAGCCTGCTGGTGGTGTTCAACGGTTTGCGCCTGCTGCGCAAATAGAGGAAGAGGGGCGGTTGTGCTGAGTGCCGAGCTGAAAGCGTTTTACATGGTGGCCCGCTTGGGCAGCATCACGCTGGCGGCGAAAAAGCTCGGCCTCAGCCAACCGACCGTGACCACCCAGATCCGCAATCTGGAAAGCCAGTATTCGGTGGAGCTGTTCTACCGGGGCGGCCGGCGCCTGAGTGTCAGCGACGAAGGCACGCGGCTGTTGCCGATGGTCAAAGCCTTGTTGCAGCAGGAAGCCGATATCGAGTTCTTCCTGCGCAACAGCGGCCAGGTGCAGGGCACGCTGCGCATCGCCGCCACCGCGCCGTATTACATCCTCGATCTGGTGAAGACCTTCCGCGAGCGTCTGCCGCAGGTGGAGGTGTCGGTGGAAATCGGCAACTCGCAGCAGGTGCTCGAAGCGCTGGAGGATTACCGGGTGGATGTCGCGGCGTCGTCGCAATTGCTCGACGATTCCCGGCTGATCCGCCGTGTGCTCGGCAGCGACCCGCTGGTGCTGGCGGTGCATCGCAATCATCCGCTGGCGGCGCACGATCATGTCACGCTGAGCGCGCTGGCCGGGCATACCTTGCTGATGCGCGAACCGGGTTCGACCACTCGACGGCTCACCGAAGAGTTGCTGGCCAGCGCCGGCGTCAGTTTCGGCCCGTTGCTGGAAATCGGCAGCCGCGAATCGATCCGCGAAGCAGTGCTGCGCAACATCGGCATCAGCATCATCGCCCGCCAGGAAGTGCCGCACGATCCGCAGTTGCGGGTGCTGACGCTCGAAAATGCGCCGCAGATCCCCGAATACCTTTACTGCCTCAAGGAACGCAAGAACGCCCGGTTGCCGGCGGCGTTTCTCGGACTGGCGCAGGAAATGTCCCCGGCTTGATCGTAATGATCGTTCCCACGCTCTGCGTGGGAATGCCTCATTGGACGCTCTGCGTCCGCTCTTGGGACGCGGAGCGTCCCGGGCTGCATTCCCACGCAGAGCGTGGGAACGATCCGCGATCCGCGGTGAACCAAAATCCCTGAATACCACTATCGGTCGTTTTTGCCTCACTGCCATATGACCGACGCATTACAACTCTAGGATTCGTCTCATCTGCTTGATGAGGCCTGTCCATGAACCCTGCAATCGCAACTGCCCTGACCAACCCCGGCGCACCGATGAAAGTGCGCGGCGTGCAGAAGCGTTTCGGCGCTTTCACGGCGCTGGATAACGTCTCCCTCGATGTCGCGGCCGGTGAGCTGGTGTGTCTGCTCGGCCCGTCGGGCTGTGGCAAGACAACATTGTTGCGTTGCATCGCCGGCCTGGAGAAACAGGACAGCGGCGAGTTGTATCTCGGCGAGCGCGACGTTTCCCACCTCGCGCCCCAGGCTCGGGACTACGGCATTCTGTTCCAGTCCTACGCGCTGTTCCCCAATCTGACCGTCGAAGCGAACATTGCCTACGGCCTCGCCGGCAGCGGTCGCGATGAAGTGCGCCGTCGCGTCGGTCAGATGCTGGAACTGGTCGGCCTCACCGGCAGTGAGAAAAAGTACCCGGGCCAGTTATCCGGTGGCCAGCAGCAACGGGTGGCGTTGGCCCGCGCCCTGGCCCCCGCGCCGTCGCTGTTGCTGCTCGACGAACCGATGTCGGCCCTCGATGCCCGGGTTCGCGAGCATCTGTGCACCGAGCTGCGTCAACTGCAACGCAACCTCGGCATCACCACCCTGATGGTCACCCACAATCAGGACGAAGCCATGTTGATGGCCGACCGCATCGCCGTGATGAACAACGGCAAGGTCGAGCAGTACGCCACCCCGCAGGACATCTACAACCGCCCGGCCACGCCGTTCGTGGCCGAGTTCGTCGGCAAGGGCAACTGGCTGCCGTTCCAGCGCAGCAGCGACAGCCACGCCAAGGTCGGCGGGATGAACCTGCGCCTGGCCGACGGCAGCGTCCACAGTCCGTCGGGCCGACTGTTCTGCCGCCCGGAAGCGATCAACGTCAATCCGCTGGTGCACGAAGAAAACCTGTTCCCGGCCAAAGTCCGCGAGATCACTTTCCTCGGCAACCGCTGCCGCATGAGCTTCGAGCTCGATCAATTGCCCGGCCACGCCTTGCTCGCTGAACTGGCACCGGAAGCCATGCCGCGCCTCGGCGCCCAGCAGATCATGGTCGCCTTGCCGCCACGCAGCCTGCAGGTGTTTGCCTGATGAACAGCAACTTCGCACTGCCGCTACCGCAAAAGCAGGCGCGGCAGATGTCCGGGGCCGAGGTCGGCGACCGGATCTTCGTCCTCGGCGGCAAACTCCTGCTGCTGGTGCTGCTCGGTGTGGCGGTGCTGTTGCCATTGCTGGCGATCTTCTGGCGCGGCTTCAGCAGCGAAGCCGGGCAGGGCGGTGGCTGGCTCGCCGCCAAGGAACTGGTGAGCAGCGACAATTTCCACTGGCTGCTCGGCAACAGCCTGAAGGTTTCCCTCAGCGTCGCGGCGATCGTCGTACCGCTGGCCTACCTGTTTGCCTACGCTTTGCAGCGCACGCTGATTCCCGGCAAAGGCCTCTGGCGCGGGATTTCGCTGCTGCCGCTGATGGCGCCGTCGATGTTGCCGGGGATCGCGTTGGTCTATCTGTTCGGCAATCAGGGGATGTTGCGCGGGCTGCTGGCGGACAACATCTATGGTTTCTGGGGCATTGTTCTGGGTGAGGTGATCTACACCTTCCCACACGCCTTGATGATTTTGCTGTCAGCCCTGTCGCTGGCGGACGCGCGACTGTTCGACGCTGCGTCGAGCATGGGCGCGGGGTCAGGGAAAGCCTTCCGCAGCATCACCTGGCCGGCGACCCGTCAGGCCGTGTTTGCCGCATTCTGTCTGGTGTTCACCCTGACCATCACCGATTTCGGTGTACCGGTGGTGGTCGGTGGCGACTATCAGGTGCTGGCGCTGGAAGCCTACAAAGCGGTGGTCGGCCAGCAGCAGTTCGGTCGCGGCGCGTTGATCGGCATGGTTCTGCTGCTGCCGGCACTGTTCAGTTTTGGCGTTGATGCCTGGCTGCGCAGGCGTCACGGCGACGCCATGAGCGGCCGCGCCCAGGTGTTCAAACCGGCGCCATCGAGGAAGCGCGATGCCTTTTATCTCAGCGTGGTCCTGCTGATCAGCGCCGCGTTGCTGCTGGTGTTCGGCATGGCGGTGTTCTCGTCGCTGGTGAAGTTCTGGCCGTACAACCTGTCGCTGTCGCTCAACCACTACCAGTTCAACGAGACCGCCGGCGGTGGCTGGCTGGCCTACGGCAACAGTTTGAAGATGGCGCTGGGCACGGCGTTGATCGGCAGCGTGCTGATCTTCACCGGCGCCTACCTGATGGAAAAGACCCGCAGCCAGCGCGGGCTGAATCTGACACTGCGCATGCTCAGTTTCGTACCGATGGCGGTGCCGGGCCTGGTGTTGGGTCTGGGTTACGTCTTCTTCTTCAACCTGACCGGCAACCCGCTGCACGTGCTGTACGGGACCATGACCCTGCTGATCGTCTGCACCATTGCTCACTATTTGACCACCGCGCAGATGACCGCCACCACCGCGCTGCGCCAGCTCGATGCCGAGTTCGAAGCCGCCGCGCTGTCGCTCAAGGCGCCGCTGTACCGGCATTACCTGCGGGTCACCGTGCCGATCTGCCTGCCGGCGCTGCTGGACATCGTGCGCTATCTGTTCGTCTCGGCCATGACCACCGTGTCCGCCGCGATTTTCCTCTACAGCCCCGACACCCTCCTCGCGGCGGTGGCGGTGCTGAATATGGATGACGCCGGCAACGTCGGCGGCGCGGCGGCGATGTCGACCCTGATTCTGTTCACCTCGGCGGGCGTGTCCTTGCTGCTGGCGTGGGCTTCGCGCGGCTTGCTGCGCCGTTCCCAGGCCTGGCGGCAAACGGCGCCCGGCCACTGATTCCATCCCGTTCAACTCCCCCTCAACTCAAAAGACAGGAAAACGATCATGTTCAAGCCTATGGCCCTGGCCGCTGCTGTGCTCGCTGCTTTCAGCCTGAATGCCTTCGCGGCAAAAACCGAGTTGACGGTGTACACCGCCCTCGAAGCCGAGCAGTTGAAGGCCTACAAAGAGGCCTTCGAAAAGGCCAACCCGGACGTCGAGATCAAGTGGGTGCGTGACTCCACCGGGATCATCACCGCCAAACTGCTGGCCGAAAAGGATCGCCCGCAGGCTGACGCGGTGTGGGGCCTGGCGGCGTCGAGCCTGGCGATCCTCGATCAGCAAGGCATGCTGCAAAGCTATGCGCCAAAGGATCTGGGCAAGATCGGCGCGAACTACCGCGACGCCGCCAACCCGCCAGCCTGGGTCGGCATGGACGTCTGGGCCGCAACCATTTGCTTCAACACCGTCGAGGCCGAAAAACAGGGCCTGACCAAACCGGTGAGCTGGCAGGACCTGACCAAGCCTGAGTACAAAGGCAAGATCGTGATGCCGAACCCGGCCTCGTCCGGCACCGGTTTCCTCGACGTCAGCGCCTGGCTGCAAACCTTCGGCGAGAAGCAGGGCTGGGCCTACATGGACGGCCTGCACCAGAACATCGGCCAGTACGTTCACTCCGGCTCCAAACCTTGCAAACTGGCGGCAGCGGGCGAATTCCCGATCGGGATTTCCTTCGAATACCCGGCCGTTCAGCTGAAGCGCCAGGGCGCGCCGTTGGACATCATCCTGCCGAAGGAAGGCCTGGGCTGGGAGATCGAGGCGACTGCCGTGATCAAAGGCACGCCGCATGAAGAAGCCGCGAAGAAACTGGCCGACTTCTCCGCCAGCGCCCCGGCGATGGACCTGTACAAGGAAAACTTCGCTGTCCTCGCCCAACCGGGCATCGCCAAGCCGCAGACCGAACTGCCGGCCGACTACGAGCAGCGCCTGATCAAGAACGACTTCGCCTGGGCCTCGAAGAACCGCGACGAGATCCTGAGCGAATGGCGCAAGCGCTATGACGGCAAGTCCGAGAAAGTCGCTGCCAAGTAAATCTTCTTACCCGATCGTTCCCTGACGGAACTTTGATCGTTCCCACGCTCCGCGTGGGAATGCAGCCAAGGACGCTCCGCGTCCTCTGTGACGCAGAGCGTCACGGTATTCATTCCCACGCAGAGCGTGGGAACGATCAACGTGGGAACGATCATTGAGGTAGCTGCATGACACAACACAAAGACTTGCTGATCGTCGGCGCCGGCATCCTGGGCCTGTCCCACGCTTATGCCGCCGCCCGGCGCGGTCTCAATGTCACGGTTTTCGAGCGCACCGCCACGCCGCTCAGCGCTTCGGTGCGCAACTTCGGCCAGGCGCTGGTCACCGGTCAGCCACCGGGTCCGATGCTCGAACTGGCCAAGGCCAGCCGCGACATCTGGGGCCAGTGGGCGCAGCTCGCCGGCCTGCAACTCAAGCGCAACGGCTCGTACCTGTTCGCCCGCTCCGAAGCCGAAGAGCTTCTGCTCGAAGCGTTCTGCGCCGGGCGCGCCGTCGAGCACGACTACCGCGTCGAGCTGCTGCGCGGTGCCGCGTTGCGCGATTTGTACGGCGGTCAGTTCAGCCATCACCGCGCCGCGCTGCATGGCATGGACGATCAGCAGCTGTATTCCCGGGAAGCGATTCCGGCGCTGATCGAATATCTGCGCCGCGAACTCAAGGTCGAGTTTCACTTCTCGACGCTGGTGCGCGACGTCGAACCGGGGCGTCTGCACAGCACCGCCGGGATCTTCTCCGCCGAACAGATCATCGTCTGCTCCGGCCACGATTATCAGACCTTGCTGGCCGAGCCGATTGCCGCCCTCGACCCGCAAATCTGCCGCCTGCAAATGCTCCGCGTCCGGCCGCAGATCGACCTGAACTTGCAACACGCCTTGCTCACCGGCCTCAGCTGCGTGCATTACGGCGCCTTCGCTGACCTGCCGGAAGCAGCGGAAGTGCAGGCGCAAATCCTGCGCGAACAACCGCACCTGCAGGCAAACGGCATTCACCTGCTGATCAGCCCGACACCTTATGGCGAGCTGATCATCGGCGATTCGCACCATTACGGCAGCGATCCATCACCGTTCAACGCCGAGCAGGTCGACAACTGGATGCTCGAACTGGCCGAGCACACCCTCGGCTGCAAGGTGCAAGTGGTCGAGCGCTGGCAGGGTGTCTATGGTTCCCGGGGACCGGGGCCGTTTTCATTCCTGCGTCCGGCGCCGGGGCTGAGTGTGGCGCTGATGCACAGCGGCGTCGGCATGAGCGTTGGCCCGGCCATGGCCGAGCGCAATGTTGCACAGCTTTTTGGAGAGCACTGATGTTGAGTCATGAGCAAGTCATCGATCGGGTGTTCGGCCTCTATGAGCGCTTCGGCGCCAGCGACTACATCGGCGAACCGGTGTCGCAGATCGAGCACATGTCCCAGGCAGCGCAACTGGCCATTGCCGAAGGCTTTGACGACGAAGTGGTGCTCGCTGCGTTCTTCCACGACATCGGCCATTTGTGTGCCGAAGGCGCGGAGAACATGGGCGGTTACGGCGTGGTCAGCCACGAACGCCTCGGCGCGGATTACTTGCGTGAGGCCGGCTTCAGCGAACGCATGGCGCGGCTGGTGGAATATCACGTCCAGGCCAAGCGCTATCTGACGCTCAGGAAATCGGGCTATTACCACCGCTTGAGCGAAGCCAGTCGCCGCACCCTGGAATATCAGGGCGGAGTGATGACCGAGGCTGAAGCCGATGCGTTCGAGCAGGATCCGTTGTGCGCCGTCAGTCTGCGGATGCGCCAGTGGGATGAGCTGGCGAAGGAGATGGCCGTGCCGGTGATGGATCTTGCGTTGTTGAAGGGCAAGGCTGTTACCGTGCTGTCCCGCGAGGCGCGCTGAACCTTCTTACGCCAAACCGGGAAACGGTGCATGGCGCGTGTTGCCCCTTCGGCCCAGACTGTTTTTTTGCCGAAGGAGCGCACGGATGCGTTTTATGAAAGTGATTGCCCGGGATCGATCCGGCAGCGGCGCAGGGGAAACTGTCCAGTTGCGCTTTCATCACACCGAACAGGATTGGCGCGAAGCCTCTGCCCGTGAAGTCGCGCAACTGCGCAGCTTCACCCGAACCTATCTGAAATGCGCCTGGTTCAACGCGGCCGACGAGGACACGCGACATCTGCGGATCTTCGCTCTGAACCCCGGCAGCGATGGAACGCCGGAATCAGTGAGGCTGCACTTTCACCAGGGCGAAACCATCGCTTACAAAGCCGCCGTCCACGACCTGGATAACGATGGCCGCTTCGAGGTTGTCCTGTGTTCGGACGTCGACAACGACGGGCGGGCCAATCGCACCGATCGCAGCCGGGTGACGGCGCTGGTCAAACAGTTCCTCAAGCTCGGCTGGTTCTAGAGTTCGAGAACCTTGCCGACCAGCTCGTCGATCTGTTCCTGACGCTGTGCCTGATTCAGTTTCGGATGCGAGTTGAGCGACGACCATTGCGGGTGGGCCCGGGCAATGTTCAGCGCCTCCGGCAACTTGCCCTCGCGCCAGGTCTTGTCCTGCGGCGTCGCCACCTGAACGGCATCCATCGCCGCATGGCCTCGGGCGTTCAGCGCTTGCAACAGTTGCCGCTGACGCAGGGCCAGCAGGCGCAACACGTTGTCGTCGACCGTCAGCTCTCGCTGCCCTTTGATCTTGCCGAGCAGGCGGTTGCCGTAGCTGCGGGCAGTTTGCAGGGCGCCGCCGGCAATGGCACCGGCCAGGGCGGCGGCACCCAGGGTGATGCCGCCGACCAGCAAATCCACACCCGCACCGGCTGCGGCTCCGGCGGCAATCCCGCCGCCGACCCGCACGCCGAGTTGCTTGAGGGTTTCCGGGTTGAACAGGTCATCGCCCCAGCGCCCGTCGAGCAGCGGCAGATCGCTGGCGGCGGCGTCCTGCGGGCGGAAGGCGTAGAGCTTGAGCAGCGCCTCGACGCAGCGTTGTTCGCGCTGGCGCACGGCTTTGCGCAGTTCGCTGATGGCCTGTTGTTCCTGCTCGGCGTTGCTCGCCACACTGCGTCTGCACGCGGCGCAGTCGATCAGCAATTCGGCGATCAGCCGTGCGGCGCTCTGCTCGCGGGCGAGGCGTTGGGCCTGTTGATCGGCGATCAGCCGTTCAAGTTGTGGGCGGGCGTTTTCCAGCAACAGTGCGAGGCTTTCATACAGCCGCCGCTCGCCATCTTCCGGCGGGGCGACGCTGTCGAAACGCACCAGCGCGTGCAGGCCGAGGCGTGCCAGTGCTTCACGCCAGTCCGGTTCACGATGGTTGGCGCTGCTGACGAAATTCAGCACCGGCAGCAGCGGCTTGCCGCAACTGGCCAGCACTTCCAGTTCGTCGCGGTACTTGGCCAGCACCGGTTCGCGGGCGTCAATCACGTACAGGCCGGCATCGGAATCGAGCAGTTGCCGCAGCACCTTGGCTTCCTGTTCGAAACGCTGGCGCGCTTCACTGCCATCGAGAAACCGCGCCAGCCGTGCCGGGCCGTCGAGGCGTTCGCCGGGGCGTTCCAGACGCTCGAGAAAATCCAGCAGGGCGATGGCGTCCTCCAGACCGGGCGTGTCGTAGAGGTCGAGCAACGGTTCGCCATCCACCGACAACCGTGCACCTTCGACATGCCGCGTGGTGCTCGGGCGATGGGAGACTTCGCCGAAGCCGACGTCGCGGGTCAGGGTGCGCAGCAGCGAAGTCTTGCCGACGTTGGTGTGGCCGACCACCGCCAGTTTCAGCGGCGCTTTCCAGGCATCAGTCATGTCCGTGCTCCAGCCAGTTCAACGGGGCGCAATCGGCGAACGGCAGTTCCAGTTGTTGCAACGCCACGTGCCAGTCACCGAGGCGTTCGGCATCCAGCGCTTGTCCTTGCGGCGCCTGCAACAACCAGACACGGGTCGCAGTGGCATTGCGCGCCAGCTCGGCAATCAGCGCCAGGCTGCCGCGATCCGGCGAACGTCGTGGGTCGCAGGCAATCGCGAGGCGCGCCGGCGGGAAGCGGCTGAGCTGTTCGAGCAGTTTGTTGCGCGATTCGCGACTGTCGAGGATGCCGGCGTTGCTGACGTTTTTCGGCAGTGTCGGCGGCCATGAGTGTTGATCGTCGAGTTCGATCGCCACCAGCAGCGCGCCGTCGCTGGCGTGTTCGCCGACGGTGCTTTCGACGCGGTGCAATTGCGCAGGCTCGGGGTCGGTGATGCCGAGGCGTTCGCTGGTCGGCATCAGGCGTTCGCGCAGTTGGGCGTAGCCGGGCAGGTTCAGGTCCAGCCGCAACGCCGCTTTGCCGCTGTTCCAGCGCCAGAAGCAAAACAGCGCCAACAGCAGGCGCGGCAGTACGCCGTACACCACCAGCACGCCGACCAGCCAGGTCGCCCAGGCCTGACGGGCGCTTTCGATGTTCAGCGCGGTGTCGCCGCTGGCGCGGATCATGTCCACGGTCGGCACGTTGAAGCCCAGCAGCGCCGGCAATGCGCCGAGGGCCTGGGTCATGTTGATGAACGTGTCGGCGCTGAGAATCGTGGTTTCCCAGACGAAGCCGTAGCGCCGGGTCGCCATCAACGTCAGCAGCAAAACCAGCGCGCTGACCATCGCCAGCAACCACAGGCCATTGACCAGCGTGCCGAGCGCCCAGCGATTGAGCTTCTTGCGTTGCAACATCAACAGCAGGGCCGGCGCCAGTTGGGCAGCCTTGGCATCGCGGGCGAGTTTTTCACTGAGCCACAGCCACAAGCGGCCGAGGGTGGTGCCGTGTTCGCCAGCGAAGATCAGCCCCAGCGACCAGCTCAGCAGCAGAATCAGGTTCAGCCCGAGCAGACTGCCCAGCGCCCAGAACACATTGACCGGCGTCTGGCCCAGTGCGGCGAAGGCCAGCCCTGCGCCGCTCAACACGGCGAAGATCGCCAGCAGCACCAGCGCCAGGCGTGCGCCTTGCAGCCAGTGCTTGAGTGCGGAGGTCAGGCCATCGCGCTCGGCCAGCCACAGGGCGCGGCGTTGAATGCGTCCCGGCAGATCGCCGCCGGCCGCGCGGGCCAGGCGATTGGCTTCCAGATCGTCAAGCGGGCCTGCGTGTTCTTCGCGCAGGCGCACGGTTTCGGTGAGCCAGAGGTTTTGCAGTGAAGTCAGTTCAGTCACGCGGCATCCCGTTGCTTGATTGAGCCGTGAGCATAACCGCTGTGGCGCTTATCGGGGTAAGGGCGGCTCTGGTATCCTCGCCGGCATGACTAAATCACTCCCCCTCAGCCTGATTGCAGCCCTCGGTGAAAACCGTGTGATCGGCATCGACAACAGCATGCCTTGGCACCTGCCGGGGGACTTCAAATACTTCAAGGCCACGACGCTCGGCAAGCCGATCATCATGGGTCGCAAGACCTGGGATTCGCTGGGTCGTCCGCTGCCGGGCCGCTTGAACATCGTGGTCAGCCGCCAGACCGATCTGGTGCTGGAAGGCGCGGAAGTCTATCCGTCGCTGGAAGCGGCCGTGGTTCGCGCCGAAGCGTGGGCGAAAGAGCAGGGCGTCGATGAGTTGATGCTGATTGGCGGGGCGCAGTTGTATGCGCAGGGGCTGGCGCAGGCGGATCGTCTGTATCTGACCCGTGTGGCACTGAGCCCGGAAGGCGATGCGTGGTTTCCGGAGTTCGATCTGAACCAGTGGAAACTGGTGTCGAACGTGCCGAATCCGGCTGAAGGCGACAAACCGGCTTACAACTTCGAAGTCTGGGAGCGGGTTTAGCTCAATGTGATCGTTCCCACGTCGAGGCGTCGAACCGTCCGCGTGGGAATGCAGCCCGTGACGCTCTGCGTCACTGGACGCGGAGCGTCCCTAGAGGCATTCCCACGCAGGAGCGTGGGAACGATCAGTATCAAGACTTATGCCTGAGCAAGCTCCGCATGCTCATCGGCATCCAGCAGTGCCTTGTCGGTCTGCTGCATCGCCTGGCTGGTAATCGCGCCAGCGGTGATCGAACCGCTCACGTTCAGCGCCGTGCGACCCATGTCGATCAGCGGCTCGACCGAAATCAGCAACGCCACCAGCGAAACCGGCAAGCCCATGGCCGGCAGCACGATCAGCGCGGCGAAGGTCGCACCGCCACCCACGCCCGCCACACCAGCCGAACTCAGGGTCACGATCGCCACCAGCGTCGCGATCCACAGCGGATCCAGCGGGTTGATGCCGACGGTTGGCGCAACCATTACCGCCAGCATCGCCGGGTACAGACCGGCGCAGCCGTTCTGGCCGATGGTCGCGCCGAACGAAGCAGCGAAGCTTGCCACCGATTGCGGAATGCCCAGACGACGGGTCTGCGCTTCGATGCTCAACGGAATGCTCGCTGCGCTGGAGCGGCTGGTGAACGCGAATGTCAGCACCGGCCAGATCTTGCGGAAGAAACGCAGCGGGTTGATCCCGGCCGCCGACACCAGCAAGCCGTGCACCACAAACATCAGGCCCAGGCCGAGGTACGAGACCACTACGAAACTGCCGAGCTTGATGATGTCCTGCAGGTTGGAACCGGCGACCACTTTGGTCATCAGCGCCAGCACGCCGTAGGGGGTCAGCTTCATCACCAGACGCACCAGGCGCATCACCCAGGCTTGCAGGGTGTCGATGGCGTTGATCACTTTCTGACCTTTCTCGACGTCATCCTTGAGCAGTTGCAGCGCGGCAACCCCCAGGAACGCAGCGAAAATCACCACGCTGATGATCGAGGTCGGCTTGGCCCGGGCCAGGTCGGCGAACGGGTTCTGCGGGATGAACGACAGCAGCAGTTGCGGCACATTCAGGTCGGCGACCTTGCCGGCGTAGTCGGTCTGAATGGTTTGCAGACGGGCCATTTCCTGCGTGCCGGCAACCAGGCCTTCGGCGGTCAGGCCGAACAGGTTGGTCAGGCCGATGCCGATCAGCGCCGCAATCGCGGTGGTGAACAGCAGCGTGCCGATGGTCAGGAAGCTGATCTTGCCCAGCGAAGAAGCGTTGTGCAGACGGGCCACGGCACTGAGGATCGAGGCGAATACCAGCGGGATCACGATCATTTGCAGCAGTTGCACGTAACCGTTGCCGACCAGATCAAACCAGCCGATCGAGGCTTTCAGCACCGGGTTGCCGGCACCGTAGATCGTGTGCAGCGCGACGCCGAATGCCACGCCCAGCACCAGCGCGAGCAGGACTTTTTTCGCCAGGCTCCACGAGGTGTGGCGGGTTTGCGCCAGGCCGAAGAGCAGGGCGAGGAACACCAGCAAGTTGAGAATCAGGGGCAGATTCATGAGAACTCCAGAAAAGACTTTGCCAACAGCCTTCCGGGGCTGTTGCGAACCGGCAAGCCTAACAGCTTGATTTCCAATGATTTAATACCGAAATCGAAGGTGGTTCGTCGTTTTTGGAATAAGCGCGTGTCGCTCTCGGGGATGCAACTGGCGCGAAACGGACGTGGACGGTCGCTGACAGACGAGGACTGTCACACATATTTGTTAGCGTCGAATTCTTTGACCCAGGGAGAAAGCGCCAATGAAGTTCACACCGAAATTTCTGGCTGTCGCACTGACTGTGGGGATGGGCCTGGCCACTCAGGCATTCGCCACCGACCTGAAACACTGGCCGGCCGATCAGGCCAAGGCGCTGGACGCGATGATCGCCGCCAACGCCAACAAGGGTAACTACGCGGTGTTCGACATGGACAACACCAGTTACCGCTACGACCTCGAAGAGTCGTTGCTGCCGTTCATGGAAAACAAGGGTCTGATCACCCGCGACAAGCTCGACCCCTCCCTCAAACTGATGCCGTTCAAGGACACCGCCGACCACAAGGAAAGCCTGTTCAGCTACTACTACCGCCTCTGCGAAGTCGACGATATGGTCTGCTATCCATGGGTCGCGCAAGTGTTTTCCGGCTTTACCCTCAAGGAACTCAAGGGCTACGTCGATGAGCTCATGGCCTCGGGCAAACCGGTGCCGGCGACTTATTACGAAGGTGATGTGGTCAAGAATCTGGATGTGAATCCGCCGAAGATCTTCACTGGCCAGAAAGAGCTGTACAACAAGCTGATGGAGAACGGCATCGAGGTCTACGTGATGACCGCCGCCTCCGAAGAACTGGTGCGCATGGTCGCGGCCGATCCGAAGTACGGCTACAACGTCAAACCGCAGAACGTGATCGGCGTGACCACGTTGCTTAAGAACCGCGAAACCGGCGAGCTGACCACCGCGCGCAAGCAGATCACCGCCGGCAAATATGACGAGAAAGCCAACCTCGGCCTCGAACTGACCCCGTACCTGTGGACCCCGGCGACCTGGATGGCCGGCAAGCACGCGGCAATTCTGACCTACATCGACGAGTGGAAAAAACCGGTACTGGTGGGTGGCGACACGCCGACCAGCGACGGCTACATGCTGTTCCATGATGTAGACGTGGCCAAGGGCGGCATTCACTTGTGGGTCAACCGCAAGGACAAATACATGACCCAGATCCAGGGCATGATGGCCAAACACGCGGCGGCCCAGGCGAAAGAAGGTTTGCCGGTGACGGCGGACAAGAACTGGGTGATCGTCAAACCGGAAGAAATCCAGTAATTGCTACGGTGATTACTCCCGAGCAGAGCGCGATGATCGTTCCCACGCTCTGCGTGGGAATGCAGCCCGTGACGCTCCGCGTCACTGGACGCAGAGCGTCCCTTGAGGCATTCCCACGCGGGAGCGTGGGAACGATCAAAACGATCAAACTGAAGGCAAAAAAATGCCCCGCACTTGGCGGGGCATTTTTATGCACGACGGTTAAGCATCACAGCCCGTCGAGCATCGCCTTGTTGCGCACCGCACCCTTGTCGGCACTGGTCGCCAGCAGGGCGTAGGCCTTGAGGGCAGTGGTCACTTTGCGAGGACGCTTCTCGACCGGTTTCCAGCCTTTCTTGTCCTGCTCGACCCGGCGTGCCGCCAGCTCTTCGTCGCTGATCAACAGGTTGATCGAGCGGTTCGGAATGTCGATCAGCACCTTGTCGCCGTCCTGCACCAGGCCGATCGCGCCGCCGGCCGCAGCCTCTGGCGAAGCGTGGCCGATGGACAGACCAGAAGTGCCGCCAGAGAAACGGCCGTCGGTCAGCAGGGCGCAGGCTTTGCCCAGGCCTTTGGATTTCAGGTACGAGGTCGGGTAGAGCATTTCCTGCATGCCCGGGCCGCCTTTCGGGCCTTCGTAGCGAATGATGACGATGTCGCCTTCCTTCACTTCGTCGGCGAGGATGCCGCGCACGGCGCTGTCCTGGCTTTCGAAGATCTTCGCGTTGCCTTCGAACACATGGATCGACTCGTCGACACCGGCGGTTTTCACCACGCAACCGTCCAGGGCGATGTTGCCGTACAGCACGGCCAGGCCGCCTTCTTTCGAATAGGCATGTTCGAAGCTGCGGATGCAGCCGTTTTCACGGTCGTCGTCCAGGGTTTCCCAACGGGTCGACTGGCTGAACGCGGTCTGCGTCGGGATACCCGCCGGACCGGCCTTGAAGAAATGGTGTACGGCTTCATCGTCGGTCTGGGTGATGTCCCACTTGGCGATGGCTTCTTCCATGCTGCGGCTGTGCACGGTCGGCAGGTCGGTGTGCAGCAGGCCGCCACGGGCCAGCGAACCGAGGATGCTGAAGATGCCGCCGGCGCGGTGCACGTCTTCCATGTGGTACTTCTGGATGTTCGGCGCAACCTTGCACAGTTGCGGCACCTTGCGCGACAGACGATCGATGTCGCGCAGGTCGAAGTCGATCTCGGCTTCCTGGGCAGCGGCCAGCAAGTGCAGGATGGTGTTGGTCGAACCGCCCATGGCGATGTCGAGCATCATCGCGTTCTCGAACGCCTTGAAGTTGGCGATGTTGCGCGGCAGTACCGACTCGTCGTTCTCGCCGTAGTAGCGTTTGCACAGTTCGACGATGGTGCGGCCGGCCTGCAGGAACAGTTGCTCGCGATCGCTGTGGGTGGCCAGGGTCGAACCGTTGCCCGGCAATGCAAGGCCAAGGGCTTCGGTCAGGCAGTTCATCGAGTTGGCGGTGAACATGCCGGAGCACGAACCGCAGGTCGGGCAGGCGCTGCGCTCGTACTCGGCAACCTTCTCGTCAGAAGCGCTGGAGTCGGCGGCGATCACCATGGCGTCGACGAGGTCGAGACCGTGGCTGGCCAGTTTGGTCTTGCCGGCTTCCATCGGACCGCCGGAGACGAAGATCACCGGGATGTTCAGGCGCAGGGCGGCCATCAGCATGCCGGGGGTGATCTTGTCGCAGTTCGAGATGCAGACGATGGCGTCGGCGCAGTGGGCGTTGACCATGTACTCGACGGAGTCGGCGATGATCTCGCGGCTCGGCAGCGAATACAGCATTCCGTCGTGGCCCATGGCGATGCCGTCATCCACGGCGATGGTGTTGAATTCTTTTGCAACGCCGCCAGCGCGTTCGATCTCACGGGCAACCAGCTGGCCCAGGTCCTTCAGGTGAACGTGGCCCGGTACGAACTGGGTAAAGGAGTTGGCAATGGCGATGATCGGCTTCTTGAAGTCGTCATCCTTCATCCCGGTGGCGCGCCACAGTGCGCGGGCGCCGGCCATGTTGCGGCCGTGGGTGGATGTTTTCGAGCGGTAATCTGGCATGGAGCACTCCGGGCGGCTAATCAGGTATCAAAGGGGAGTGAGCTTCTATTGACGTCTGGAACACTCAGAAATGGCCGTGTGTCCTGATGTTGCCGATGACGTTGCGGGATCGCCGCTGGTCTCAGCCTGAGCTCATAAACCCGCCGGGGATGAATGGCGATGAATCTCGCGATTCTACACCGCTGGCGTCAGGAGGGAATGGCGCAAAACGTTGTTCCAGTGCTGACGAAGCGTGCGGGATGACGACCGGCAGGGTTAATCGCTGTCCGGTTGCCCCACCAGATCGTTGCGACGGCTGATCCGCGCGTTCAACGCCAGTGCCACTCCGCTGAGTATCACGAAGCTGTAGCCCAGCGTGGATTGCAGGTTGGCAGGGCTCAGGCTGATCAACGCACTGATCAAGCCGCCGCAGATGAAGATCAGCGTGCTGCCGGCGGATGCAGACGTGCCAGCATTTTCGGGATACAGGCTCATAGCCCGCGACGTGGCGGCGGGCCGGGCGATGGTGGTGCCAGCGGTGCAGATCAACATCGGGATCAGCACCGTGGTCGGGGTCAGTGCGAAGTTCGATGCCAGGTACAGCATGGTCAGGCCGGCGAACAGGATCAGGCTCAGCCCGACAACAATTTGCTGGCTACCGTTGATGCGTCTGCTCAGTACGCTGGCGAGGATGCCCCCGATCACATACGCGGCGCCGTAGATCAGCAGGATCAGCGAGAAGTCATAAGCAGACAGTTGCAGGCGGTCCATGAAAATCAGCGGCGAAATCACGATGAACGAAAAGTGGCAGGCGAAGGCGAAGGCTGAAATCAGCCAGTAACCGACGAAGTCGAAGTCTCCCAGTACCCGCCGGTAAGCCCTCAGGAAATGGGTGGATGTACCACGGGCTGCCGGTCGGCTGTTGTCCAGAAACCACCATGCCTTGAGTAGCACGATGGCGGACAGTGCGGAGAACACCCAGAAGCTGCCGCGCCAGCCAAGCGCGGCCTGAAGCAAGGTTCCGGCCAATGGAGATACGGAAATGAAGATCCCGGTGGCGGTCACCATCAGGATCCGCAGGCGATCACGTTCCTCGCCTTCGAACAGATCCTGCACCAGCGCCTGTGACAGCACGAAACAGCCGCAACCCAGCGCCTGCACCACCCGAAAAACCAGAAACAGCGAATAATCCGAGGTCATCACGCATCCGAGGGCGCCGAGCATTGATACGCTCATGCCTGCGAGCAGCAGGCCTTTGCGTCCGATCACATCCGACAGGGGCCCGATCAGCAACTGGGCGAAGGCAATCCCGACCGCGAACAGGCTGATCGACAGGGCAATATCCGCCGGAGTGCTGCGAAAGTGCTCAGCCAGTGCCGGAAACGAAGGCAGCAGGACATCCAGCGGAAAGACGCCGAGCAGCACCATCGCCAGCAAAAGGCTGACAGCTCCGCGCCGCTGTCGTTGGGTCACCGCAGATTGTCCGTCATCCATCAATCAGTCCTGCCCTGGCAAAAAGTGTCTGGTTTTGAGGTTCGGCGAAAAATCCGGCTTTCTTCAGCGCGCTCATTGTGGCGAGGCTGCCGGTGCGTGCCCGCTGGCGACTGGCCTGGGCCGTTGTGATCGTGCCGAGAATCTCCATTACCGTGGTGCCTGCAATGTCCGCGCCGCAGAGGCTTTCCTGCAGCCAGTGCTCATCCACTTCGAAGAAGATTTCCAGAATGTCGAGCAAGGTCGTCGCGGTGAACGTTCGCTGCCTTGGGTCCAGGTGCAGCCAGAGATAGTGGAACACTTCGGTGAAATACCGGCTGTGGCGCGCTTCGTCGGTGAGGTGATCGCGCAACATGTCGTTGACGCCGGACACCAGACTGTCGCGGCAGACATCCAGCAGTTCACGGGCAATGATGGTTTCCGAGACGAAACCCAGTAAGAAGCACGCCAGCGGCCTTTGCTGCTGGTCTGTGCGTGCGATCAGCAGGTTCATCCGGGTGATTCGCCTGGGCATGACCGGACGCTTGGTGATGCCGTAGAGGCTGGCGATCTGCTCCGCCACCTGGTTGGAAAACAGGGCGTGGTAGCCCTCGTCGGTGTAGAGCTGGAGCGCGGCGGTTTTCATCGGCGCCGGCACCGCGACGGGCAGCTCGCCGTGGACAATGGTTTCGACGGCGCGATTGACGATCCGGTGTTCGAGCAGCGTGGTGTAGTCGAGAAAATGCACCAGATGCCGGGCCGTGAGCCGATGCAGCATCGAGCGGCCCGCTGCTTCGATGACCGGATGGGCCAGGTACGGTAGAAACGTCGGCGGAAACCAGTGCCGGGTCTCCAGTTGTTCCTGCACGTTGGCCGGCAAACGATAATCGTGGGTGCTGGTGCGGACCGAGGCGCGGGTGTTCCAGTCATTCAGGGAGAATTGAAAGACCGGCTCCCTGGAGAGAGCGCTCATGGCTGGGCCTCACGCAGCAGGTCGCGCATTTCCTGACACATCGCCTGGCCGTCGCTTTCCCCGCAACCGACGAAGAACAAGGGTTGTTCCGCACTGTTTTCGAACTTCAGCAATGTTTCGACCTGATCATCGGAAAACGCACCCGTGAGCCAGGTGTTCATGCCGAGCGCTGTAGCCACCAGTTGAAACGTCTGCGAAAGATGCCCGGCTTCGACGAGCGCCATTCGATAGGCGCGCGAGTGCGGGTATTTCCACCAGAGCCGGTCGAAGCGGGCGGTGATGAACAGCCCCAATGGCAGGTTATTGATGAAGTGCTGGCCCCCCAGCAGATTGCCAGGTGCGGTGTCGGGCAAAGGGTTGATGAAGCTCAGGGCGTGTTCGGCGGGGTGGTAGGCATAAACCCCAGGCGTCAGTCCGTCGACGTTCTGTACAAACACGAACCCGGCGCAGGCATTGAGGCCGCCCCCGGAAGGACTGCTGCGCCGCGCGCCAAGGCCTTCGGCGATGCTGTCGTCGCAGTCGGCTTCGCGCTCTCGCAGGTAACCGAGGGACAGGTAAAGCAAGGTGCCGACATCGTCCAGTGACACGGCGGTGCCGGTGAAGGAGCGGCAGGTCTTTCGCCGGATCAGTGAATTCGACAGGCTGTCGTCATTCAATACCAGCGGTGAGGGCAGGGCGATGAGTGCGTTCGGACCTGGATCCGCAAGGATGTCGTGCGCAGGTGCAGTGGCAAGCACTGTGTTGCAGTGTTCGAGGTATTGCCTGGACCATTCCTGAATGTTTCGGGGCGTGTACTCGCACGGAATATTCCGAGTCCCGATATGGTAGATCCTGGACAGTTCATCCCAGCCCCAGACAGGTGTCGGAACTTTTGAAGAAGTCAGTATTCCCGCATTCAATAACTGTGCGTCTATTATGTTGCTATTGTCATATAGGTCAGGGTCGTGGATAAGTTGCGCCAGTCTGGAGCAATGTTCCAGATCAAGTTCATGTTGAGTATGGTCTTTGTAATTCCAGACTATCTGGCCGGGCGTTCGTGGCAGTATGAATAAATAAGGATTTATATGCATGTTAGGGCACGCTGCTCTGGATAGGTGCTTTGTCAGAGGCGCTGGGTAGCCGGCTATACCCAGCGCCCACCTTACTTAACGGGCTTTAGGTGCGACCAGAAAAGCCAGGTTTGCGAGGGTGCGGGATTCCAGAGTAATTGCTTTCATGATTGAACTCCTTGTTCATTGTTGCTTCGTGGTTAGTGGGTGTCACCTCCGTGGTGACGACTTAATAATAGTTTGTAATGGATTAATCGCAAGCAAATATTAAGTAGGAATTGTCCAGTAATTTTGTCGGAGTGATCTATGGCTGGAAGTGAGTGTGTAAGTTAAATTCCAATAAATAAAACATGTAAGGAAATATCCTGCACATCGGCAGGACGATAAATGTAGGAAAACAAAGTTCAAGACAAAAAGAAGGGGAGCCCGTGGGCTCCCCTTTCGATAGCTTCAACGCCGTGCGTCTGTCAGCTGTTGGGCAGCAGGCGGCAGGTGATGCTCTTGATGTAGCGGGTTTCCGGGATGGCCGGGTGTACCGGGTGATCCGGGCCTTGGCCACCACGCTCCAGCAGCTGGATGTTGCGGTCCAGGTGACGGGCGCTGGTCAACAGGATGTTCTGCAGGTCATCTTCCGGCAGGTGCATCGAGCACGAAGCGCTGAACAGGATGCCGTCCTTGTTGAGCAGGCGCATGGCTTGCTCGTTCAGGCGACGGTACGCACCTTCACCGTTTTTCAGGTCTTTCTTGCGCTTGATGAACGCAGGCGGGTCGGCAACGATCACGTCGAAGCGCTCTTCGCTGGCCTTGAGTTCCTTCAGGGCTTCGAAGACGTCGCCTTCGATGCAGGTCATCTTGTCGGCGAAACCGTTCAGTGCGGCATTGCGCTCAACGCCGTCGAGGGCAAAGCCCGAGGCGTCGACGCAGAACACTTCGCTGGCGCCGAATGCGGCGGCTTGTACGCCCCAGCCACCGATGTAGCTGTACAGGTCCAGCACGCGTTTGCCTTTGGCGTAAGGGGCCAGGCGGGCGCGGTTCATGCGGTGGTCGTAGAACCAGCCGGTTTTCTGACCTTGAACCACCGGCGCTTCGAATTTCACGCCGTTCTCTTCCAGCGCCACCCACTCCGGCACCACGCCGAACACGGTTTCGGTGTAGCGCTCGAGGCCTTCGGCATCGCGGGCGGCGGAGTCGTTCTTGAACAGGATGCCGCTTGGCTTGAGCACTTGGGTCAGCGCCGCGATCACGTCATCTTTATGGGCTTCCATGGTTGCCGAGGCGAGCTGCACCACGAGGATGTCGCCGAAACGATCGACCACCAGGCCTGGCAGCAGGTCGGAATCACCGTAGACCAGACGATAGAACGGCTTGTCGAACAGGCGCTCGCGCAGTGACAGGGCCACGTTGAGCCGATGGACCAGCAGCGACTTGTCCAACGGCAGCTTGATGTCGCGCGACAGCAGGCGGGCGCAGATCAGGTTGTTCGGACTCATGGCGACGATGCCCAGCGGCTTGCCGCCGGCGGCTTCGAGAATCGCCTGGTCGCCGGCCTTGAAGCCGTGCAACGGGGTCGCGGCCACGTCGATTTCGTTGCTGTAGATCCACAGGTGACCGGCGCGCAGGCGACGGTCGGCGTTGGCTTTGAGGCGCAAGCTAGGCAGGGACATGACGTCGCTCCGGAAAAAAGAGCGGGAGTATACCGTGTTGCGCCTTATGCCGGGTTTGGTGTGCGATGAAACGCGGCAGACCCCGTCACGAGCAGGCCCGCCCCGCGTCTGTGGGCCTGAGCCCTATGCCGACAGCGCGTCGATCAGCGCATTGCTGAACGCCGGAATGTCGTCCGGTTGGCGGCTGCTGATCAGGTGGCCGTCTTTTACTACCTCCTGATCAACCCAGTTCGCCCCCGCATTCACCAGATCGTCCTTGACGGTCTTGTAGCTGGTCATGGTCTTGCCATTGACCAGTCCTGCCGAAATCAGCAGCCAGCTGCCATGGCAGATCACTGCGATCGGTTTGCCGGCGGAGGCACCGGTCTTGACCAGGTGCTGGGCGTCCTGGTCGATGCGGATGGTGTCAGAGTTCTGCACACCGCCCGGGAGCACCACGGCATCGTATTGATCGATGCTTGCGCTCTGGAAGGTCTGGTCGACCTTGAAGTCGTCCGCCGGTTTATCGTGGTTCCAGCCTTTGACGCTGCCAGCTTCGGCAGAGAGGATGTCAACCTGCGCTCCTGCCTGCTCAAGTGCCTGCTTGGGGCCGGTCAGTTCGACCTGCTCGAAACCATCGGTTACCAGAAAAGCGACGCGCTTGCCGCTGAGAGAAGTCGCCATCGTTAAGCTCCTGAGTCTGTTGGGAATACTGCCCGAGACAGACGTGAATCTGTTCCGGGCACTACAGATTCCGAAGGCTGGTGGAAAGTGAAAGTTCCTGCGAATTGCCCACTGGTGTGTCGTGCGTCGGTTTTTAGAGGTTAGAATCGCCGCCTGTCCCAGAGTGTGTACTTATGTCCCAAGAGCTGACCACCGAACAGATTCAACAGTCCCTGCAGGGCATCAGTGTGCCCGCGCAGCCGCAGATCATGGTGGATCTGCAAATGGAGCAGTACATGCCCGACCCCGACCTGGAGACGATCGCCAAGCTGATCTCCCAGGATCCCGGCCTGTCCGGCTCGCTGCTGAAAATCGTCAATTCGCCCTATTACGGCCTGAGCAACAAGATCACCTCGATCAAACGCGCGGTGAATCTGTTGGGCAGTCGCTCGATCATCAATCTGATCAACGCGATGTCGATCAAGGGCGAAATGAACGATGACACCATCGTCACCCTCAACCGTTTCTGGGACACCGCCCAGGACGTGGCCATGACCTGCCTGACCCTGGCCAAGCGCGTTGGCACCGAGGCGAGCGACGAGGCTTATGCCTTGGGCCTGTTCCACGACTGCGGCGTGCCGCTGATGCTTCAGCGTTTCCCCGACTACATGACCACGTTGGAGACGGCCTATGCCAATGCGAGTGCCGAGCGCCGGGTCGTGGACACCGAGAACGATGTCTACAACACCAACCATTCTGTGGTGGGTTACTACACCGCGAAGTCCTGGCGCCTGCCGGAGCATGTCAGCGCGGCCATCGCCAACCATCACAATGCCCTGGCGATCTTCAGCGACGAGACCTCGCGCAACAGTCAGATGAAAAACCTGCTGGCGATCCTGAAAATGGCCGAGCACATCTGCGCGTCCTACCGGGTACTGGGCAACCAGACCGAAGACTTCGAATGGCAGGCCGTCGGGCCGCTGGTGCTCGAATACATCGGCCTCTCGGATTACGACTTCGAAACGTTGAAGCAGACGATCCGCGAACTTGGCGCGCACTGATTCAAGAAGCTGATGATTCGAGGAACTGATGCCTGAACTGCCGGAAGTCGAAACCACCCGCCGCGGTATTGCTCCGCACCTGGAAGGCCAACGGGTCAGCCGGGTAATCGTGCGTGACCGGCGCTTACGCTGGCCGATTCCCGAAGACCTCGATGTGCGCCTGTCCGGGCAGCGCATCGTGCTGGTCGAGCGGCGCGCCAAGTATCTGCTGATCAACGCCGAAGTCGGCACGTTGATCAGCCACTTGGGCATGTCGGGCAACCTGCGGCTGGTTGAGGTCGGGATGCCGGCGGCCAAGCATGAGCATGTCGATATCGAGCTGGAGTCGGGCCTGGCCCTGCGCTACACCGATCCACGGCGCTTCGGGGCGATGCTCTGGAGCACCGACCCGCTCAATCACGAGTTGCTGATCCGCCTGGGTCCGGAGCCGTTGACCGATCTGTTCGATGGTGAGCGGTTGTATCAGCTATCACGCGGGCGCTCGATGGCGGTCAAGCCGTTCATCATGGACAACGCGGTGGTGGTGGGGGTCGGCAACATCTACGCGACCGAGGCGCTGTTCGCCGCCGGAATCGATCCGCGGCGAGAGGCCAAGGGCATTTCCCGGGCGCGGTATCTGAAGCTGGCGATCGAGATCAAACGCATCCTCGCGGCGGCCATTGAGCGCGGCGGCACCACGTTGCGTGATTTCATCGGTGGCGACGGGCAGCCGGGGTATTTCCAGCAGGAACTGTTTGTCTACGGTCGCGGCGGCGAGCACTGCAAGGTCTGCGGCACGGGCCTGCGGGAAATGAAGCTCGGCCAGCGCGCCAGCGTCTGGTGCCCGCGCTGCCAAAGCTGAACAAAGCGTCCGAAAAAGTCCTACGGTCTATAGTGAGTTGTCTCACTGTTCAGCCCGAAGGATCGTGCCATGAAGTCCTTGCAAACCCTCATCGTTGCCCTGCTGCTGTGCTTGAGCCTGACCGTTCAGGCCACGGAAGGCGGCAGCGGTGACCCTCGTTACGCCATCCAGAATCCACCGGCCTACGCCATGCTCGGCGATCTGCTGATTGCCCGACCATTGCTGGTGGTGGCAACGGTGATCGGTGCCGGGGCGTTCGTCGTGTCGTTGCCGTTCACCGCGCTGGGTGGCGGGATTGGCGATGCCGGGGAGGCGTTGGTAGTGGCGCCGGCGAAAGCGGCGTTCGTGCGTTGCCTGGGCTGCACCGGAGAGGGATTCGAGCAGCGTGAATGACACGATCGCAGCCGGGAGCTGCGATCGGATTCAGTGGCTCAAGCCTTGCCGGTGATCTTGCGGTACTTCTCCATCAACTGTTCTTCAGTCTCCGGATGGGCTTCGTCCAGTGGAATGCAATCCACCGGACAGACCTGCTGGCACTGCGGCTCGTCGTAGTGGCCGACGCATTGGGTGCACAGGTTCGGGTCGATCACGTAGATCTCTTCGCCTTGGGAGATGGCGGCGTTCGGGCACTCGGGTTCGCAGACGTCGCAGTTGATGCAATCGTCGGTGATGATCAGGGACATGCTAACTCCAGCCGGGGCGGGGAGCCCGGGCGCTATGAATCAATGCGCGCAATTGTGCCGCATTGGCGCCCGTAGTGCACGCGGGCGCCGTTTGAACGGTCGTTACTTCTTGAAGCGCAGGGTCAGGGCGTCGGCCACCGCCGGGTGGACGAACTTGCTGATGTCGCCGCCCAGGGCCGCGATTTCCCGCACCAGGGTCGAGGAAATGAACGAATAACGCTCGGACGGGGTGAGAAACAGGCTCTCCACATCCGGCGCCAACTGGCGGTTCATGTTGGCCAGCTGGAATTCGTACTCGAAGTCCGACACCGCGCGCAGGCCACGCAGGAACACGTTGGCGTTCTGCTCTTTGGCGAAATGCGCCAGCAGCGTCGAGAAGCCGACCACTTCCACGTTCGGCAGGTGTTTGGTGACCTCGCGGGCCAGCTCGACCCGTTGTTCCAGCGGGAACAGCGGATTCTTCTTGGGGCTGGCGGCGACGGCGATGATCACATGGTCGAACAGGCGCGAGGCGCGTTCGACCAGATCGCCATGGCCCTTGGTAATAGGGTCGAAGGTACCTGGGTACAACACTCGGTTCATCGCGTCGTCCTGGCGGGAATCCGTTGGGGAGTCGGATGGTATCGCAGCCGTCCCGGTGGGGAAAGTCGCCTGTTGGGTAAGAAAGCACTATAGACGATCGGAAATTTCGTCTTTTTCACGGGTTTCTCAACCGTTCGCCGAGGGATGTCGCCAGTTGCGCCGTCAGACCATACACCGACAACTGCGGGTTGGCGCCGATGCTGGTGGGGAACAGCGAGCCGTCATGAATCGACAGATTGCGCAGTTGATGATGGCGGCCGAGGCTGTCGGTGACGGCGGTTTTCGGGTCCTCGCCCATGGCGCAACCGCCCATGACGTGGGCGCTGCCCAGACGCGTGCGATACAACTCCAGACTCAGGCTGTCGATCAACGAGCGGGCCTCGGCCAGGCTGTTCACGTAGCGCGCATCGGCGTGCATCGGCATCACCGCTTTGGCGCCACCGGCGAACTGGATCTCGGCCATGCTGTGGAATGAGCGGCGCAGACCCTCCCAAGTGTAAGGCGACACCTGATAGTCGAGCACCGGCGAGCCGTCACCGCGCAGCTCGACACTGCCGCCCTGACTGTCCGGGTGAAAACCGTCGCGCAGCAGGGCCAGCATCGCGTGGGTGTGCGGCAGGTCCGCCATGTGTTGCGCGCTTTCCTGACCGAAACCGCCGAGCAATGTGGCAGCGAGCGCCGGGTGCAGCGGCGGCACTTCAAGTTTGTAGGCCATCGGGCCGGTGGTGCCGTCCCTCCACTGGAAATGGTCCGAGTAGATCGACTGCGGCGCGCCGTAGAACGGGTTGATGACCTCGTCGAAACGCCCGGCGGACATGTTCACCAGATGCAGGAAGGTGCGCTTGCCCAGCCGTTTGTGCGGATCCGGTGCATCCGAACGCATCAGCAGGGCAGGGCTGTTGATCCCGCCGCCGGCCAGCACGTAATGCCGCGCCTTGACGGTGATCGTGCGTCCAGTCGGCTCGACGCAACGTTCGTCCATCGCCACGCATTGCAGGCCGGTGACCTTGTCGCCGCGGATCAACAGTTTTTCGGCGCGGGCCAGATAAAGCAATTCTCCGCCCTTTTCCAGGGTTGCCGGAATGGTCGTGACCATCATCGATTGCTTGGCGTTGGTCGGACAGCCCATGCCGCAGTAGCCCAGATTCCAGCAGCCGCGCACGTTGCGCGGGATCACGTGCCAGCTGTAGCCGAGCTGTTCGCAGCCTTTGCGGATCACGTCGTTGTTGGCGTTGGGCGGCACCATCCACGGAGCGACGCCGAGACGCTGCTCCATTTTTTCGAACCACGGCGCCATGTCGGCGGGGCTGTGGCCTTTGACGTTGTGTTCCTTGGCCCAGTGTTCCAGGGTCGGCTCGGGGGTGCGAAAACTCGATGTCCAGTTGATCAGCGTGGTGCCGCCGACCGCACGCCCCTGAAGGATGGTGATCGCGCCGTCCTTGCTCATGCGGCCGATGCCTTCCTGATAGAGGCTGCTGTAGGCCTGGTCTTCCAGCAGTTTGAAATCGCTGCTGGTCTTGAGCGGGCCTTCTTCGATCAGTAGCACTTTGTATCCGGCGGCGCTGAGGATTTCCGCCGTGGTGCCGCCGCCGGCACCGCTGCCGATGATGGCCACGTCGGTTTCCAGGGTCAGGTCATCGTTCAGTTGTGCGCCGTTGTAGGTTTTCCAGCCACGGGCAAGGCCTTCGCGAAACGGGTCGGGTACGGGCATCGATCAGGTTCTCTTATTATTGTTTTGCGTGGGTCGCCAGGCTCAAACGGCGGGCGGGCCGGGGTAACCGCAATGGGCCCAGGATCCGTCGCGGGTGTACCAGGCCATCATCACCATTTGCAGCAATGAGCTGTGGCCCATGCGCAGCAGGTTCAGCGAGCTGTTTTCCCAACGTTCGAGGAAGTGGCGGATCGCTTCGGGGCTGGCGTTTTCCCAACTGCCCCAGATCCCGGTCAATGGTCCGCGCGTCACTGCCATGCCCAGCACATCGAACAGTTGCCGGGTGAGCTTGAGCATTTCCGGCGACAGGTGATCGAGGCTGTAATCCAGCGACTTCAGGGTGCCATCGACAGCGGCGGGCAGCTTTTCCACAGCAACGGCGCCATCCAGCATCACTGGAATCAGTGCGCGCAGAAACAGCAGATCGCCGCTGCGCAACGTGGCGAACCCGTTGGCTGAAACGCTCGAAGAACAGCCGCTGAGGCTGGCACCAAGGCCGGCGGTGGCGAGGAAAGCCGTGGCGCCGAGGCTGAATTTCAGCAGCCCACGGCGCGACAGGGCAGGTGTTTCGGTCAGGCTTAGGTGCATTGTTGTTATTACCCGGCGGTGACGTTAGCGAATGAACAGTTTCTGGATCAGTTTCTGAATGGATTTGCCGTAGGGCGGGTAGATCAGCTTCGCCGCGTTGAAGCGCTGTTTGACCAGCACGCCCTTGGCCTTGCTGAACGTCAGGAAACCTTCGTGCCCGTGGTAATGGCCCATGCCCGACGGGCCGATGCCGCCGAACGGCATGTCGTCCTGCGCCACATGCAGCAGCGTGTCGTTGAGGCAGACGCCACCGGAATGGGTTTCGCTGAGCACGCGTTTCTGTTCGCGTTTGTCGTAGCCGAAGTAGTAAAGAGCCAGAGGACGTGGCCGCTGATTGATGTAAGCAAATGCCTGATCCAGATCCTGATACGGCACGATCGGCAGCAGCGGGCCGAAGATCTCATCCTGCATCACCGTCATCTCGTCGCTGACATTCAGCAGCAAGCTGTGGGGCATGCGCCGGCCCTGGCCCTGGTCGAACAGCGGAATCAGCAGCGCGCCCTTGCTGGTGGCGTCGCTGAGGTAGCTGTTGAGCCGCGCCAATTGGCGCTCGTTGATGATGGCGGTGTAGTCCGGGTTGTCGGCAAGCGTCGGATAAAACCCGCGCACGGCCTGGCGATAGGCTTCGACGAATCCGCCGACGCGCTCTTCCGGCACCAGCACATAGTCAGGGGCAACGCAGGTCTGGCCGGCGTTGAGGGTCTTGCCGAAGGCGATGCGTTCGGCGGCGTCCTTGAGCGGAACGTCGCGGGAGACGATGGCCGGGGACTTGCCGCCCAGCTCCAGGGTCACCGGCGTCAGGTTCTCTGCCGCTGCCCGCATCACGTGCTTGCCGACGCTGGTAGAACCGGTGAACAGCAGGTGGTCGAAGCGCATTTTCGAAAATGCCACGCCGACATCAGCCTCGCCGAGCACCACGCACACCAGATCCTCGGGGAAGATCCGCGCCAGCAGTTCCTTGAGCAACAGGCCGGTGGCCGGGGTCGATTCGCTGAGTTTCAGCATCACCCGGTTGCCGGCCGCGAGGGCGCCGGTCAGCGGGCCGACGGCGAGAAACAGCGGGTAGTTCCACGGCACGATGACGCCGACCACTCCGAGGGGCTGATACACGACTTTCGCCGACGCCGGCTGGAAAGCCACACCCACTTTGCGTCGCGAAGGTTTCATCCACTGGCTGATGTGCTGGCTGGCGTAGTGAATGCCGTGCAGGCTCGGCATCAGTTCGGCGAGCAGGGTTTCATCGGCGCTGCGGTGGCTGAAGTCGGAGCTGATGGCGTCGATCAGGGCCTGCCGTTCGCTGCTCAGCAAATCGCGCAGGGCCTTGAGCCATTGCTGGCGCTGGGTTGCAGGCGGCATCGGGTTGGCGGCGTAGGCGGCGCGCTGCGCGTTGAACAGCCGGCTGAGCTCTTCCAGCGGCTGTTGCAGCGTTTGCAGGTAGGCAATATCGGCAGTCATTGTCAGCTCCGTAGGTATTGTTATGACGAGCTTTTTAGAGTCAATGCTCTAGAAAGTCAAATGGCTTCCTTGCGCATCCTGGTTTTATCCCGTTCCGGTTAGGTCGTAAGATGCCCCCCAACGCACTCTGAATTAAAGCTCAAGCCATGGCCCCACGGATCAAAACCAGCGAGCGCATCGTGCAGAACAGCCTCGAGCTGTTCAATCAGCAGGGCGAGCGCAGCATCAGCACCAATCACATCGCCGCCCACATGGAGATTTCTCCGGGCAATCTGTACTACCACTTCCCCAACAAGCAGGCGATCATCGCCGTGCTGTTCAGTGAGTACGAAAGCCTGGTGGACAGCTTCCTGCGTCCGCCCCAGGGCCGTGCCGCGACGGTCGAAGACAAGCGCTTCTATCTCAAGGAGCTGCTGTCGGCGATGTGGCGCTACCGCTTTCTGCACCGCGATCTCGAACACTTGCTCGACAGCGATCCGGATCTGGCCGCGCGTTATCGCCGCTTCTCCCAGCGCTGCGTAATCCAGGGCGCAGCGATCTACGAAGGCTTTGTCGCTGCCGGGATCCTGAAGATGGACCGAGTGCAGATCGAATCCCTGACCCTCAACGCGTGGATCATCCTCACCTCGTGGGTGCGCTTCCTGTGCACGACCCGGGAGAACTCCAATTACCTCAGTGAACAGGCCATCAAGCGTGGCGTGTATCAGGTGCTGGTGCTGGAAGCGGGGTTTGTCACCGAGCAGGCCCGCGATGAGGTCAACGCCTTGTTCGAAGAGTTCTACGTGCCGCTGGCCCAGGCCCTCGAAGAAAGACCGTAATTCCATTTCCTCACTGGAGTCGTTCGCTATGCCGATTGCGCAACTGATCAGCCCGACCGCACTGGATGCCCGCAAGGCGCAACCGGGGCTGGTGATTCTCGACTGCCGTTTTGCCCTCGAAGACCCGGATTACGGCCAGCGCAGCTACGCCGAGGGGCACATTGCCGGGGCACATTTCGCTGATCTTGAACGCGACCTCAGCGGCCCGGTCATCAAGGGCGTGACCGGCCGCCATCCGCTGCCGGAGCCGGCGGCGCTGATCGAACGCCTGCAAGCATTCGGCATCAACAATGACAGTGACGTGGTTTTGTATGACGACGGCCCGGGCGCCTATGCGGCGCGGGCCTGGTGGTTGCTGGCGTGGCTGGGCAAGCGCGACGGCGTGTTCATTCTCGATGGCGGGCTCAAGGCCTGGCATGCGGCGGGGCTGCCGTTGAGTCTTGATCCACCATCAGCGGGCCGGGGCAGCTTCAGCGGCCAGCCGGACATGAGCCTGCTGCTCAGCGCCCAGCAATTGCAACAGCGCCTCGGCCAGCCGGCCCTGACCCTGCTCGACGCCCGCGCGCTGCCGCGTTTCAAAGGCGAAGTGGAGCCGATCGACACGATCGCCGGGCACATTCCCGGCGCGCAATGCGCGGCGTTTACCGACAACCTGGGCAGCGACGGGCGTTTCCTGCCGGCCGATCAGCTCAAACAGCGTTTCGCCGCGAAACTCGGCGAGCGTTCGCCGAGCGATCTGGTGGCTTACTGCGGCTCCGGGGTGACGGCGTGTCACAACCTGTTCGCCCTGTGCCTGGCGGGTTACCCGTTGGGTTCGCTGTATGCCGGATCGTGGAGCGAGTGGATCAACGAGCCGTCGCGCGGTATCGCCACCGGCGAGTAAACGCTCAGCGATCCAGCCGCGCACTGCGATAGGCCGCCGGGCCTACGCCATAAACCTGTTTGAACTGCCGGCTCAGATGGCTCTGGTCGGCAAATCCCAACTGCGTGGCGACTTCCACCGGCAGGCAGCCGCTCTGCAGTAAACCCCGCGCGCAGGCGATCCGCTGCTGCATCAGCCAGCTGTGCGGCGGCATGCCGGTGGCGCGGCGGAAAACCCGGGCGAAGTGGAAGGGCGAGAGGTTCACGGCCGCCGCCAGTTCTTCCAGCGAGGGCGGCGCCGCCAGTTGCGCGTGCAGCAACTCCTTGGCCATCGCCACCGCGCGGTGCTCCTTGCCGGGGTTGCCGCTGATCTGCACCGCTGCGTGACGCTGCAATAGCAGCAGCATCATTTCCCGCCACACCGTTTGCTGTTGCAACGCGGTGGCGGGGCTTTCCAGCAAGCGATGCAACTGACAGAAACCGTTGACCAGATCCGGATCGCGATACAGCGTCGCAGCGAAGGCCGGCATCGGTTCGGTCGGCAGTTCCAGTTCATTCAACAGCGCGACGATTTGCCCGGTGTCGGGATAAAACGCCCGGTACAGCCAGCCGTCCTCGGTGCCCTTGTGGCCGTTATGCACTTCGTCCGGATTGATCAGCACCAGCGTACCGCTGCCCGCCAGGTGTTCGGCGCCGCGATAACGGTAGCGCTGGGCGCCGGCCATGATCATGCCGATCACATAACCGTCGTGGACGTGCGGGGCGAAACGGTGCTCGATGTAGCGCGCCGTCAACAGCTCGACCCCGGCCAGAGGCGCGGCCTGCCAGAAACGGATCGACTCGCCCTGATCGTTCATGACTCACTCGCGCCCCGCGTCGGCCAGCCACTGTGGAATCCGTCGTTCAAGGTAGTAACCCGGCTGGCGGAGCGTGCCGTCGACGAAGCCGACATGCCCGCCCTTGCTCTGCAATTCGAACGCGGTCGAACTCGACAGCTCGCTGGCCGAAGGCAGGCTGTGGGGGAACACGAACGGATCGTCCGCCGCCTGAATGATCAGGGTCGGCGTGCGGATCTCGCCGAGAAAGTAACGGCTCGACGCGCGGCGATAGTAATCCTCGGCATCGGCGAAACCGTGCAGAGGCGCCGTCACCCGGCCATCGAAATCCCAGAAGGTGCGCATGTTTTCCAGCGAGCCGAGGGCAGCCAGTGCAGCGAGACCGTCCTCGCGGCCGTCGTGCTGGAACTGGCGCTGCTTGTTCTTGATGTACGCCACCATCTCGCGCATGAAGTGCGCCTGATAGACCTTCGAGAAACCCTGGCCGATACGGTCGGCACATTGATCCAGGCGAAACGGCACCGACACCGCCACCGCACCGAACACGCCGCTGGCGCTGCCGGTTTCCCCCAGATGCTTGAGCAGCACGTTGCCGCCAAGGGAGTAGCCGACCGCATACAGCGGCGCCAGTGGCCGCTTGGCTTTCAGGTGGCGGAGGGTTTCGGCGAGGTCTTCGCTGGCGCCGGAATGATAGCTGCGCGGCAACAGGTTCGGCTCGCCGGAGCAGCCGCGCCAGTTCAGTGCGACACTGGCCCAGCCTTGCGCGGCGAGCGCTGCCTGGATTCCGGCCACGTAAGGCGAATTGGAAGAACCGGTCAGGCCGTGCAACACCAGCACCAATGGCGCCTCGGCGCTGTGCGGGCCATACCAGTCGAGATCCAGGAAATCGCCGTCGTCCAGCCACAGCCGTTCGCGCTGGCGATCAAGGTGCACGGTTTTACGCCACAGCGGCCCCCACAAGGTTTGCAGGTGCGGATTGCCGAGGCCGAAGGCGGGGATGAACGTTTTTGACGAAGGGGACACGATTGCTCTCGATGCAGCGCAGCGAGCCTCGGCTGAGACTCGCCGCTTTTTCAGGCCGGTCGGTTAACCGGCGATCACTGCCATACGTTGCCACAACGCGTAGTACACCCGCCCGGATTTCTGCTCGCGGTGCAGGCGCCAGTTGCCCGGCAGGCCGAGGGTCGATGGCGCGGTTTCGCTTTCAGTGTAGATCCACGAATCATCGGCCAGCCATTGGCGCTCTTCCAGCAGCGTGCACACCGCTGGCAGCAGGTTCTGGTTGAACGGGGGGTCGAGGAATACCAGGTCGAACGCGGTCGCGGTCTGCGTTTCCAGGTAGCGCAGCGCATCGGCGGTCTGCACCTGGCCGTTGGTGCAGCGCAGGGTGCCGAGGTGTTCTTTCAGGCTGGAGACCGCGACGTGGCTGGCATCCAGCGCCTGGCCCATGGCCGCGCCACGGGACAGCGCTTCGAGAAACAGCGCGCCGCTACCGGCGAACGGGTCGAGTACCTTGGCCCCGGCAACGTACGGCGCAAGCCAGTTGAACAGGGTTTCACGCACCCGGTCCGGCGTCGGACGAAGACCTGGGGCATCAGGGAAGCTCAGCTTTCGGCTGCGCCATTCGCCGCCGATGATGCGCAACTGGTTCACCCCGTTGTGCAGTTTTTGTACAGGTTTCTTTGGACTGGCCATTAATGCTCCGGAACCCCGAGCGGCTGCTCGGCAGGTTTATCAGATGGGGCCGGTAACGGCTTTTGCGGCACGGTCGGGCCAGCGCTGACGATGACCAGTTTATCCGTGCTCAAGTGTTTGTTCAGAACGTCGCGAACCTGCTCGACCGTCAGGCTCTGGGACTGACGCATGAAGTCGTCCAGATAGCTCAGCGGCAGGTTGTAGAAACCCATGGCGCCGAGCTGGCCGACGATATCGGCGTTGCTCGCGGTGGACAGCGGGAAGCTGCCGGCCAGTTCGCGCTTGGCGTCGTCCAGTTCTTTCTGGGTCGGGCCGGTCTTGAGGTAGTCGGCGAGCACGTCCTGCACCAGTTTCAGGGTGCCCTCGCTCATTTCCGCGCGGGTCTGCAGGTTGATCATGAACGGGCCGCGAGCCTGCATCGGGCTGACGGCCGAATACACGCCGTAGGTCAGGCCGCGTTTCTCGCGCACTTCACTCATCAGCCGGGTGCCGAAACCGCCACCGCCGAGGATCTGGTTGCCCATCGACAGCGCGGCGTAGTCCGGGTCGTCGCGGTCGATGCCCAGTTGCGCGATCATCAGGTTGGTCTGCTTCGACGGAAACTCGATGTGGCCGATGCCGGCTTTCGGCTCGGTCGGTTGCTCGACTTTCGCCAGCGCCGGGCCTTTTGGCAGCGCAGCGGACACCTGATTGGCAATCGCCTCGGCTTCGCTGCGGGACAGATCGCCCACCAGCGCAATCACCACGTTGCCGGCTGCATAGGCCTTGGCGTGGAACTCACGCAGTTGCGCCAGCGTGATCTTCGGCACGCTCTGCGCATTGCCGTCGCTGGAATGGGCGTACGGGTGATCGCCGTACAGACGCTTCATCAGCTCCAGGCTGGCGAGTTTGCCAGGGTTCTGTTTCTGGTATTCGAAACCGGCGAGCATCTGGTTCTTGATGCGCGCGAAGGAATCGGCCGGGAAGGTCGGTTTGCCCACCACTTCCGAGAACAGTTTCAGCGCCGGCTCGCGTTTGTCGGCAGCGCTCAGACTGCGCAGCGACGCGATGGCCATGTCTTTATAGGCGCCGTTGCCGAAATCCGCGCCCAGGCCTTCGAAACCTTGAGCGATGGCACCGACATCCTTGCCCGCCACACCTTCGTTGAGCATGGCGTTGGTCAGCAGGGCCAGACCTGGCGCGTTGCCGTCCTGGCTGCTGCCGGCGGCAAAGATCAGGCGCATGTCGAACATCGGCAGTTCGCGAGCCTCGACGAACAGCACCTTGGCGCCTTCGGCGGTGTTCCAGGTCTGCACGTCGAGCTTGCGGCTGGCCGGGGCCTTGCCGTCGAGTTCGGCCAGCGATTGCAGCTTCTGGCTGGACTTGGCGTTATCCAGCGCTTCGCTGGCCTTGGTGTTGTCGCTCGGCACCAGATAGAACGCAGCGGAGCCGATGATGGCCACGGCGATCAGGCCGAGCAGCAGACGTGGGGTTTTGCGCTCACTCATGAGTCGTCTCCAGTGGCAGGACGTGGGCGACGCTGAGACGTTCGCGGGTGAAATACAGCTTGGCGGCATTCTGGATGTCTTGCGGGGTGACGCTTTCCAGGTCGGCCAGTTCGGTGTCCATCAGCTTCCACGACAGACCGACGGTTTCCAGCTGGCCGATGGCGGTGGCCTGGCTGGTGATCGAGTCGCGCTCGAAGACCAGACCGGCGATGACCTGCGCACGCACGCGTTCCAGTTCTTCAGCGGACGGCGCGGTGGTTTTCAGCTGTTCCAGCAGTTTCCACAGACCGGCTTCAGCCTGGGCCATGGTCTTTTTCTTCTGGGTGTTCGGCGTGGCCGACAGGGTGAACAGGCTGTCGCCGCGGGTGTAGGCGTCGTAGCTCGACGAGCCGCCGGACACCAACTCTTCGCCGCGCTCCAGTTGGGTCGGGATGCGACCGCTGTAGCCGCCGTCCAGCAATGCCGAAATCAGGCGCAAGGCGTTGACCGAGCGTTTGTCTTCGGCGGTGGCGATGCTCGGGACGTTGAAACCGAGCATCAGGCTCGGCAGTTGAGTCTGCACGTGCAGGGTGATCTGGCGTTCACCCGGTTCGGCCAGTTCCAGCGGCTTTTTCGCCGGCGGCACGTCGCGTTTCGCGATTGGCCCGAAGTAGCGCTGGGCGAGGGTCTTCACCTCGTCCGGGGTCACGTCACCGACCACCACCAGCGTGGCGTTGTTCGGCACGTACCAGGACTGATACCAGTGACGCAGTTCTTCGACTTTCATCCGCTCAAGGTCAGCCATCCAGCCGATGGTCGGCGTGTGATAGCCGCTGGCCGGGTAGGCCATGGCCTTGTAGCGCTCGTAGGCCTTGGCCATCGGCTTGTCGTCGGTGCGCAGGCGGCGCTCTTCCTTGATGACTTCGATTTCCTTGGCGAACTCGTCGGCCGGCAGGCGCAGGTTGGCCATGCGGTCGGCTTCCAGTTCGAAGGCCACGCCCAGACGGTCGCGGGCCAGCACCTGGTAATAAGCGGTGAAATCGTCGCTGGTGAACGCATTCTCTTCGGCGCCGAGGTCACGCAGGATCAGCGAGGCTTCGCCGGGACCGACTTTCTCGCTGCCCTTGAACATCATGTGCTCGAGGGCGTGGGACAGACCGGTCTGGCCCGGGGTTTCGTAGCTGGAACCAACCTTGTACCAGACCTGCGACACCACCACCGGCGCGCGATGGTCTTCGCGCACGACGACCTTCAGGCCGTTGTCGAGAGTGAATTCATGGGTCGGTTGCGGGTCGGCCGCCAGGGCCGAAAGGGGCAGGCAGACTGTGCTGAGCAGCAGGCCTGCGGCGCGGCGGGCTAGAGCATTCATTCGTTTTTAAACCTGTTGGGCTGCCCGCTTGGTCTTAGCGTCGGCGGGCGAGAGGGTGCTAGGATACTGATCCGTTTTACCGGCGACCACGCCTATCCGGTTTTGAAACTTGATCAGGTTGTATGGGTTTGCGGCAGAAGGCTTTGGTTTATCAGCTAAACTTCGCTTTTTCGCCGATTTTGCCGGCCAGTCCTTCATTAAAACGATTCCTTTGAGGTGCCGTTGGTGCCTCGACAAAATGTTGCGCGTGAACAAGCTGGGTGAAACACAGTCTGTTCTGCATCGAATATTTATTTGCCGGGGCGCCCCTGTGGCGCGTCGCTACCGTGAGATAGCCGTCCTCCATGTTTGGTTCCAACGACGACAAGAAGACCCCAGCTGCGGCTGGCGAGAAGAAAAGCCTGTTCGGATGGCTGCGCAAGAAACCGCAGGAACCCGTCGTCGAACAGCCGACTGCCATTCCTGAACCGGCCCCTGCGCCCGCTCCCGTAATAGAAGAAGCGCCGGCACCGGTCGTGCTGCCGATCGCCGAGCCGGTGCTGCAACCGGTGGCCGAGGTCGAGCCTGAAGCGCCGGCTGCCGCCGAGTTGCCGCTGACCCCGGCCAGCGAACCGTGGCTGAGCTTACCGGTGGCGGAAGAGCCGGTGGCGCTGGTTGAAGAGGCCGCGCCGCACGTTACACCGCCGATTCCTGCGCCGGTGGCGTTCGCCCCCGAGCCTGTCCCGGCGCCGGTGGTCGAAGCTGCGCCTGTCATTCCAGAGCCTGTGGTTGCTGCCCCGGTTACGCCGATTGTTGAAGCGCCCGAACCTGCACCTGCACCTGCACCGGTCGCCGTAGCGCCAGTCGCTCCTGTGGAAATCCAGGCTGAAACCCCGGTAGAAGCCCCGCGCACCGAAGAAACCAAAGCCGGCTTCTTCGCGCGTCTCAAGCAAGGTCTGTCCAAGACCAGCGCCAGTATTGGCGAGGGCATGGCCAGCCTGTTCCTCGGCAAGAAAGCCATCGATGACGATCTGCTCGACGAGCTCGAAACCCGCCTGCTGACGGCCGACGTTGGCGTCGAGGCAACATCGGTGATCATCCAGCGCCTGACCCAGAAGGTCGCACGTAAAGAGCTGGCCGATTCCGACGCCCTGTATAAATCCCTGCAGGCCGAGCTGGCCGCAATGCTCAAACCGGTCGAGCAGCCGCTGAAGATCGCTTCCCGGAACAAGCCGTTCGTGATTCTGGTGGTCGGCGTCAACGGCGCCGGCAAGACCACCACCATCGGCAAACTGGCGAAGAAACTGCAACTGGAAGGCAAGAAAGTCATGCTGGCCGCCGGTGATACCTTCCGTGCTGCGGCTGTCGAGCAGTTGCAGGTCTGGGGCGAACGCAACAAGATTCCGGTGATCGCCCAGCACACGGGCGCGGACTCGGCTTCGGTGATTTTCGATGCCGTGCAGGCCGCCAAGGCTCGTGGCATCGACGTGCTGATCGCCGACACCGCCGGTCGTCTGCACACCAAAGACAACCTGATGGAAGAGCTGAAGAAGGTTCGCCGGGTGATCGGCAAGCTCGACGCCGATGCCCCGCACGAAGTGCTGCTGGTGCTGGACGCCGGCACCGGCCAGAACGCCATCAATCAGGCCAAGCAATTCAACCAGACCGTCGAACTGACCGGCCTGGCGCTGACCAAGCTCGACGGGACCGCCAAGGGCGGGGTGATTTTCGCCCTGGCCAAGCAGTTCGGCCTGCCGATCCGCTACATCGGCGTCGGTGAAGGCATCGACGATCTGCGTACCTTTGAAGCCGAACCCTTTGTCCAGGCACTGTTTGCCGAGCGGGAGCGTTCATGATTCGTTTCGAACAGGTCGGTAAACGCTACCCGAACGGTCACGTCGGCTTGCATGAGCTGAGCTTTCGAGTCCGTCGGGGCGAGTTCCTGTTTGTCACCGGCCACTCCGGTGCCGGTAAATCCACGCTGTTGCGCCTGCTGCTGGCGATGGAACGTCCAACCAGCGGCAAACTGCTGCTGGCCGGGCAGGACCTGAGCACCATCAGCAATGCGCAGATTCCGTTCCTGCGTCGGCAGATCGGTGTGGTGTTCCAGAACCATCAACTGTTGTTCGATCGCACGGTGTTCAACAACGTCGCGCTGCCGTTGCAGATTCTCGGGCTGTCCAAGGTCGAAATCGCCAAGCGCGTCGATTCGGCGCTGGAGCGCGTGGCGCTGTCGGACAAGGCCGATCTGTATCCGGGCGACCTGTCCACCGGTCAGCAACAGCGCGTCGGCATTGCCCGGGCCATCGTTCACCGTCCGGCCCTGCTGCTGGCGGACGAACCGACCGGTAACCTCGACCCGCGTCTCGCGGCCGAGATCATGGGCGTGTTCGAAGATATCAACCGTCTGGGCACCAGCGTGCTGATCGCCAGTCACGACCTGGCGCTGATCGCGCGCATGCGCCATCGCATGCTGACCCTGCAACGCGGCCGATTGATCGGCGACGGGGAGGCCGGCGTATGAGTGCAACACGCAGTCCGAAGGTTTCCGAGCGCGTGGCCCCGAAGGCCGCCGATCCGCAACCGCCAAAGAAGAAAAAGCACGACGATGACGACGGCCCGGATTTCGCCACGTTGTTCCGTGCCTGGATCGAAAGCCATCGCGCCAGCTGGATCGACAGCCTGCGCCGTCTCGGCAAGCAGCCGATCGGCAGCTTCTTCACCTGCATGGTGATGGCAGTTGCGCTGAGTCTGCCGATGGGCCTTTCGTTGTTGCTGAACAATGTCGAGCGCCTGGGCGGCTCGTGGCAGCGCGCGGCGCAGATCTCGCTGTACCTGGAGCTCAAGGCGACTCCGGCTCAGGGCGAAGCGTTGCGCGACCAGATCAAGGGTATGCCGGGCGTAGCTGATGCCGAATATGTCGGCCGCGACCAGGCGCTCGAAGAGTTCCAGCAGCAGTCCGGCTTGGGCGAAGCCCTGCGCGAGCTGCCGGAAAACCCGCTGCCGGGCGTGGTACTGGTGACGCCGAACGAGGTCGACAAGTCGACCCTGGAAGCATTAAGACAAAAACTTTCCGAGCTGCCCAAGGTACAACAGGCGCAACTTGATCTAGTCTGGGTCGAGCGTCTGGCCGCCATCCTCAAGCTCGGCGACCGTTTCGTGTTCGGTCTGACGGTGTTGCTGGTTTCCGCATTACTTTTGGTGATAGGCAATACCATTCGTCTTCATATTGAAAACCGCCGCACCGAGATAGAAGTGATTAAACTCGTCGGCGGCACTGACAGCTATGTGCGTCGCCCCTTTCTTTATATGGGCGCGCTGTATGGCTTCGGTGCGGGGCTGCTGTCCTGGGGTGTATTGGCGTTTGGCCTGAACTGGCTGAACGATGCGGTGGTCGGGCTGGCCGGCTTGTACGGCAGCGATTTCGCACTGGCCGGCGTGCCAGTTGCCGACGGTCTGTCGCTCTTGCTTGGCGCGGTGCTGTTGGGTTATATCGGTGCATGGATTGCAGTCGCACGTCATCTCAGGGAGCTGGCGCCGAAGTAGAATCTTTTTTTGCGCGTGATTGACCTTTCAGTGGTTAAGGAAACTTTCATTTGAGTTTCCGGTCAATTTTTCGCAATGCTGAAAAGCATGAGTATGTAAGTCGGAGGTTTTTCCGTATGTCCAATTCTTTGCAACCTGCGTATGCATTGGTTCCAGGCGCAAACCTGGAAGCCTACGTGCACACCGTCAACAGCATTCCTTTGCTGACGCCGGAGCAGGAGCGTGAACTGGCCGAGAGTCTCTACTATGAGCAGGATCTGGGGGCGGCTCGGCAGATGGTGCTCGCCCACCTGCGGTTTGTCGTACACATCGCCCGTAGCTATTCCGGCTACGGTCTGGCTCAGGCTGACCTGATCCAGGAAGGCAACGTCGGCCTGATGAAGGCCGTGAAGCGTTTCAACCCGGAAATGGGCGTGCGTCTGGTGTCCTTCGCGGTGCACTGGATCAAGGCCGAGATTCACGAGTTCATCCTGCGCAACTGGCGGATCGTGAAGGTCGCGACCACCAAGGCCCAGCGCAAGCTGTTCTTCAACCTGCGCAGCCAGAAGAAACGTCTGGCCTGGCTGAACAACGAGGAAGTCCACCGTGTGGCGGAAAGCCTCGGCGTCGAGCCGCGTGAAGTGCGTGAGATGGAAAGTCGCCTGACCGGCCATGACATGGCCTTCGACCCGGCTGCGGAAGCGGACGACGACAGTGCTTTCCAGTCGCCGGCCAACTACCTGGAAGACCACCGGTACGACCCGGCGCGTCAACTGGAAGATGCCGACTGGAGCGACAACTCCAATCACAACCTGCACGAAGCGCTGGAAGTGCTGGACGAACGCAGTCGCGACATCCTCTACCAGCGCTGGCTGGCAGAAGAGAAAGCCACGCTGCACGACCTGGCGCAGAAGTACAACGTGTCGGCCGAGCGGATCCGTCAGCTCGAGAAGAGCGCGATGAACAAGCTCAAATTGTCGATTGCCGCATAACCGGCAGTCCGACAATAAAAAACGCCCCGATCAGTGATGATCGGGGCGTTTTTGTTTGCCTGTCGGAAAGTCATTGGGCCCAGGGCGCCCGACGTGAATCATTGAGTGTCAGCAGGTAGCTGTCGCCCCCCAGCTGGCTCATCTGCTGGCGAATCCAGCCGGCGCGGCGCGACACATAAGCGGTCGGATGACTGGCGCTCCAGACCCGGGGATTCGGCAGCACGGCCGCCAGATAACTCGCCTGCTGCCGGGACAATGACCTGGCGCTCACGCCAAAGTGATGCCTTGCCGCCGCTTCGGCACCAAACACGCCGTCATCCCACTCGACGCTGTTCAGGTACACCTCGAGAATCCGCTGCTTGGGCCAGAACACTTCGATCAGTGCGGTAAACCATGCTTCCAGGCCTTTGCGCAGGTAGCTGCGACCTGACCACAAAAACAGGTTTTTCGATACTTGCTGGCTCAAGGTGCTGGCGCCACGAATCGAGCCGCCGAGTTCGTTGTGGGCCAGTGCGGCCTTGATTGCACGCAGGTCAAACCCCCAGTGCTCGGGGAATTTCTGGTCTTCGCCGGCAATCACCGCGACCTTCAGGTCATCGGAGATCTCGTCCCACGGTTTCCAGGTGCGTTGCAGATCGATCGGCTCGCCGTCGACCCAGGATTCGATCTTGCGCTCGATCATCAGCGCCGTGCCCGGTGGCGGCACGAAGCGAAACACCAGCACCAGCAATACGCTGCCACCCGCGAACCAGAGCAGGGCCTTCGTGAAACGACGGAGAAATAAACGCAGCATAGAGATGGCTTGGCCGAACCGGTTGAGCGGGCCATTATACAGACCCTACCGATCGAGTCTGACTGGAGTTCTACATGCTGCGTAGCTTTCTGATGCTGGCTGCCTTCTTTGGTTTCACCGGTGTCGGCCTCGGCGCATTCGCCGCCCATGGCCTGAAAAACCGCCTGACCCCGGAGTACCTGGCGATCTTCCACACCGGCGTCACTTATCAGCTGGTGCACGCACTGGCGCTGTTCGGCGTGGCGCTGCTGGCCACGCAGCTTCAGGGGCGTCTGGTCGCCTGGGCCGGCATCTCGTTCACCGTCGGCATCCTGCTGTTCTCCGGCAGCCTGTACCTGTTGACCACCCTCGGCATCGGCAAGCTCGGCATCATCACCCCGTTCGGTGGCCTGGCGTTCCTGATTGGCTGGCTGTGCCTCGGACTCGCCGCCTGGCGCCTGCAGCCAACCGCTTGACGCTTGGTGCTGACCTTTAGGTCATGATCGGGCTAGAATGCCACCCCCTAAAAAGTGATGGCGGCGTTGCGCATGCGCATTCAGTTGAACGGTGAATCCTTTGAACTGCCCGACGGTGAAACCGTTGCGGCCCTGCTGACCCGTCTGGACCTGACCGGACGCCGCGTCGCGGTCGAACTCAATCTGGATATCGTCCCGCGCAGCCAGCATGCCGACACCACTTTGAACGACGGCGACAACGTCGAAGTCGTGCACGCGATCGGCGGCGGCTAGTCGCCAGGCCTGCATGGGCCGACAATTCTGCAAGACCCTCACTCCAACAGAGGATTCCCCATGAGCATCGTTCGTAGCGACAAGCCTTTCGTTCTGGCCGGTCGTACTTACCAGTCGCGTTTGCTGGTCGGTACCGGCAAGTACCGTGACATGGAAGAAACCCGCCTGGCCATCGAAGCCTCGGGTGCCGAGATCGTCACCTTCGCGGTGCGCCGCACCAACCTGGGCCAGATCGAAGGCGAGCCGAACCTGCTCGAAGTGCTGTCGCCGGATCGCTACACCTTCCTGCCGAACACCGCCGGCTGCTACGACGCGGTCGAGGCCGTGCGCACCTGCCGCCTGGCGCGTGAGCTGCTCGACGGCCACAACCTGGTGAAGCTGGAAGTGCTGGCCGACCAGAAAACCCTGTTCCCCAACGTGATCGAAACCCTCAAGGCCGCCGAAGTGCTGGTCAAGGAAGGCTTCGACGTGATGGTTTACACCAGCGACGACCCGATCATCGCCCGGCAATTGGCGGAAATCGGCTGCATCGCGGTCATGCCGCTGGCCGGTCTGATCGGTTCGGGCCTGGGGATCTGCAACCCGTACAACCTGCAGATCATCCTCGAAGAAGCCAAAATTCCGGTGCTGGTGGATGCCGGTGTCGGTACCGCTTCCGACGCCACCATCTCCATGGAACTGGGCTGTGACGCCGTGCTGATGAACTCGGCCATCGCCCATGCTCAGCAGCCGATCATGATGGCCGAAGCCATGAAACACGCGATCGTCGCGGGCCGCCTGGCCTACCTCGCCGGCCGCATGCCGAAAAAACTCTATGCCAGCGCCTCTTCGCCGCTGGATGGTCTGATCAAGTAAGAGCTATTGATGACTGAATCGAACGACACGCCAATCCAGACGGAAGAAGGCGACGAGCGCCAACACCGCCGCATCAAGAGTTTCGTGATGCGCGCCGGGCGCATGACCGAAGGCCAGCAGCGCGGCCTGGATCAGGGCGCGCCGAAGTTCGTCCTGCCGCTGGCCGATGCGCCGGTGGATTTCGACCAGGTGTTCGGCCGTTCCGCGCCGCGTTCGCTGGAGATCGGTTTCGGCATGGGCCACTCGCTGCTGGAAATGGCCGCCGCTGCGCCGGAGCAGGATTTCATCGGTGTCGAGGTTCACCGTCCGGGTGTCGGCGCACTGCTCAACGGCGTGCTGACTCAGGGCCTGACCAACCTGCGGGTCTACGACTGCGACGCGATCGAAGTGCTCAACCGCTGCATCGCCGACAACAGCCTCGATCGCCTGATGCTGTTCTTCCCGGATCCGTGGCACAAGAGCCGTCACCACAAGCGCCGTATCGTTCAGGCGTCCTTCGCTGAACTGGTGCGCAGCAAGCTGAAGGTTGGCGGCATTCTGCACATGGCCACCGACTGGGAGCCGTACGCCGAATACATGCTGGAAGTGATGAACGTCGCCCCGGGCTATCGCAACCTTGCCGAAGACGGCAAGTGCGTACCCCGCCCGGCCGAACGCCCGATCACCAAGTTCGAACGCCGCGGCGAACGTCTTGGGCATGGCGTGTGGGATCTGAAGTTCGAAAAGCTCGCTTAAGCCTTACGCAGTGATCGTTCCCACGTCGAGGCGTCGAACCGTCTGCGTGGGAACGCCTCGATGGACGCTCCGTGTCCGCTTCAGGGACGCAGAGCGTCCCGGGCTGCATTCCCACGCGGAGCGTGGGAACGAGCACGTGGAGATCAGCGGCGGTCGGCGACCACGCCAATCAACACCAGCACCACCAACAACACCGGCGCCAGGCTGTAGTTGTTGAACTGGCTCAGCCCCTTCACCACCCACGGCGTCGCGTAGATCAGCGCCGCGCCGCTGCCGATCATGCACAGCAGGGCCATCAGCGGCACACGCAGGGCGCCGGCAATGCTACCCAGGCGTTGCTCGACCCAGCCCTTGAAGTCGGCGCCGAACAGCACCAGCAGACAGCCCACCAGCGCCAGCGCGATTTCCGAGAGGTTGCTGCGGCTCCAGCGGGACACGGTGGCGAGCAGGTCGAGTATCAAATCCATGCGGTTTCCTTAAGAGCGGTCAGCTCAGAAATTTCTGCAGCAAGTCGTTGAGGAACAGTTGTCCGCGCTCGGTGGCCGCCAGACGTGACGGTTCGACCTGCAACAGACCGCTTTGTTCGGCCTCGCGCCGGTGTTCGTCGAGGCTCTCCAGCGGCAGGCCGGTGCGCTCCGGGTACAGGCGCGATTCGACGCCGGCGGTCAGGCGCAGGGCGTTCATCAGGAACTCGAACGGCATCTCGTCGTTGGTCAGGGCTTTCTCGCCGGCCTGGAAGCTTTTGGCCGGGTTGAGGTAGTCCTTCGGCAGGCGCGTCTTCCAGGTGCGCACGATGCGCCCGTCCGGATGGCTGAGCTTGCCGTGGGCGCCGGCGCCGATGCCGATGAAGTCGCCGAAGCTCCAGTAATTGAGGTTATGCCGCGCCGGGCGACCCGGTTGGGCGTAGGCCGAAACTTCGTACTGCGCGTAACCGTGCTCGGCCAGCAGTGCCTGTCCGGCCTCTTGAATGTCCCACAGCGTGTCGTCTTCCGGCAGCACCGGCGGCTGGTTCCAGAACACGGTGTTCGGCTCCAGCGTCAGCTGATACCAGGAAATGTGGGTCGGCTTCAGGTCGATCGCCTGGTGCAGGTCGCTCAGGGCATCCTCCAGCGACTGGTCCGGCAAGCCGTGCATCAAGTCGAGGTTGAAGTTATCGAACCCGGCCTGGCGCGCCATGCCGGCGGCGCGTACCGCTTCGTCGCCGTTGTGGATGCGGCCGAGGGCCTTGAGCTTTTCCTGCTGGAAGCTCTGGATACCGATCGACAGGCGATTGATCCCCAGTTTGCGGTAGGCGACGAACTTCTCCTGTTCGAAGGTTCCGGGGTTGGCTTCCAGGGTAATTTCGATGTCGTCGGCAAACGGGATGCGTTGTTTCACACCTTCCAGCAAGCGGCCAAAGGCTTCGGCGCTGAACAGGCTCGGCGTGCCGCCGCCAAAGAAGATCGAACTCAACTCACGGCCATACACCGCGTGCAGATCCTGATCGAGGTCGGCCAGCATCGCATCGACGTACTCCTGTTCCGGCAGCACCGGGCTGGCGGTGTGGGAGTTGAAGTCGCAATAGGGGCATTTGCGCACACACCACGGGATGTGGATGTACAGCGCCAGGGGCGGCAGCGTCGGCAACGGCGCCCGAGACGAGGAGGCGGCGCCGCCGATAATCAGCGACGACGCGGAGGAACTATCGGTCATTTCAAGCCCAGACGCTGGCGCAGCAGATCCATTGCACGGGCGCGGTGGCTGATCTGGTTCTTGTCGCTCGGGCTCAGTTCGGCGCTGGACACATTACGCTCCGGCACCCAGAACAACGGGTCGTAGCCGAAACCGTGCTCACCGCTGGCGGCGGTCAGAATGCGCCCGTGCCACAGGCCTTCGCAGAGGATCGGCAGCGGATCGTCGGCGTGACGCACCAGTGCCAATACGCAGACGAACTGCGCGCCGCGTTCGGCTTCCGGCACGTCCTTCAAGGCGTCGAGCAGTTTGGCGTTGTTCGCCGCATCGCCCTTGCCGTCGGCGTAGCGCGCCGAGTAGATGCCCGGCGCACCGCCAAGGAAATCCACCGCCAGACCCGAGTCGTCGGCCAGCGCCGGCAGACCGGAAATGCGCGCGGCATTGCGGGCCTTGAGGATCGCGTTCTCGACGAACGACAGGCCGGTTTCTTCCGGCTCCACGCTGCTGAATTCGCCAATCGAGCGCAATTGCACCGATTCGCCGAGCATGGCCTGGAGTTCCTTGAGTTTGCCGGCGTTATGGCTGGCCAGTACGAGTTGCTTGAGATTGATCATTGGCCAGGGAAAAGCTCTTGGTTGAAATTGAGGGTGTTGATCTTGTCGCCGGTCTGCACCTTGATTTCAAAGGTGCGGGTTTCCTGCTGCTCCACCGGGTACTGGGCGATGTAATAGATCGCGCCCTGTTCGGTGATCTGGCGGAAAGTCAGCGGCACGCTCTGACTGGTCAGGTCCTTGACGGTGCCGCTGACCTGGGCGATCAGCGGCTTGCCGTCCTTGATCACCGAGACATTGATCACGCCCTGGTTCTTGCTGCGGATCAGCTCGGCCGCCTTGGCGATGTCCGGCGTCAGGAAGGTCGAGTTGAAGGTGTTGTAATGCACGGTGACATCACCGAACACTTCCTTGCGTTCGCCCTTGATGGCATCGGCGGCCACGGCCGACAGGCTCAGGCAGGCGGCCAATAGCGCGGTAATCAAGCGTCCCATGTTCGTTCTCCTCGCAATGTCGTGGTTCAGACCGCGATTCTGTGATCCGCAAGCCCCGGGCTGCTGACGCGGTAGATACCGATCTCACCTAACAGATTAGGCCATAGCTTACTGGCCCACCCGTGGCGGTGCTGTTGATCCACGGCAAGCCGATCAATGACCTTCGCCTCACGTTCGCGACAAAGTTCTTCAAAGTCTTCGAAGGTGCAGAAGTGGATGTTCGGCGTGTTGTACCAGGTGTACGGCAGGAATTCCGACACCGGCATCCGGCCTTTGCTCGCCAGGTACCAGCGGCAGCGCCAGTGACCGAAATTCGGGAACGTGATGATGCACTGGCGACCGACCCGTAGCATTTCGTCGAGGATCTTGTCCGGGTAATGCACGGCTTGCAGGGCCTGGGTCATCACCACGATGTCGAAGCTGTTGCTGGCGAAGTTGCCCAGGCCCTTGTCCAGGTCCTGTTCGATGACGTTGATGCCCTTGGCCACGCACTCGGCGATGTTGTCCGGGTCGTTTTCCAGGCCGTAGCCGGTGACCTGCTTGTGGTCGCGCAGCCAGGTCAGCAACTCGCCGTCACCGCAGCCGAGGTCGAGCACGCGGCTGCCGGCGGGGATCCATTCCTGGATGATTTCCAGATCAGCTCTCATGGCTTTCTCACAACGTAATGCGGTTCATGTAATTGCCGAACGCCTGCAAGTAGCGCGGGATCGGAATCAGGAAGGCGTCGTGGCCTTGCGGCGCGTCGATTTCCAGGTAGCTGACGTCTTTGCGCGCCGCCATCAGCGCATCCACCAGTTCTCGCGAGCGGGCCGGGGAGAAGCGCCAGTCGGTGGTGAACGACATCACGCAGAACTTGGCTTTTGCACCTTCGAAGGTTTTCGCCAGGTTATCGTTGAAGTTCGCCGCCGGATCGAAGTAGTCCAGCGCCTTGGTCATCAACAGATAGGTGTTGGCATCGAAGCGCCCGGAGAACTCTTCGCCCTGATAGCGCAGGTAGCTTTCGACCTGGAACTCGACGCTGTGGAAGTCGTAGTTGAGCTTTTCGCTCTTCAGGCCGCGACCGAATTTCTCGCCCATGGAGTCGTCGGACAGGTACGTGATGTGCCCGACCATCCGCGCCAGCATCAGGCCGCGCTTGGGGATCACGCCGTGTTCCTGGAACGAGCCGCCGTGGAATTCCGGGTCGGTGAGGATCGCCTGGCGCGCCACTTCGTTGAAGGCGATGTTCTGCGCCGACAGCTTGGGGGCCGAGGCGATGGCCAGGCAGTGGCGAACGCGATCCGGATACGTGATGGTCCATTGCAGCGCCTGCATGCCGCCCAGGCTGCCGCCGATCACCGCCGCCCACTGGCCGATGCCGAGCAGGTCGGCCAGGCGTGCCTGGCTGTGCACCCAGTCTTCCACGGTCAGCACCGGGAAGTCGGCGCCGAACGGCTTGCCGGTTTCCGGATTGAGGCTGCTCGGACCGGTAGAACCATTGCAACCGCCGAGGTTGTTCAGGCTGACCACGAAGAACTTGTTGGTGTCGATCGGTTTGCCGGGGCCGATGCAGCTGTCCCACCAACCGGGCTTGCGGTCGTCGACGCTGTGGTAACCCGCAGCATGGTGGTGGCCGGACAAGGCGTGGCAGATCAGCACGGCGTTGCTCGCTTGCGCGTTCAGCGTGCCGTAGGTTTCGTAGATCAGGTCATAATCGGCCAGCGAACGGCCGCAGGCCAGGGCCAGCGGTTCGCTGAAGTGCGCCGTTTGCGGCGTCACCAGACCAACAGAATCGGGGGGAAAGGCAGCTGGCATCGACCCTGCTCTCGTTGAAATGAGGCGTAAGTCTAAAGACCGGTGGGGTTAGCGGCAAGCAACGATCAGGCCTGATTTGCGCTCGTTCCCACGCTCTGCATGGGAATGCCTCATCGGACGCTCCGCGTCCGCTTCGGCGGGGGACGCGGAGCGTCCCGGGATGCATTCCCACGCGGACGGTTCGACGCCTCGACGTGGGAACGATCAGCGCACTAGTCCGGGCAAGTCCGGCAGCTTTTTCGGTGCGCTGATGCGCACTCGCTTCTGCCGGTTCAGCTCACCACTGAGCAAACTGACCTGGCTCTTGGAAACCCCAAAAGCCTTGGCCAGAAACCCCATCAGGTACGCATTGGCCTTGCCCTCGACCGGCGGCGCGGTCAGGCGGATTTTCAGGCGATCACCGTGCAGCCCGCAGAAATCATCGCTGCGGGCGGCCGGTTGCAGGTGACATTCCAGAATCAGGTCGTCACCGTCCCAGCGAAACCAGCTCACATCAGCAGGCGCAGGATTTCCGGCATCATCGTCATCGCCGCGAGGTTGTTGATCACCAGCATGTCGATCAGCTTCAGCACGAGGAAGGCGAAGATCGGCGACAGGTCCAGACCGCCGAGGTTCGGCAGGATGCGGCGGAACGGCGCCAGGGCCGGTTCACAGATCTGGTTCACCAGCTCGGCGCCCGGATTGTGGCTGCCCGGTGCGACCCAGGACAGGATGATGCTGATGATCATGGCCCAGAAGAAAATCTTCAGGAACAGCGCCGTCACGCCGATCAGCGACCAGATCAACAGTTGCAGCGGGTTACCGGTGGTGCCGTAGGTCAGCAGCAGGGTCAGCGCCATCAGCGCCAGTTGCACGAGGATCGCCAGCACCAGCGACGACATGTCGAGGCCGAACAGGCTCGGGATGATCCGGCGTAGTGGCTTGAGCAGCGGCTGAGTGGCCTTGACCACGAACTGGCACAGCGGGTTGTAGAAGTTCGCCCGCACCAGTTGCAGGACGAAGCGCAGCAGCACGATCAGCAGGTACAGGCTGCCGAGGGTTTGCAGCACATAGACCGCTGCGGTGTTCAATCCAATCATGTAAGGCTCCTTATTTGCCCAGTTGTTCGGCCATTTCGGCCGAGCGGTGCGCGGCGGCGCCGAGTGCTTTTTCCACCAGGGCTTCGAAGCCGCCGGCCTGGAACGATTTGATCGCAGCTTCCGTGGTGCCGGCCGGCGAGGTCACGCGGCGGCGCAGTTCGGCCGCGTCGACGTCGCTGGATACCGCCATGTGCGCGGCGCCCAGCGCGGTCTGCAAGGTCAGCTGCTCGGCGGTTTCCTTCGGCAGGCCGAGTTTGACGCCGGCGGCGGTCATGGCTTCGATCAGCAGGAAGAAGTACGCCGGGCCGGAACCGGAGACAGCGGTGACCGCGTCCAGTTGCTGCTCTTCGTTCAGCCACAGGGCGATGCCCACGGCGGACAGCAGTTCTTCAGCCTGTTGGCGTTGTTCGGCGCTCACTTTGCCTGTGGCGTACAGGCCGCTCACGCCCTGACGCAGCAGCGCCGGGGTGTTCGGCATGCAGCGCACGATCGGCTGCTTGCCGAGCCAGGCCGTCATGCTGGCGCAGGTGATGCCGGCGGCGATGGAGACCACCAGTTGATTCGGTTTCAGGCTTGGGCGAATCGCTTCGCACACAAGCTTCATGGCTTGTGGCTTGACTGCCAGCACGACAACGTCGGCGCCGTCGATGGCCTGGGCGTTGTCGGCGAAGGTTTCGATGCCATGTTCGGCGCTGACTTTGGCGCGGGTTTCTTCACCCGGATCGCTGGCGCGAATCTGTGCAGCTTCCAGACCCTTGGCCCGCAGGCCGCCGATCAGGCTGGCGGCCATGTTGCCGGCACCGATAAAGGCAATACGTGTGTTGCTCATGTCAGGTCCTTATCTGGAAATGGTCAAGATTGGGAATAGTCACGGGCGCCGAACAGGGCCGTACCGATACGGACCCAGGTCGCGCCCTGGGCAATGGCCGACTCGAGGTCGTGGCTCATGCCCATGGAAAGTGTGTCGAGCGGCAGATCGAGGCCGGCCTGCAACTTCTGAACGGCGGCGAATGCCGCGTCCTGCTCGGCGCGATCTTCGGTCGGCTCGGGAATTGCCATCAGCCCGCGCAGCTTCAGGCGCGGCAGGGCGCTGATGGCCTGGGCCAGGGCCGGCAGATCTTGCGGGGTGCAGCCGGACTTGCTGGCTTCACCGCTGACGTTGACCTGAATGCAGATGTTCAGCGGCGGCAGATCCGCCGGGCGTTGTTCGGACAGGCGTTGGGCGATTTTCAGACGATCCACGGAGTGCACCCAGGCGAAATGCTCGGCAATCGAGCGGGTCTTGTTCGACTGAATGGGGCCGATGAAGTGCCAGATCAAGGGCAGGTCGGCCAGTTCGAGCTGTTTGGCCAGGGCTTCCTGCAGGTAGTTCTCGCCAAAGTCGCGCAGGCCGGCGGCATACGCTTCACGCAGGGCTTCGGACGGTTTGGTCTTGCTCACGGCCAGTAGCTGGACGCTGTTTTCATCGCGTCCAGCGGCAACGGTGGCGGCATGAATACGCGAACTAACCTGGAGAATGTTGTCTGCTATCGTGGACATCAAGAGGCGCCAGCGGTCTGAAGGTTCGCGGCATTCTACTGGAATTGAGGGACGCTATGGATATCACTGAACTGCTGGCCTTCAGCGCCAAACAGGGCGCTTCCGACCTGCACCTGTCGGCCGGTCTGCCGCCGATGATCCGCGTGGATGGCGATGTGCGGCGGATCAATCTGCCGGCACTGGATCACAAGCAAGTGCACGAGCTGATCTACGACATCATGAACGACACCCAGCGGGTGGACTTCGAGAAACATCTGGAAACCGACTTTTCCTTCGAAGTCCCCGGGGTGGCGCGCTTTCGGGTCAATGCCTTCAACCAGAACCGGGGCGCCGGGGCGGTGTTCCGGACCATTCCGTCGAAAGTGCTGACCATGGAAGACCTGGCCATGGGCGACGTCTTTCGCAAGATCACCGATGCGCCGCGCGGGCTGGTGCTGGTGACCGGGCCGACCGGCTCCGGCAAGTCGACGACGCTGGCGGCAATGATCGATTACCTCAACACCCATCGCCATCACCACATCCTGACCATTGAAGACCCGATCGAATTTGTCCACGAATCGCGCAAATGCCTGATCAATCAGCGCGAAGTCCATCGCGATACCCGCAGTTTCGCCACCGCATTGCGTTCGGCGCTGCGTGAGGATCCGGACGTGATCCTGGTGGGCGAGATGCGCGATCTGGAAACCATCCGCCTGGCGCTGACCGCCGCCGAGACCGGGCACCTGGTGTTCGGAACGCTGCACACCACCTCGGCAGCCAAGACCATCGACCGTGTCGTGGACGTGTTCCCCGGGGACGAAAAGTCCATGGTGCGCTCGATGCTCTCGGAATCGTTGCTGGCGGTGGTGTCGCAGATGCTGATCAAGAAGATCGGCGGCGGCCGGGTGGCGGCGCACGAGATCATGCTGGGCACGTCGGCGATCCGTAACCTGATCCGCGAGGACAAGGTGGCGCAGATGTATTCGGCGATTCAGACCGGCGGCTCGCTGGGGATGCAGACACTCGACATGTGCCTGAAGGATCTGGTGACCAAGGGCTTGATCAGCCGCGAACATGCACGTGAGAAGGCGCGTACGCCGGATAACTTCTAGGCAAAAAAAATCGCAGCCCGTGGGCTGCGATTTTTTTGTTCTGATCGTTCCCACGCTCTGCGTGGGAATGCAGCCCGGGACGCTCTGCGTCCCTGCCGAAGCGGACGCGGAGCGTCCATTGAGGCATTCCCACGCGGACGGTTCGACGCCTCGACGTGGGAACGATCGGTATGGTGTTAGCGCTGTACGACGCGCATCTGCCCCGATTCTTTCGGCAATACGCGTTTGGCCACCACGTAATGCTTTTCCCAGTACGGCTTGTTCAGTGTGTCGATGCTCACCGCTTTGCCGCGCCGTGGCGCATGGATGAAACGGTCGTTGCCCAGGTAGATGGCAACGTGATTGACCCGACGGCTCTTGATGTTGAAGAAAATCAGGTCGCCCGGCTTCAGGTCCTTGCGTTCGACTTTCTCGCCGTGACCGCTGGCCATGGCGTTCGAGGTGCGTGGCAGGTCGAACGTGGCGTCGTTGAACGCATACTTCACCAGACCGCTGCAGTCGAAGCCTTTACTCGGGCTGCTGCCGCCCCAACGGTATGGCGTACCGAGGACGTTTACCGCGCGACTGAGGACATTACTGCTTTCCTTGGTCGCCATCGGTGGCACCAGCTTGCTGCGGCCGGTGCTGCTCAGCGTGGTGTGCTTGACCTGTTTGCCTTTGTTCGAAGGAGCAGAGGCATGGGATTTAGGGGTGAAACCGTTAACGTTGGGAAGACGTTGCTCACGATTGGTGGCGTGGGCGGCCAGTGGCATTAATAGGCAAATGGTTAGCCATGTCTTGAAAAATGGACGCATTAGGCAGGGCTCTTGGTGTGTTAGCGCGCAACTTTATAACAGCTTTTTTGTCACTTCCGAGGCCGTTGGTCGATTCAATCGGGAGCCAACGGAACCAAATAAGCGGCAAAAAGACGCAATTGTCGGACAGAAGTCCGGTGCTATAAGGCTTCGACGGGACACACGGTAGCATTTGCCATACGTCGGCTACCTGTAAAAAAGTCACAAAGAATTAAAGAATATTTATCTATCGCGTGTATCGAGGTCTTAATGAACGGCTATCAGCTGCCCCGTGTGAAGGAAAAAGACACCCACAGTAAGGTGATCGGTTACCTGTTGTGGATTTTCGGTTTCACAGGCTCCCACCGCTTCTATTACGGGAAGCCAGTGACCGGCACGATCTGGTTTTTCACCTTCGGGTTGTTGGGGATCGGCTGGCTGATCGACGTGTTCCTGATCCCGGCGATGGATCGCGAAGCCGACCTGCGCTTTGCTGCGGGACCGATCGAATACAACGTGGCGTGGATTCTGCTGACATTCCTCGGGGTGTTCGGCGTGCACCGGATGTATCAGGGCAAGTGGATCAGCGGGGTGGTGTACCTGCTGACCGGCGGGTTGTTCTTTCTGGGGGTGCTGTATGACTTCTGGACGCTGAACGATCAGGTGTCGGTGCGTAATGCCGAAGGGCGCGGTGCCTTTCAGTAAGTCATCGCTGGCAAGCCAGCTCCCACAGGTTCTGTGTGTAACCTGGGATTTGTGACTGCACAAATCCCTGTGGGAGCGAGCTTGCTCGCGATTGGGGGCAACTCGGTATCAAGCCTGATGGCTGATCCGGCCATCCACCAAGGTGTAACGCACCACACCCGGCAGGCTATGGCCGAGGAACGGGCAGTTCTCGCCCTTCGATAGCCAGGTTTCGCCGGCAACGGTCGAAGCCTTCGGATCGAACAGCACGATATCCGCCGCGCCACCCACCGCCAGTTTGCCCGCCGGCAGGCGCAGGGCTTCGGCCGGGCCGGTGCTCAGGCGGGCCAGCAGGGTCGGCAGGTCCAGCAGGCCATCCTCGACCAGCGTCATCGCCAGCGGCAGCAACAGCTCGACGCTGCTGATGCCGGGCTCGGTCGCGCCGAACGGTGCCAGTTTGGCATCGCGCTCGTGGGGCTGGTGATGGCTGGAAATCGCCGAGACCACGCCGGACTTCACCGCTTCACGCAGGCCGTCGCGGTCGGCGCGGGTGCGCAGCGGCGGTTGCACGTGATACAGGCTGCTGAAGTCGATCAGCGCTTCGTCCGTCAGGATCAGCTGATACAGGGCGACATCCGCCGTGACTTTCAAACCACGGGCCTGGGCCTGAGCGATCAGGGCCACGCCGCGAGCGCTGGTCAGCTGGCTGAAGTGCGCACGCACGCCGGTCTGTTCGACCAGCAGCAGATCCCGGGCCAAAGCCACGGTTTCAGCGGTTTCCGGAATGCCCGGCAGGCCGAGGAAGCTGGCGGTGGCGCCTTCGTGGGCCAGGCCGCCGTCGGCGAGGTCGTGATCCTGCGAGTTGAAAATCACCGTCAGGTCGAACGTTGCCGCGTAATCCAGCGCCCGGCACAGGGTGCGGGTGTTGCGGAAGCTTTCCAGGCCGTTGCCGAACGCTACGCAACCGGCGTCGCGCAGGGCCACCAGTTCGGCCAGCTGTTCGCCATCCAGACCTTTGCTCAGCGCGCCGATCGGGAACACTTTGGTGTTGCCGGCCTCGCGGGCGCGGTCGAGGATCAGTTCGGCCACGGCCGAGGTGTCGAGCACCGGTCTGGTTTTCGGCGGGCAGCACAGGCTGGTCACGCCGCCGGCCGCTGCGGCGCGGGTTTCGCTGGCAATGGTGCCTTTGCGGCTGTAGCCCGGCTCGCGCAGGGCGACGTTGAGGTCGACCAGCCCCGGAGCGGCCACCAGGCCTGTGGCATCGATGGTTTCGACGGCGGTGAAGCCGGCCGGTGCCGCGCCGAGGGCGACGATCTTGCAGGCTTCAACGTGAATATCGGTGATTTGATCCAGGCCGCTGCTTGGATCGATGACGCGGGCGCCGAGAATGCTGAGCTTCACTGGGCGTTCTCCTGCTCGAATTGGCGCTGGGCAGTCTGTCCGCTCATGGCCATCGACAGCACGGCCATACGGATCGCGATGCCGTAAGTGACTTGATTGAGGATCACCGAGTGCGGGCCGTCGGCCACCGCCGACTCGATCTCCACGCCGCGGTTGATCGGCCCCGGGTGCATGACGATGCAGTCGGGCTTGGCGCCGGCCAGGCGCGCGGTGGTCAGGCCGAACAGGCGGTAGAACTCGCCTTCGCTCGGCAGCAGGCCGCCGGTCATGCGCTCACGCTGCAGGCGCAGCATGATCACCACGTCGACGTCTTTCAGGCCTTCGGTCATGTCGGTGTAGACCTTCACGCCGTATTGCTCGATGCCGATCGGCAGCAGGGTCTTCGGTGCGATCACGCGGATATCCGGGCAGCCGAGGGTCTTCAGGGCGAGCATGTTCGAGCGCGCCACCCGCGAGTGCAGGATGTCGCCGACGATAGCCACCGAGAGGTTTTCGAAGCCACCCTTGTGGCGGCGGATGGTCAGCATGTCGAGCATGCCCTGGGTCGGGTGCGCGTGCCGGCCGTCGCCGCCGTTGATGATCGCCACTTGCGGGCAGACATGTTCGGCGATGAAGTGCGCGGCGCCCGAGTCACCGTGGCGCACGACGAACATGTCGGCGGCCATGGCCTCGAGGTTGCGCAGGGTGTCGAGCAGGGTTTCGCCCTTGCTGGCCGACGAAGTCGACACGTTCAGGGTGATCACGTCCGCCGACAGGCGCTGGGCCGCCAGTTCGAAGGTGGTACGGGTGCGGGTCGAGTTTTCGAAGAACACGTTGCACACGGTCTTGCCGCGCAGCAACGGGACCTTCTTCACGGCCCGGGCGCCGACTTCGAGGAACGAGTCGGCGGTGTCGAGGATTTCCGTCAGCAACTCGCGGCGCAGGCCGTCGAGCGAGAGGAAGTGGCGCAGCTGGCCCTGATCATTGAGCTGCAGCGGGCGCTTGGTATCTAGAGGCGTCATCGCGAGGGGGACTCTCAATAGGGCGGATTAAAGGGCAAGGTCTTGCAGTTCGAGGGCCAGCTCCGGCCCGGACAGCTTGACCCGCTCGTGGGCGGCCAGCGACAGGGTCGCGCCAACCACGTTCGGGCGGATCGGCAGTTCGCCGGCGTCCAGGTCCAGCAGGCAGACCAGCGTCACGCTGGCCGGGCGGCCGTAGTCGAACAGTTCGTTCATGGCGGCGCGGATGGTCCGGCCGCTCATCAGTACGTCGTCGATCAGCACCAGATGCTGGCCTTCGATTTCGAAGGGCAGGGCGGACGGGCGCACTTGCGGATGCAGGCCGTTCTGGCTGAAGTCGTCGCGGTAGAAGGAAACATCCAGCGTGCCCAGTGGCGCATCGCTGCCCAGCTCTGCGAGCAGGGCCTGGGCGACCCAGACGCCGCCGGTGCGGATGCCGATGTAACGCGGTTCGCTGATATTACGCTGGGCAAGGTGCGCCTTGAGGCGGGTCGCCATCTGGCTGATCAGATCGGCGGGATTGGGCAGGCTCATGGTTGCTCCTTCTTGGGGGCGAGCCGGTTCTCGCGAACCGTGGCTCGGGTTGTAACCAAAAGAAAAGCGCCGTAGCGCTTGTCAGGATTCAAATAGTGCGGTGTTTTCGTCGAGCCAGCCTTGCAGCAGCAGGGCGGCGGCGATGGCGTCCACCGGGTTGTCGCGGTAACTGCCTTTCTGTCCGCCGCGCACCAGTCGTTCGCCCTTGGCTTCGAAGGTCGTCAGGCGTTCGTCGTGGGTATAGAAAGGCAGGTTGAAGCGGCCATTGAGGCGCCGGGCGAATTTCTCGGCGCGGGCGCACATCTCGCTGGGCGTACCGTCCATGTTCAGCGGCAGGCCGACCACCACGGCGTCGGGTTTCCATTCCTTAATCAGGGCTTCGACCTGATTCCAGTCCGGTACACCGTTCTGCGCCTTCAAGGTGCACAGTTCGCGGGCCTGGCCGGTAATCACCTGGCCGACCGCCACGCCGATCTGTTTGGTGCCGTAGTCGAAGCCGAGGATCAGGCGCAGGGCCATCAGGCGTGTCCTGCCTGGCTGGTCAGCAGGCTGAGGTTGATCCCCAGGTGCCGGGCCGCCGCTTCCAGGCGCAGTTCACTGCTGGTATTGAACAGGATGTCGGCGTCGTACGGGCAGGTCAGCCAGGCGTTGTCGGCCAGTTCGGCCTCCAGTTGCCCGGCTTCCCAGCCGGCGTAGCCGAGAGTGATCACGCTTTTCGCCGGGCCCACGCCGTCGGCGATGGCGAACAGCACGTCCTGCGAGGTGGACAGGGCCAGATCGCCCTCCAGCTCGACGGTGGCCTGGAATGTCTGGCCGGCCGGGTGCAGGACAAAACCGCGATCAGTCTGCACCGGGCCGCCGATGAAGATCGGCACATGCTGGCACAGCGCTGGCGGATCGATGTCCGGGCGCAATTGTTCGAGGATGTCGGCCAGATTCAGCTCTTGCGGTCGGTTGACCACCAGCCCCATGGCGCCATTGGCCGTGTGCTCGACGATGTAGGTCAAGGTGTGGGCAAAGTTCGGGTCGGCCATGTGTGGCATGGCGATCAGGAAGTGATGCTTGAGGTAGCTGGGGCTGACGTTTTTCATGTGCGCTAGTGTGGCGTTCGGGGGGCGAACTGACAAGCTGGAGCGGGCAAAAGATCGACTCAGTTACTGGACAGCCGGTCGCCCCGGGCGAATTTCCAGGTGCGGATGATTTCCAGTCGGTCGATGTCCGACAGGTCCCCGGTAAACGGTGCGAACGGTGCCGCCAGCCGCACGATGCGTTGCGCCGCTTGATCCAGCAGCGGCTGGCCGGAGGACTCCAGCACCAGCACTTCATACAGCGAGCCATCGCGGTTGATCGAGACCATCAGGCGCAGATTGCCGTAGATCTGCTTGCGCCGGGCTTCGTCGGGGTAATTGAGGTTGCCGATGCGCTCGACCTTCTTGCGCCATTCATCCTTGTACCAGGCGCCCTTGTCGCGCATGGTCGACGCGGCGCTGAGGCGGTGGATACGCGGGCGCTTGGCGTACAGCTGTTGTTCGTTGGCCAGTTCGGCTTCGAGGCTGGCAATGTCGCTGGAGAGCTGCGAGCTGTCGAAGGTCGGGGCGTCGACCGTCGGTTTGGTCTCGGTCCTGGCTTCTTCTTTCTTGGTCGGCGCCTTTTTCGGTTTCGGCGCGACGGTCGTCACTGCTGCTTTGGGTGCGGCTTCCTGCACTTCCGGCTTGGCGGCGGGCGGCGGGGTGACTTTCTTGACTTCGTTTGCCTGGAACGGCGCGACCTCGGTGGTCTTGGGAATCGCCTTCTTGTCGAGGGTGCCGCTGCCTTCCTGGTTTTCCTGGGCGAGGAAATCGGCCTTCGCCGGCTTCTTTTCGCTCTTGAAGGTGGCGAGGGTGATTTCCAGGGTTTTGCTGATCTGCTTGGGCTCGACCATGGTGAAACCCACGCCGAGCAGCAGCGCCAGATGGATCAGCGCCGCGAGAAACAGGGTAAATCCGAGGCGATCGACCGGGCGCACGCCTTTATGGGCGAGTTCAGCGGGCAGATCGGACGGAAGTGTCATTCGAGAAAAACCAACATCGCGTTTTTACGGGCTCGGCATGATAACGCAATGTTGGTTTTTAGCTGCAAGCTTGAAGTCTCAAGCGACAAGCTGCACACCACTGGCTTTAAGCTTGCGGCTTGCGGCTCGACGCTTGCAGCTTGCCTTCGATCGCATCCATCAGCAGGCCGCCGATGTCGGTGCCGAAGGCATTGTCGATTTCGCGGATGCAGGTCGGGCTGGTGACGTTGATTTCGGTCAGGTGCTCGCCGATCACGTCCAGGCCGACGAACAGCAGGCCCTTCGCGCGCAAGGTCGGGCCGACCTGAGCGGCGATCCAGCGATCCTTGTCGGTCAACGGACGGGCTTCGCCACGGCCGCCGGCCGCGAGGTTGCCACGGGTTTCGCCCTGGGCCGGAATCCGCGCCAGGCAGTAATCCACCGGTTCGCCGTCGATCATCAGGATGCGCTTGTCGCCGTCCTTGATCGCCGGCAGGTAGGCCTGGCCCATGATCTGCTGGGCGCCGAGGGCGGTCAGGGTTTCCAGGATCACCGACAGGTTCGGGTCGCCGGCGCGGTGACGGAAGATCGAGGTGCCGCCCATGCCGTCCAGCGGCTTGAGGATCACGTCGCCATGTTTGGCGGCGAACTCACGCAGCACGTCGGCGCGGCGGCTGACCACGGTCGGCGGCGTGCACTGCGGGAACAGCGTGGCGAACAGTTTTTCGTTGCAGTCGCGCAGGCTCTGCGGCTTGTTGACCACCAGCACCCCCGCGGCTTCGGCCTGTTCGAGCAGGTAGGTGGAGTAGACGAACTCCATGTCGAACGGCGGATCCTTGCGCATCAGGATCACGTTCAGGTCGCTCAGCGGCGAATCCTGCTCGGTGCCCAGTTCGAACCATTTTTCCGGGTTGGCGAAGACTTTCAGCGGCTTCATCCGCGCCCGTGCCTGGCCTTCACCCTGGTAAAGGTCTTTCTGTTCCATATAGAACAGTTCCCAGCCGCGCTTTTGCGCCGCCAGCAGCATGGCCAGCGAGCTATCCTTTTTATAGGAAATGCTGGCGATAGGGTCCATGACAATCCCGACGCGAACGCTCATTGGGTTTTCCTCGAAAATTGGCTACCGGATCGGTATGAAAAAAGTGCCGCCAGAGTGGCGCCGGGCGGGTTTTCGGTCAAGGAAAAACCCGTCGATAGATTGCATCTGGAGACTGTGCTAAAAAGGCTGCCATGTCGTGCTGGCCCTTGAACATCAAGGGTTTCCAGCCATTACGCATCGCAAAACGGACAAATTGATTCGCAAAGGCGACGGTAGAGCCCCCTTATGGAACAGCAGTCCAGCGCCTTGAAGGTCATGGTGATCGACGACTCGAAAACGATTCGTCGCACCGCCGAGACCCTGTTGAAAAATGCAGGGTGCGAAGTCATCACCGCGATCGACGGTTTTGACGCCCTGGCGAAGATCGCCGACCACCATCCCGGGATCATCTTCGTCGACATCATGATGCCGCGTCTGGATGGTTATCAGACCTGCGCTTTAATCAAAAACAACAACGCGTTCAAGGGCACGCCGGTGATCATGCTGTCGTCCCGGGACGGGCTGTTCGACAAGGCCAAGGGGCGGATTGTCGGTTCCGATCAATTTTTGACCAAGCCTTTCAGCAAGGAAGAACTGCTCGACGCGATTTCGGCCCATGTTCCGGGCTTCGCTGCCGCTTTGCCGCAGTAAGACACGCACAGAGACGCTCGGCCAGCGGGCCCGGTGTCGACAAGAAAAATGGGGAAGACCATGGCACGTATCCTGATCGTCGACGATTCGCCGACCGAAATGTACAAACTCACCGGCATGCTGGAAAAGCACGGGCACGAAGTGCTGAAAGCCGAAAACGGCGCCGACGGCGTGGCCCTGGCCCGTCAGGAAAAACCCGATGCGGTACTGATGGACATCGTCATGCCCGGCCTCAACGGCTTCCAGGCCACCCGTCAGTTGACCAAGGATGCGGAAACCAGCCACATCCCGGTGATCATCATCACCACCAAGGATCAGGAGACCGACAAGGTCTGGGGCACCCGTCAGGGCGCCAGGGACTACCTGACCAAACCGGTCGACGAAGACACGCTGATCAAGACCCTGAACAACGTGCTGGCCGGTTGATCGCGCCGCCATGAGCGAGTCGCTGACCGCGTTCGAACTGTTGTGGCAGATCGACCAGCGCTGTCGCCTGCTGGCGGCGGACCTGCCGTCGCAACCGGCGCGCCAGGATCGCTGGAGCGGCATCGGCTTTCGTCTGGGCGAGCACTGGTACGTCACGCCGATGGGCGAAGTCAGCGAAGTGCTGCCCGAACTGCGTGTCACCCAGTTGCCGGGCGTCAAGCCGTGGGTCAAGGGCGTGGCCAACCTGCGCGGGCGGCTGCTGCCGGTCATGGACCTGTGCGGTTTTTTCGGCCATGAGCTGTCACCGATGCGCAAGCAGCGGCGGGTATTGGTGGTAGAGCATCAGGACGTGTTTGCCGGTGTGCTGGTCGATGAGGTCTTCGGTCTGCAGCACTTTGATCAGGACAGCTTCGAACCCGTCTCGATCCGTAAACGGCAAGGCTCCAAGGGCGAGTTCGTCAAAGGGTATTTCCGGCGCGAGCAGAACTGGCGGGTGTTCAGCCTGTTTGCGCTGGCGCAGTCACCGAGTTTCATGCACGTCGCGGTTTAACAGGCGAGGACCGATGATCAAAGCAAAAACAGGCAAGCCCGCAGAAGGCTCGCGCAGCCGCTCGCAGATCATCGTGCTGTTCATCGCACTGATCGTGTTCATCATGCTGCTGTTCGCCAACTTCGCTTACCTCAACACCCAGGCCAACTACGACAAGCAGTACATCGGCCACGCCGGTGAGCTGCGGGTGCTGTCGCAGCGGATCGCCAAGAACGCCACCGAAGCCGCCGCCGGCAAGGCCGCCGCGTTCAAGCTGCTCAGCGATGCGCGCAATGATTTTGCCCAGCGCTGGGGTTATCTCAAGAAGGGCGACCCGAGCACCGGCCTGCCGCCGGCGCCGTCCGTCGTGCGCCCGGAAATGCGCGCCGTGCAGCTGGACTGGGAACGCCTGCTGAAAAACACCGACGCGATTCTCTCCAGCGAACAGACCGTGCTGTCGCTGCATCAGGTGGCCGCGACCCTGGCCGAAACCGTGCCGCAGTTGCAGATCGAATACGAAAAGGTCGTGGAAATCCTCCTGCAACGCGGCGCCCCGGCGGCGCAGGTGGCGATGGCCCAGCGTCAGTCGCTGCTGGCCGAACGGATTCTCGGTGCGGTCAACACCGTGCTCTCGGGCGATGAAAACTCCCAGCAGGCTGCCGACGCGTTTGGTCGCGACGCCGCGCGCTTCGGTCAGGTGCTCAATGGCATGTTGCAAGGCAACCCGGCGCTGAAGATCAGCCAGGTCGAAGACCGCGACGCCCGTGCGCGCTTGAGCGAAATTTCCGAGCTGTTCCAGTTCGTGTCCGGTTCGGTGGATGAAATCCTTGAAACCTCGCCGGAGCTGTTCAAGGTTCGTGAGTCGGCCACCAACATCTTCAGCCTGTCGCAGACCCTGCTCGACGAAGCCTCGCACCTGGCCAGCCGTTTCGAAAACCTGGCAGGCGGGCGCAGCACCGACACCATCGGCGGTTATGTGCTGGGCCTGCTGGCGCTGGCCTCGATCATTCTGATCGGCATGGTCATGGTCCGGGAAACCAACCGTCAACTGCGCGAGACCGCCGAGAAAAACGAGCGCAACCAGAACGCGATCATGCGCCTGCTCGACGAGATCGAAGACCTCGCCGACGGCGACCTGACCGTGACCGCCTCGGTGACCGAAGACTTCACCGGGACCATTGCCGACTCGATCAACTATTCGGTCGACCAGCTGCGCGATCTGGTCGCCACCATCAACCTCACCGCCGGCCAGGTCGCCGCTGCGGTGCAGGAAACCCAGGCCACCGCCATGCATCTGGCTCAGGCCTCGGAGCATCAGGCCCAGCAGATTTCCGAAGCCTCGACCGCGATCAGCGACATGGCCCAGTCCATCGATCAGGTGTCGGCCAACGCCGCTGAATCTTCGGCGGTGGCCGAGCGTTCGGTGGAGATCGCCAACAAGGGCAACGAGGTGGTGCACAACACCATCCACGGCATGGACAACATCCGCGAACAGATCCAGGACACCGCCAAGCGCATCAAGCGTCTGGGCGAGTCGTCCCAGGAAATCGGCGACATCGTCAGCCTGATCGATGACATTGCCGACCAGACCAACATCCTCGCCCTCAACGCGGCAATTCAGGCCTCGATGGCCGGTGACGCCGGGCGCGGTTTTGCCGTGGTGGCCGACGAAGTGCAGCGGCTGGCCGAACGCTCGTCCGCCGCGACCCGACAGATCGAAACGCTGGTGCGGGCGATCCAGACCGACACCAACGAAGCCGTGATTTCCATGGAGCAGACCACCACCGAAGTGGTGCGCGGCGCGCGGCTGGCGCAGGATGCCGGTGTGGCCCTGGAAGAAATAGAAGGCGTGTCCAAGACCCTCGCGGCGCTGATCCAGAGCATTTCCAACGCGGCGCAGCAGCAGACGTCTTCGGCCGGGCAGATTTCCCTGACGATGAACGTGATCCAACAGATCACCTCGCAGACCTCGTCCGGCTCCACGGCCACCGCCGAGAGCATCGGCAACCTGGCGAAAATGGCCAGCCAGTTGCGTCGCTCGGTGTCCGGGTTCACCTTGCCGGCGGCGTCTGCGCCCGTCGCGGACAAGGCGTGAGGCCTGCGGGCGAGTTCATGTCGAGCGGAGTGGTTATGGGCGACCGGCACGACTACGTGGCCCTCGAATGGGTCAAGGGTGAAATAGCCGAGACGCTGAGGCAGGCGCATCAGGCCATCGAAGCCGTGCTCGACGATCCGCAGTCGGTGCCGGGACTGGACGAGTGCCTGGCCTGCATCCATCAGGTGCACGGCAGCCTGCAGATGGTCGAGTTCTACGGCGCGGCGCTGCTGGCCGAAGAGATGGAACACCTGGTCGAAGCGTTGCAGAACGACCGCGTCAGCCATCGTGACGAAGCGCTGCACTTGTTGCTGCAGGCGCTGGGCCAATTGCCGATCTACCTCGACCGCGTGCAGGGCGCCCGCCGTGACCTGCCGCTGGTGGTGCTGCCGCTGATCAACGACTTGCGCAGTGCCCGGGGCGAAAGCCGGTTGTCGGAAACCAGCCTGTTCAGCCCGCAGTTGCCCGAGCTGTCACCCCTGAGTCCGCAAGCGCTGGCCCTGCTTGAACCGGCAGAACTGCCGAATGTGCTGCGCAAATTGCGCCAGATGCTGCAAATGGCGCTGGTCGGATTGCTCCGCGAGCAGGATGACCAGACGCACCTCGGTTATCTGGCCAAAGTCTTTACCCGGCTTGAAGCAATCAGCGGTAACTCGCCGCTGAGCCCGTTGTGGCAGGTCGCCTCGGCGCTGGTCGAAGGCATGCGCGAAGGGCGGATCGCCAACAGCCCGGCGCTGCGCAGTCTGTTCAAGGACGCCGACAAGGAACTCAAGCGCCTGCTCGAACAGGGCATGCCCGGCCTCAACCAGCCGCCACCGCCTGAACTGCTGAAAAGCCTGCTGTTTTATATCGCCAAAGCCGAACATCCCACCGGGCAGATGCTGACCATGAAAGATCGCTACTCCCTGGACGACGCGCTGCCCGACAGCGCGATGGTCGACGAAGAACGCGCCCGCCTGGCCGGCCCCGACCGCGATGCCATGCGCTCGGTGCTCGCAGCGCTGTGCGAAGAGCTGGTGCGGGTCAAGGAGCGCCTCGACCTGTTCGTGCGCAGCGACCGCCAGCACACCTCGGATCTGGACAGCCTGCTGGCGCCGCTGCGGCAGATCGCCGACACCCTGGCGGTGCTCGGTTTCGGCCAGCCGCGCAAGGTGATCATCGATCAACTGGCGGTGGTGCTCAGCCTCGCGCAAGGCCAGCGCGAACCGAACGACGCCACGCTGATGGACGTCGCCGGCGCCTTGCTCTACGTCGAAGCGACCCTGGCCGGGATGGTCGGCACCGTCGAGCCGGAGAGCCCGGAAGACTCGCGTCTGCCTACCACCGACCTGACGCAGATTCATCAGATCGTGATCAAGGAAGCGCGCATCTGCCTGCAACAGGCCAAGGACATGATCGTCGACTACATCGACGCCGATTGGGATCGCCAGCAACTGCAAAACCTGCCGGCGCTGCTGACCCAGGTGCGCGGCGCGCTGGCGATGATTCCGCTGGCGCGGGCGGCCAGCCTGCTCGAAGCCTGCAATGGATTTATCCGCGAGCATCTGTTGCTCGACCCTCACGAGCCGGGCTGGCAGCAACTCGACAGCCTCGCCGACGCCATCACCAGCCTCGAGTACTACCTCGAACGCTTGACCGACGATCCGCAGGCACCGAGCGAGCACTTGCTGGATATCGCGCAGAAAAGCCTCGCCAGTCTCGGCTTCTTCCCTGACGAACAGCCCGGCGAGCCGCACGTGCCGGTGCTCGATGATGTGCTCAGCCCCAGCGAAGCGCTGGTGATGCAGGATTTGCAGGAGCTGGATGACCCACAGATCGTGCAATCCCTGGCCGAAGTGCTCGCCAGTCCGGTCTCGGCGGTCAACCCGCCGGCGCAGACCACGCCGGGCAGCCTGCTGCCGCCACCGGCCGATGAAGAACCGGTGGACGACGAGCTGCGCGAAGTGTTCCTCGAAGAGACCGGTGAAGTGCTCGAGGTGCTGAGCGAATACCTGCCGCGCTGGTCTGCCGAGCCTGATGACCGCGCCGCCCTCAGTGAACTGCGCCGCGGTTTCCATACGCTGAAGGGCAGCGGCCGGATGGTGCGCGCGCTGGTCCTCGGCGAGCTGGCCTGGGCGGTGGAAAACCTGCTCAACCGAGTGCTGGAAAACAGTGTCGAACCCGGCCCGGCGGTGCGCCAGTTACTCGCCGACACGCTGCTGCTGTTGCCGGACCTGATCGCCGAATTCGCCACCAATGGCCAGCGTCAGCGCCACGATGTCGATCAACTGGCGGCCCGCGCCCATGCGCTGGCCAAGGGCGACACACCGTTGCCTGCCGAAGACGTGGAAGATGTCGCGGCCCTCGATCCGCTGTTGCTGGAGATTTTCCGCAACGAAGCCGAAACCCACCTCGCCAGCCTCAATCGTTTTCTCGATCAGGCTGCCGAGCATGTGCCGTTGCAGGCCAGCGACGAGTTGCAGCGAGCCCTGCACACCCTCAAGGGCAGCGCCTCGATGGCGGGGGTGTCACCGATTGCCGAACTGGCGGCGCCGCTGGATAAACTGGCCCGGGAATTCAAGGCCCATCAACTGGCGCTGGACCTCGATGAAGTGGAACTGCTGCTCGAAGCCGAGGGCTTGTTCCGCGTCGGTCTGCGTCAGCTCAAACACGATCCACTGGCGCCGATTGTCGGTGCGCAGTCACTGATCAAACGCACCGAAACCCTGCTCGACGAGCGTCTGGAATCGATCCTCAATGCCCCGAGCAGTGCGGTGCGGGTCAAGCGCGATCCGCAACTGATCAACAATTTCCTGGCCCAGGGCATGGACATCCTGCTCGACGCCGAAAACCTTTTGCAGCGCTGGCAGCAGCACCCCGGCGAACGTCAGGAACTCAGCGCGCTGCTGGATGAACTGACCACCCTGGGCGAGGGCGCGCACCTGGCGGATCTGCTGCCGGTGGATGTGCTGTGTGAAGCCTTGCTCGATCTGTACGGCGCGGTCGAAGAAAGCAGCCTGGCGGTCAGCGAGCGGTTTTTCCATGAGGCGCAGCAAGCCCATGAAGCGCTGATCAACATGCTCGACGAACTGGCCGCCGGCCAGGAAATCACCCCGCAACCGCAGCGCATCCGCGCCTTGCACGAACTGCTCGACGAGAGCCTCGATCCGTCGGCCATGGGCTTGATCCGTAGCGACGGCAGCCGCACCCCGAGCATCCGCGAACTGGGCAGCGCCACCGCAGAACTGCAACAAAACAGCCTCGACAGCGGGCCGGACGACGAGATCGTCGAGATTTTCCTCGAAGAGGCGGTGGACATTCTCGACAGCGCCGGCCAAGCCTTGCAGCGCTGGCTGAAGGATCCGGAAAACGGCGCACCGCTGTCGTCGCTGCAACGGGATTTGCACACGCTCAAGGGCGGCGCGCGGATGGCCGAGGTAGCGGCGGTCGGCGATCTGGCTCATGAGCTGGAAGGCCTTTACCGAGGGCTGGTGGATCGGCGTTACAGCCACAGCGAAGCTCTGGGTCGGTTGTTGCGCCAGAGCCACGAGCGTCTGGCGCAATTCCTCGAACAGTTGCACCGGCACCAGCCGCTGGACCCGGCGCAGGACCTGATCGAGGCGATCCGCCGCTTTCGTCAGGACCCGAGCGCCAGTCCCGAAACGTCGTCAGCCCGCGTCACACAGGACGGCCCCGGACACGATCCGGAGCTGCTGGAGATCTTCCTCGAGGAAGGTTTCGACATCATCGAAAACTCCGGCGCCGCGTTGCTGCGCTGGCAGGCCGAACCCGGCAATCGCCAGGAAGTGGAAACCCTGCTGCGTGACCTGCACACCCTCAAGGGCGGCGCGCGGATGGTGGAAATCGGCCCGATCGGCGACCTCGCTCATGAGCTGGAAAACCTGTACGAAAGTCTGTCCGCCGGCACCCTGCAGGGCAGCGCCGAACTGTTTGCGTTGTTGCAACGCGGCCAGGACCGGTTGGCGCAGATGCTCGACGCCGTGCGCGCCGGCCAGCCGTGTCCTCCGGCGGACCGACTGATCAGCGCGATCCAGAATTTCAGCCATCCGCTGGTGGTGCAAACCCCGGCGCCCGTGCCGCCGGGGGCGGTCAAGGCCGAGCCAGCGGCCCCGGCGCCCGAGGCCGGGGCGGACATGGTCAAGGTCTCCGCCGAATTGCTGGATGAACTGGTCAACCTTGCCGGCGAAACCTCGATTTTCCGTGGGCGCATCGAGCAGCAGGTCAGCGATGCGCAGACCGCCCTGCACGAGATGGAAACCACCATCGAACGCATGCGCGACCAGTTGCGCCGGCTCGACACCGAAACCCAGGGGCGGATCCTCAGCCGTCAGCAAGTGGATGCCGAGCGCCTCGGCTACGAAGATTTCGACCCGCTGGAAATGGACCGTCATTCCCAGTTGCAGCAACTGTCACGAGCGCTGTTCGAGTCCGCCTCCGACTTGCTGGACTTGAAGGAAACCCTCGACCGGAGCACCCACGACGCCGAGAACCTGTTGCAGCAGCAGGGGCGGATCAACACCGAGTTGCAGGAAGGCCTGATGCGCACGCGCATGGTGCCGTTCGAGCGCATGTTGCCGCGTCTGAAGCGCATCGTCCGCCAGGTCGCCGAAGAGCTGGGCAAGGACGTGGCGTTCAGCGTCGGCAACGCCGAAGGCGAGATGGACCGCAACGTCCTCGAACGCATGGCAGCACCGCTGGAGCACATGCTGCGCAATGCCGTCGACCATGGCCTGGAGTCGGCCGAAGTCCGGTTGGCGGCGGGCAAACCGGCGCAAGGGCAGATCAGCCTCGACCTGTCCCGCGAGGGCGGCGACATCGTGTTCGACATCCGCGACGATGGCGCCGGTGTGCCGCTGGATGCCGTTCGGCGCAAGGCGATCAAGCGCGGCTTGCTGGCGCCGGACGCCGAGATCGGCGACCGCGAGGTGTTGCAGTTCATCCTCCAGCCGGGATTTTCCACCGCCGAGAAAATCACCCAGATTTCCGGGCGCGGCGTGGGCATGGACGTGGTGCACGAAGAAGTCCGGCAACTGGGCGGCACCATGAGCATCGACTCGGTGCCGGGGCAGGGCGTGCATTTCCGCATTCGCCTGCCGTTCACCGTGTCGGTCAACCGTGCGTTGATGGTGCAGTGCGGTGAGGATCAGTATGCGATTCCGCTGAACACCATCGACGGCATCGTCCGCGTGCTGCCGAATGAACTGGAAGGGCATTTCCGTCTCGATCCGCCGAGTTATCAGTACGGCGGCCAGCGTTATGAACTGTGCTACCTGGGCGAGCTGCTGAAAACCGCGCCACGGCCAAAACTGTCCGGCCAGAGCCTGCCGATGCCGGTCTTGCTGGTGCAGTGCAATGACCGGCACATCGCGGTGCAGGTCGACACGATGGCCGGCACCCGCGAGATCGTGGTCAAGAGCCTCGGCCCGCAGTTCGCGTCGGTGCAGGGCGTGTCCGGGGCGACGATTCTCGGCGATGGCCGGGTGGTGCTGATTCTCGACCTGCTGGCGCCGATCCGCGCGATGCAGGCGCGGTTGCCGCAGCGTCCGGCCAGTCACGAAATCGAAAGCGAACCGCACAAGCCGTTGCTGGTGATGGTGGTCGACGATTCGGTGACGGTGCGCAAGGTCACCAGCCGCTTGCTCGAACGCCACGGCATGAACGTGCTGACCGCCAAGGACGGGGTCGATGCGATGTTGCTGCTGGAAGAACACATGCCGGACCTGATGCTGCTCGACATCGAAATGCCGCGCATGGACGGCTTCGAAGTGGCGACCCAGGTGCGCCACGACGAGCGCCTGCAACACCTGCCGATCATCATGATCACCTCGCGCACCGGCCAGAAGCACCGCGACCGCGCGATGGCCATCGGCGTCAACGACTACCTCGGCAAGCCGTACCAGGAATCGGTGCTGCTCGAAAGCATCGTCCTGTGGAGCAAAAAACATGCATGAACGCCGGCACAACCAGCGCACCAGCCAGCTCACCGGGCTGCTGCTGCCGCTGGCGGATCGCAACCTGATCCTGCCCAACGTCGCCGTCGCCGAGCTGATCGACTATCAGTCCAGCGCCTTCGATCTCGACACACCGCCGTGGTATCTCGGTCGGGTGACCTGGCGCGAGCGGCAGATTCCGCTGCTGAGTTTCGAGTCGGCGTGCGGCAACAAGATCGTCATCGGCGAGCGGGCACGGATCGTCATCCTCAATGCCCTCGGCGGGCGGCCGGAGTTGAAGTTCATCGCGCTGCTGGTGCAGGGGATTCCGCGCTCGTACAAGCTCGACAGCCAGTTGAGTTATGTCGACGTGCCGTTGTGTGCGCTGGAGCAGGCGGCGGTGCAGGTCGGGGAGCAGGTGGCGAAGGTGCCGGATTTGTTGGCATTGGAGAAGTTGTTGGTGGATGCCGGACTGGTTCACTGAACCAGAGTCTGCGGCGATCTCACTGGCCTCATCGCTGGCAAGCCAGCTGCCACAAAGTTCTAGGTCGTTCACAAAAACTTCGATCACCACAATCACTGTGGGAGCTGGCTTCCCAGCGATGAGGCCAGCATTCGTTACGCTGAGCGTAACGGTTCGCCACCGCGCTTGATTGATGCCCCTCCATCACACTCCTAAGGTAGCTCCACGACAGCGAACCCCGTGGAGTGAGCATGACAACAACAATATCCCCCGATTCGCGCTGGACGCGGCGGCGTGACGAGAAGCAGCGGCGCCTCGACAAGGTGCGCGGGCTGGCCGACGGTGCGGTGTTGCCCACCGACAGGATCGTCGCGGCGTTTGAGGCGCTGATCCTGCCCGGCGACCGTGTGGTGCTGGAGGGCAACAACCAGAAGCAGGCGGATTTCCTCTCGCGCTCTCTGGCCATGGCCGATCCGGAAAAGCTCCACGACCTGCACATGATCATGCCCAGCGTCGGTCGCTCCGAGCATCTGGACCTGTTCGAACGCGGCATTGCCCGCAAGCTCGATTTCTCCTTCGCCGGCACCCAGAGCCTGCGCATCAGCCAGTTGCTCGAAGACGGTCTGCTGGAAATCGGCGCGATCCACACCTACATCGAACTCTACGCCCGGCTGGTGGTGGATCTGATCCCCAACGTCGTGCTCTCGGCCGGGTTCATGGCCGACCGCGCCGGCAACATCTACACCGGCCCAAGCACCGAAGACACTCCGGCGCTGATCGAACCCGCAGCGTTCAGCGACGGCATCGTCATCGTCCAGGTCAATCAACTGGTGGACGATGTCAGCGAGCTGCCCCGTGTGGACATCCCCGCGTCGTGGGTCGATTTCGTGGTGGTGGCGGACAAACCGTTCTACATCGAGCCGCTGTTCACTCGTGACCCTCGCCACATCAAGCCAGTGCACGTGTTGATGGCGATGATGGCGATCCGCGGAATCTACGAAAAACACAACGTGCAGTCGCTTAACCACGGCATCGGTTTCAACACCGCCGCCATCGAGCTGATCCTGCCGACCTACGGCGAATCCCTCGGCCTCAAGGGCAAGATCTGCCGGAACTGGACGCTCAACCCGCACCCGACGCTGATCCCGGCTATCGAGAGTGGCTGGGTCGAAAGTGTGCATTGCTTCGGCACCGAACTGGGCATGGAAAACTACATCGCCGCCCGTCCCGACGTGTTCTTCACCGGCCGTGACGGCTCGCTGCGTTCCAACCGGATGTTCTGCCAACTGGCCGGGCAATACGCGGTGGACCTGTTCATCGGCGCGACCCTGCAAGTCGATGGCGATGGTCATTCCTCCACCGTCACCCGAGGTCGCCTCGCCGGTTTCGGCGGCGCACCGAACATGGGGCACGACCCACGCGGTCGGCGCCACGGCACTCCAGCCTGGCTCGACATGCGTCATGACGACTCGCAGCAACCGATGCTCGAACGCGGCAAGAAACTCGTGGTGCAGATGGTCGAGACCTTCCAGGAGGGCGGCAAACCGACCTTCGTTGAAACCCTCGACGCGGTGGAGGTGGCGAAGAAAAGCGGCATGCCGCTGGCGCCGATCATGATCTACGGCGACGACGTCACTCACCTGCTCACCGAAGAAGGCATCGCCTACCTGTACAAGGCGCGCTCGCTGGAAGAGCGTCAGGCGATGATCGCTGCGGTGGCCGGCGTCACCGCCATCGGCCTGCGCCACAACCCGAAAGACACCGAACGCATGCGCCGTGAAGGCCTGATCGCCTTGCCCGAAGACCTCGGCATCCGTCGCACCGACGCCACCCGCGAATTGCTCGCGGCGAAGAGCGTGGCCGATCTGGTCGAGTGGTCCGGCGGCCTCTACAACCCGCCCGCCAAGTTCAGGAGCTGGTAATGCACGCACTCAACCTGCAACCGAAAACCATCACCCTCGCGGAGCGGCTGGCGGATCTGGCCGTGGACGCTCTGATCGACGAGGCCGATCTGTCGCCGAAACCGGCGCTGGTCGACCGTCGCGGCAACGGTGCGCACACCGATCTGCACCTGGGATTGATGCACGCCTCGGCGCTGGCGTTGTGGCCGGCGTTCAAGGAAATGGCCGAAGCCGCGCTCGAGTTCGGCGAAATCTGCTTGCCGCTGCGCGAAGCCATCGGCCGCATCGGCCGGGAAGGCGAGCAAGCGATGCTCGCTACCACCCACGGCGTGAACACCCATCGCGGGGCGATCTGGGCGCTGGGCCTGCTGGTCACGGCGGCTGCGCTGGATACCAAGTCCACCAGCGCTGGCGCCGTTACTCTGCGCGCCGCACGTCTGGCATTGCTCGATGACCGTTATGCGCCGCGCCCGCTGAGTCATGGCGCGCAAGTCGCCCAACGCTACGGCGCTCGCGGTGCCCGGGAAGAAGCGCAACTCGGCTTCCCGTCCGTAGTGCAGCGCGGCCTGCCGCAGCTCAAACGCAGCCGCGCCGCCGGCCATGGCGAACAGAACGCCCGGCTCGATACGTTGCTCGCAATCATGACCGACCTCGCCGACACCTGCGTCCTCTATCGCGCCGGCGAACAAGGCCTGCACGCCATGCAGCACGGCGCCCAGGCAGTGCTCGACGCCGGCGGCAGCGCCAGCCTCACCGGTCGCCGTCGCCTGCACGAACTGGATCAACAACTCATCGCATTGAATGCCTCGCCCGGTGGCGCCGCCGACTTGCTCGCCGCCACTCTGCTGCTTGATCGAATCGAGCGCGCCGGCATCCTTCAGGGAGCGTTTTGATGGAAACCTTATCCTTTGAATTCCCCGCCGGGCAGCCGCCACGCGGTCGGGCGCTGGTCGGCTGTGTCGGTTCGGGCGATCTGGAAGTGCTGATCGAACCGGGCCTCGCCGGTAGGCTGACGATCAACGTGCAGACCTCGGTCAACGGCGCGCAGCAGCGCTGGCAGCATCTGTTTGCGCGGATGTTCGACGGCACCACACCACCGGCGATGGCCATCGATATCCACGACTTCGGCGCGACCCCGGGCGTGGTGCGCCTGCGGCTGGAACAAGGCTTCGAGGAGATCGGCCATGACTGACACCTCGGCACTTCTGCACAAACACAGCTTTGTCGAACTCGGCGCCCGGCAGCGGGCGAAAGCCCTGCTCGACAACGGCACTTTCCGCGAACTGCTCGACCCGTTTCAACGCGTCATGTCGCCGTGGCTCGAACGTCAGGGCGTGGTGCCCCAGGCCGATGACGGCGTGGTGATCGCCAAGGGCAGCCTCGACGGTTTACCGGTGGTGATCGCCGCCATCGAAGGCGCGTTTCAGGGCGGCAGCCTCGGTGAAGTCGGCGGCGCAAAAATCGCCGGCGCGCTGGAGCTGGCCGCCGAAGATAACCGCAAAGGCATCCCGACCCGCGCCATTCTGCTGCTGGAAACCGGCGGCGTGCGCTTGCAGGAAGCCAACCTTGGCCTGGCGGCGATTGCCGACATCCACGCGGCGATTGTCGACTTGCAGCAGTACCAACCGGTGGTTGGCGTGGTGGCCGGCAGCGTCGGTTGTTTTGGCGGGATGTCGATTGCCGCTGCGCTGTGCAGCTATTTGCTGGTGACCCAGGAAGCGCGCCTCGGTCTGAACGGCCCGCAGGTAATCGAACAGGAAGCCGGGATCGAGGAATACGACTCCCGCGACCGGCCCTTCATCTGGAGCCTGACCGGTGGCGAGCAACGGTTTGCCAGTGGTCTGGTGGATCGTTATGTCGCCGATGACGTGGCGCAGATTCGCCAGCAGGTCGGCGAGTTGCTGCAACAAGGCCTGCCAGCGCAACCGCGCAGTCAACGAGCCGAGTGGTTCCTGCAACGCCTGACGAGCCTGGACACTGACAAGCAAATCGAGCCTTCAGTGGTTCGCGATCTGTATCAAGGAGAGCGCTCATGAGCGGGTATTCCGTGCGCGGTTTGAACTGGTTCAACGCCTTGAGCGCTGGCGCGAATACCGTTGAGGATTTGCCGCCATCGTTGAAGGTCGCCGACGGCCCACTTGGGCGCTTTATCGCAGTGGTCGCGGATCCGCAAAACCGTTTCCCTCGCGCTCGCAATGGCGAAGTCGGTTTGCTCGAAGGCTGGGGTCTGGCCAAGGCGGTGGATGATGCGATCACCGCCGACCAGGACAAAACGCAAAAGCGCCCCTTGATCGCCATCGTCGATGTGCCGAGCCAGGCCTACGGTCGCCGCGAAGAAGCCCTCGGCATTCACCAGGCCCTGGCCGGTGCGGCGGACGCTTACGCCCGCGCGCGTCTGGCCGGGCATCCGGTGATTGCGCTGCTGGTGGGCAAGGCCATGTCCGGGGCGTTTCTGGCTCACGGCTACCAGGCCAACCGCTTGATCGCTCTGCGTGATCCGGGGGTGATGGTGCATGCGATGGGCAAGGCGTCGGCGGCGCGGGTGACGTTGCGCAGCGTCGAAGAACTGGAAGCCCTGGCTTCCAGCGTGCCGCCGATGGCCTATGACATCGACAGCTACGCCAGCCTTGGGTTGCTCTGGGAAACCCTGTCGGTGCAGCAGATCGAACAGCCGACAGCGGAGGATCTGGCGCGGGTCGGCGAATGCCTGAAGCAAGCCATCGGCGATATTGCGGCGACTGATTTGAGCAATCGTCTCGGCGCGAAAAACCGCGAAGCCTCCAGCCGCGTACGTGAGCTGCTGAGGGCGCAGTGGTGAACAGCGTTCTCGCCCACGACTTGCTGTGGGGCATGACGCCTGAGCAACTGCCGGCGGATGCGCCGCAGTGGGCGATTGATTCGCTGGCTGCCGGGCAACCGGTGGTGGTGCGGCGGGCGTTGAGTGAAGACGGATGCGTGGCGGTGGGCGTGCGCGGTCGGTTGCGCGAGCAGCGGCTGGCGGCGTTTATGTCTGTGGATTCGATTGCCTGTCGGGTCAGCCCGGAAGCGCTTGGTCAGGTCGAGAGCGCGCGTGATCTGCCGGTCATGCAGGCGCTGCGGCAACTGCGGCCAGTGCTCGACGATTGCGGTTGGATCTGGGGTGTCAGCGGCAGCGTCGGGTTTGAACTGGCCAGTGGATTTACAGCGATGCACGCGGCCAGTGATCTCGATCTGATCCTGCGTACACCGCAACTCATAACCCGTAATCAGGCGCGCAAGTTGGTCGCGGTTTTCGATCAGGCAATCTGCCGGGTCGATCTGCAATTGCAGACGCCGTTCGGTGCCGTCGCCCTGCGCGAATGGGCCGGGAACGCTTCGCGGGTGCTGCTGAAAAACGCCCGTGAAGCCTGTCTGGTGTCTGATCCGTGGAACCCGCAGGAGCAGGCAGCGTGAGCAGTCTGCTGGTGTTTCCCGGCCAGGGCGCGCAGCAGCCCGGCATGCTCCAGTGTTTGCCTCGGCAAACGCTGATCGAGGCCAGCGACAGCCTCGGTGAAGATGTCTTGCAGTTGGATTCCAGCGAAGCGTTGCGCAGCACGCGGGCGGTTCAGCTCTGTCTGTTGATCGCAGGGGTCGCAGCCTCGCGGCGATTGTTGCAGGACGGCCTCACCGCAGATTACGTCGCCGGTCTGTCCATCGGTGCCTACCCGGCAGCGGTGGTCGCCGGAGCGTTGAGCTTCAGTGATGCGTTGCATCTGGTCAGCCTGCGCGGCGAGTTGATGCAGCAGGCTTATCCACAGGGCTTCGGCATGACCGCGATCATCGGCCTGCAATTGTTCACAGTCGAAACGCTGCTGGCGCAGGTGCACAGCGCAGAAACACCGGTGTACCTGGCCAACATCAACGCCGATAACCAGGTGGTGATTGCCGGCAGCGACAAGGCGATGCAAGCGGTCGCCGAGCTGGCGCGCAGTCGTGGTGCCGGGTTGGCGAAACGTCTGGCGGTCAGCGTGCCGTCGCACTGCCCGTTGCTGGATGAGCCTGCGCAAACCCTCGCCGAAGCGTTCACCAGGGTTGAACTGAAATCACCGAAAATCGCTTACCTGAGTGGCAGTCGCGCAAGGCCTGTGATCCAGGTAGAAGCGCTGCGCGACGACCTCGCCTTCAACATGTGCCGCGTGGTGGATTGGCGCGGCACCGTGCAAAGCGCCTATGAGCGCGGCGTACGTCTACAGATCGAACTGCCGCCCGGTGCGGTGCTGACCGGGCTGGCGCGCCGGGTGTTCGAACAGGGGACTGTCACTGCCTTCGACAGTGCCCGGCTCGACACCTTGCAGGCGCTGTTGCGTGAAGAGGAGGGCCGACGACCCTAAATCACCGACTCAGGCTTCGAACAACAAAAACAATTCGACGATGCACTTTGAGGACTACAACAATGATTATTTACGGTGTGGCGCTGCTGGCGATCTGTACGCTGGCAGGGGTGATCATGGGTGACATGCTCGGTGTTCTTCTGGGCGTCAAATCCAACGTCGGCGGGGTCGGCATCGCCATGATCCTGTTGATCTGCGCGCGGTTGTGGATGCAGAAACGCGGCGGCATGACCAAGGATTGCGAGATGGGCGTCGGCTTCTGGGGCGCCATGTACATTCCCGTGGTGGTGGCGATGGCCGCACAACAGAACGTCGTCACCGCCCTGCACGGCGGCCCGGTGGCGGTGCTGGCGGCGATCGGTTCGGTGCTGGTCTGTGGCTGCACGATTGCCCTGATCAGCCGTACCCACAAGGGCGAACCGTTGCCCGACGAACCGGCGGAAATTTCCCCGGTCGGCACACCGGTAGGAGGTCGCTGACATGTGGGATCTCATTGAAAAAGGTCTGGAACACAACGGTCTGATCACCGCGTTCGCCTTCGTCGGCGTGATCATGTGGGTTTCGGTGATTCTCTCCAAACGCCTGACCTTCGGGCGGATTCACGGCTCGGCGATTGCCATCGTCATCGGTCTGGTGCTGGCCTGGGTCGGGGGGACGATGACGGGCGGGCAGAAGGGCCTGGCGGATCTGACGCTGTTCTCCGGCATCGGTCTGATGGGTGGCGCGATGCTGCGGGATTTCGCCATCGTTGCCACAGCATTTGAAGTGCAGGCGACCGAGGCGAAGAAGGCCGGGATGATCGGCGTAATTGCGCTGCTGCTGGGCACGATCCTGCCGTTCATTGTCGGTGCTTGCATGGCCTATGCGTTCGGTTATCGCGATGCGGTGAGCATGACCACCATTGGCGCCGGTGCGGTGACTTACATCGTCGGGCCAGTGACTGGTGCAGCGATTGGCGCGACGTCGGATGTGATGGCGCTGTCGATTGCCACCGGGTTGATCAAGGCGATTCTGGTGATGGTCGGCACGCCGGTGGCGGCGCGCTGGATGGGCCTGGATAACCCGCGCTCGGCGATGGTGTTTGGCGGGCTGGCCGGGACCGTGAGTGGCGTGACGGCGGGGCTGGCGGCGACGGATCGGCGGTTGGTGCCTTATGGGGCGTTGACGGCGACCTTCCACACTGGGCTTGGCTGCCTGCTTGGGCCTTCGCTGCTGTTCTTCATTGTTCGCGGAATCGTTGGCTAGGTTCTGAAGATCGTTCCCACGCTCTGCGTGGGAATGCAGCCCGGGACGCTCCGCGTCCCAAAAGCGGACGCAGAGCGTCCATTGAGGCATTCCCACGCGGAGCGTGGGAACGATCATCAGCCGCGATCATTGTGAGCCTTGGCGATTCGCATACATCCGACACTCCGCCAGCAACGCCAGCAAATTCGGATCCCGCTCCTTGGCCTTCAAAAACACCACCCCGATGTGCTGCTGCAACCGGTACTTCTCCTGCAACGGAATCAGCTTCACCCGGTTCTCGTACACCGCCGCGATCCTCCCCGGCAGCAATGCATAACCGACCCCGGAGCTGACCATGCTCAGCAGGGTGAAGATGTCGTTGACCTGCATCGCCACCTTCGGCTCGAACCCCGCCTGCCTGAACACCCGAATACCGTCCTGATGGGTGGCGAAGCCTTGGGTGAGGGTGATGAAGGTTTCGTCGCGCACCTCCGCCAGGTCCACTTCGCTGCGTTGGGCGAAGCGCGAATCGGCCGGGGTGGCGAGGAAGATGTCGTCGGAAAACAGCGGAATCTGCTCGCAGTCCGGGTCGTTGACGGTGTCGTCCAGCGACACCAGGATCGCGTCGACTTCCATGTTTTTCAGCTTGTAGAGCAGGTCGATGTTCGAGCCGAGGATCAGGTCGATATTGAGTTCGCTGCGGCGGATCTTCAGGCCCATGATCAGCTGCGGCACGGTTTTCACCGTCAGCGAATACAACGAGCCGAGCTTGAAGCGTTCAGCCGAGAACCCGGCGGCTTCGCGGGTCAGGCGTACGCTTTCGACCACGTCCTGAATCAGCTTCTGCGCCCGCTCCTCGAGCACGTAGGCGCTTTCCAGCGGCGTCAGGTTGCGCCCTTCGTGCTTGAACAGCGGACAGCGCAGGGCGCTTTCCAGCGAATGGATCGCGCGGTGCACGCTGACGTTGCTGGTCTGCAGCTCGGCGGCGGCGCGGGCGAGGTTGCCGGTACGCATGAAGGCGAGGAACACCTCGAGTTTCTTCAGGGTCAATTCTTCGTCGATCAGCATGGCGCGGACTCTTCTTGGTATCGCTCGATTGTGCCCAAATATCAGGACAGGTGCCTGCCCGTGTTGAACGGAAACATTGCGCTTTTACGCTCAAGGCCCGAGCCTTGCGCGCTGCGGTAAATGAAATCGAGGTGTGCGACACATGTATCACGGAGAAAAACTGAACGCCTGGACGCATCTGGTCGGGGCGGTAGCGGCGTTTGTCGGGGGCGTCTGGATGCTGGTGATTGCCAGCCTCGACGGCAGCCCGTGGAAGATCGTCAGCGTGGCGATTTACGCCTTCACCTTGCTGGTGCTCTACAGCGCGTCCACCGTGTACCACAGCGTGCGCGGGCGCAAGAAAGCGATCATGAAGAAGGTCGATCACTTTTCGATCTACTTGCTGATCGCCGGCAGTTACACGCCGTTCTGCCTGGTGACGCTGCGCGGGCCGTGGGGCTGGACGTTGTTCGGGATTGTCTGGGGGCTGGCGCTGATCGGCATCCTGCAGGAGATCAAGCCGCGCTCGGAGGCGCGGATCCTGTCGATCGTGATCTACGCGGTGATGGGCTGGATCGTGCTGGTGGCGGTCAAACCGTTGATCGCGGCGCTGGGGACGGCGGGGTTTGCCTGGCTGGCGTCGGGCGGCGTGCTGTACACCGTGGGGATCATCTTCTTCGCCCTCGACCATCGGTTGCGGCATGCCCACGGGATCTGGCATCTGTTCGTGATCGCCGGGAGCCTGCTGCATTTTGTGGCGATTTTGTTTTACGTCCTTTAGAACAGCCCCAAATCCTGTGGGAACGGGCTTGCCCGCGATGACGGAGTGTCAGTCACTCAGGTTGATGGGGCCACCGCAATCGCTGGCAAGCCAGCTCCCACAGGGACCAGGGTTTGCAGTTGTATCTGTGCGCGACTGCTGAATATCTGCAATAGATCGCCGAGGGTATGCGGCGGTGGTTCGGTGGCGCGGGTCACCGCGTACAGCGTGATCGGCAGCGGCGGGGCGAGAGGGCGGATTACGGTGCTGGTCGGCGAAGCTCCGAGTGCCGTGAACGGATCGATCACCGCCACCCCGGCGCCGGACTCCACCATCGCACGCGCCAGAGAGTACGTCTGTACCGCGATCCGCACACGCGGCGGCGGTTCGACCGCTTCGAGATAACTGTCGAGGCGCGCGGCCAGTGGATCGGCGCTGGACAGCCCGATCAGCGGTGCTCCCGCCAACGCCATCAGCGGCAAGGGCTGACCGGCGTCTTCCTCCGGCCAGTAACCTCTCGGCGCCAATGCCACCAGAACCCCCGAAGCCAATGCCTGGGCCTTCAGCCCCGGATGATCCGGCAACTGCAACGTCAGCGCCACGTCCACTTCGCGCATCAGCAGGTTCTGCATCAGCTCGCGGCTGTGGGCGCTCGACAGTTCGCAGGCGATGTCCGGGAACTGCGCCGTCCATTGCCGGATCGCCGGCGGCAGCAACGACAGCGCCAGAGCCGGGGTCGCGCCGATCCGCAGGCTGTGGCCGGGTTCGCGGCGCAGGCTCTGGGCCAGACGCCGCACGCCTTGCAGGCTTTCGGTGACCTTGTCGACTTCGCGCTCCAGCTCCAGCGCTTCCGGGGTCGCCTGCAACTTTCCGCGCACCCGCAGAAACAACGGAAAGCCCAACTGCTGTTCGGCGTGCTGCAGCACCTTGGTCACCGCCGGTTGCGAGACGTGCAGCAACTGCGCAGCGGCGCTCACCGAGCCGGTCTGGCGAATGGCCTGGAAAATCTCGATATGACGAAGGCGCATGACGATCCCATAACCTTTGTTTATAGGTTTGGCATCTTTATTCATTGTTCGGCGCCTGTCACCTCACCCTAACCTCGGCCTCGTCTTCAAGAACGATTAAGGACGGACATGGCTCAGCGTGTGTGCATCATCGGCGGCGGCGTGATCGGGCTGGCAACGGCCTGGGCGCTGGTGCGCGACGGCTTCGAGGTGACGGTGGTCGAGGCGCGGCAGTCGCTGGGCAGCGAAACCAGTTTCGCCAACGGCGGCCAGTTGTCCTACCGCTACGTTGCACCGCTGGCTGATGCCGGCGTGCCGTTGCAGGCGATCGGCTGGATGCTGCGCGGCGATTCACCGCTCAAGTTGCGCCCGCGCCTGGATCCGGCGCAGTGGCGCTGGATGGCCTCGTTTCTCGCCGCGTGCCGCACCTCGGTCAACCGTGAAAACGCCGCGCATCTGTTGCGTCTGGCGCTGTTCAGCCAGCGCACCCTGAAACGCTGGCGCGAGGACGACGGACTCGCCGGCTTCAACTGGCGGCGCAACGGCAAACTGGTGAGCTTCCGCCATGCCGCCAGCTTCGACCATGCACGCAAGGGCCTGGCCGATCCACAGCACCAGCAAGTGTTGTCCGCCGCCGAATGTGCGCAGCTGGAACCGGCATTGACCGATGCGCCGTTTGTGGGCGCGATCTACACGCCGGATGAAGAAGTCGGCGACTGTCATGGCTTCTGCCAGCAGTTGGCGGCGCGCTTGAAGGCGTCGGGTCGCTGCGAGTTTCGCCTTGGTCAGGCAGTCACCGGCATTCGCCACAGCCACGGCGCGGTAACGGCCATTGAACTTGGCGACGAAACCCTGCCGGTCGAACAACTGGTGATCGCCGCCGGCCATCGCAGCCCGTTACTCGCGCTGCCCGGCCTGCGCCTGCCGCTGTATCCGCTGAAGGGCTACAGCCTGACCGTGCCGATCGGCAACGAGCACCGGGCGCCGGACGTGAGCATCACCGACTACGACCGCAAGATCGTCTACGCGCGTATCGGCGAACAACTGCGCGTGGCGGCAATGGTCGACATCGTCGGTTTCGACCCGGCGGTGGACCCCGAGCGACTGGCGCTGATCAAGCGTCAGGCCCGTGACACCTTTCCCGACGCAGGCAACTACGATGCGGCCGTCGAATGGGCCGGCATGCGCCCGGCCACCCCCACCGGCGTTCCGCTGCTGGGCGCCACCGCGTATCGCAATCTGTGGCTCAACCTCGGCCACGGCGCGCTGGGTTTCACCCTGGCCTGCGGCAGCGGGCAGTTGCTCAGCGAACTGATTGGCGAGCAGCGCACATCCATTGATCTGCACGGGTTCAATCCCCGTGCGGCGTGACGGTTTCTGCTAAAACACCTCACCCACAACGGAGAATAACAATGCAAAAAATCACGTTGCTCGGCTGCACTCTGGCGCTGGTTTTCGGCGCTCAGGCGCAGGCCAATGAAGTGCCGCTGACCGGTACGCTCGGCAAGATTGCCAGCACCAACAGCATCACCCTGGGTTATCGCGATGCGTCGGTGCCGTTCTCGTATGTGGGCGATCACACCGGGCAGCCGATGGGGTATTCGGTGGAGCTTGCGGGCAAGATCGTCGAGCGCATCAGGCAGCAACTGGCGCTGCCGGAGCTGAAGGTGAAGTACAACCTGGTGACCTCGCAGACGCGGATTCCGCTGGTACAGAACGGCACGGTCGACCTTGAATGCGGCTCCACCGGGGTAACCGCCGAACGGCAGAAGCAGGTCGCGTTCTCCTACGGTTTCATTTACGTCAAAGGGCAGCTGCTGACCGCCAGGGACAGCGGCATCCACAGCTTCGATGACCTTCGCGGCAAGAACGTGGTGACCACCGCCGGCACCACCAACGAGCGCTATCTGAAGAGCTACAACCTCGACCACAAACTGAACATGTTCGTGATCAGTGCCAAGGATCACGGCGAGGCGTTCCAGATGCTGCAATCGGGACGTGCGGCGGCGTTCTACATGGACGATGCGCTACTTTACGGCGAGCGGGCCAAGGCGCGCGATCCGCACAATTGGGTCGTGGTGGGGGAGGAGCAGTCGCGGGAAATCTACAGCTGCATGGTGCGCAAGGATGATCCGCAATTCCTCGCGCTGGTCAACGGTGTGCTGGCCGACCTGTACAGCTCTGGGGAGATCAACGGGATCTACCGCAAGTGGTTCGAACAGCCGATCCCGCCGAAGGGCCTGAACCTTGAGTTCCCGATGACCAGCGAACTCAAGGCAATCATCGCCAGACCAACCAGTGATCCGGTGCAGTGACGGGTTAGAAGTCACCCCACAGTTGCTGCGCCACCGCCAGTGCCACAACCGGCGCGGTCTCGGTGCGCAGCACGCGCGGGCCGAGGCGGGCGGCGTGGAAACCGTTGGCCTTGGCTTGCTCGACTTCGGTGTCGGACAGGCCGCCTTCGGGGCCGATCAGGAACGCCAGGGTCGATGGTTTGGCATGGCTGACCAGCGGCTCGGCCACCGGGTGCAGCACCAGTTTCAGCTCGGCTTCGGTCTGCTTCAGCCAGTCAGCCAGCAACAGTGGTGGATGAATCACCGGTACTCGCGAACGACCGCATTGCTCGCAAGCGCTGATCGCCACCTGACGCCAGTGCAGCAGGCGTTTGTCGGCGCGTTCGTCCTTGAGGCGGACTTCGCAGCGTTCACTGAAGATCGGGGTGATTTCAGTCACGCCCAGTTCGGTGGCTTTCTGGATTGCCCAGTCCATCCGCTCGCCCCGGGACAGGCCCTGGCCGAGGTGGATGTGCAGCGGCGATTCGACCTGACCGGCGAACTGCTCGTCGATCTGCACCACCACGCGTTTCTTGCCGACCTCCACCAGCGATCCGCGAAACTCGTGGCCGGAACCGTCGAACAACTGCACCGCATCGCCCTCGGCCATGCGCAGCACGCGGCTGATGTAATGCGCCTGGGCTTCCGGCAGTTCGTGTTCGCCGGTGCTCAGCGGGGCGTCGATAAAGAAGCGGGACAGTCTCATTTCGGGTCTCTCTGATTAGATCGTTCCCACGCTCCGCGTGGGAATGCAGCCCGGGACGCTCTGCGTCCCAAGAGCGGACGCAGAGCGTCCTGTGAGGCGTTCCCACGCAGAGCATGGGAACGAGCCGTCAACTTAAGTGTTTGGATCAGCCCGGATCACGAAACCCGGGATGGAAATCCTTCGGCACTGCCACGCTGACGCTGTCGCGGGTGGCGATGTCGATGCCTTCGCTGGCGACTTCGGCAAGAAAGTCGATCTGCTCCGGGGTGATCACGTACGGCGGCAGGAAATACACCACGCTGCCCAGCGGGCGCAGCAACGCGCCACGCTCCAGCGCATGCTGGAACACCTTCAGACCGCGACGTTCCTGCCACGGATAAGCCTCTTTCGTGGCTTTGTCCTTGACCATCTCGATCGCCAGCACCATGCCGGTCTGACGGACTTCCGAAACATTCGGATGATCCACCAGGTGCGCCGTCGCCGAAGCCATGCGCTGCGCCAGCGCCCGGTTGTTCTCGATCACGTTGTCCTGTTCGAAAATATCCAGGGTCGCCAACGCCGCCGCACACGCCAGCGGGTTGCCGGTGTAGCTGTGGGAATGCAGGAAGGCGCGCAGGGTCGGGTAGTCGTCGTAGAACGCGCTGTACACCTCGTCGGTGGTCAGGCACGCGGCCAACGGCAGATAGCCACCGGTCAGGGCTTTCGACAGACACAGGAAGTCCGGGCGGATGCCGGCCTGTTCGCAGGCGAACATGGTCCCGGTGCGGCCGAAGCCGACGGCGATTTCGTCGTGGATCAGGTGCACGCCGTAACGGTCGCAAGCTTCGCGCAACAGCTTGAGGTACGCCGGGTGGTACATGCGCATGCCGCCCGCGCCCTGGATCAGCGGCTCGACGATCACCGCAGCGACGCTGTCGTGATTCTCGGCCAGCGTCTGCTCCATCGCCGCGAACATATTGCGCGAGTGTTCTTCCCAGCTCATGCCCTGCGGGCGCAGGTAGCAATCCGGGCTCGGCACCTTGATGGTGTCCATCAGCAGGGCTTTGTAGGTTTCGGTGAACAACGGCACGTCACCGACCGCCATCGCCGCCATGGTTTCGCCGTGGTAGCTGTTGGTCAGGGTGACGAAGCGTTTCTTGTTCGGCTGGCCGCGGTTGAGCCAGTAGTGAAAGCTCATTTTCAGCGCGACTTCGATGCAGGACGAGCCGTTATCGGCGTAGAACACTCGGTTCAGACCTTCCGGCGTCATCTTCACCAGTCGCTCGGACAACTCGATTACCGGCTGATGGCTGAAACCGGCCAGAATCACGTGTTCCAGCTGATCGACCTGATCCTTGATGCGCTGGTTGATGCGCGGGTTGGCGTGGCCGAACACGTTGACCCACCAGGAGCTGACCGCGTCCAGATAACGCTTGCCTTCGAAGTCTTCCAGCCAGACGCCTTCACCGCGCTTGATCGGGATCAGCGGCAGCTGTTCGTGGTCTTTCATCTGGGTGCAGGGATGCCACAGCACCGCGAGATCGCGTTGCATCCACTGGTTGTTCAGGCCCATGTTCAGTCTCCTCGAGGCGGCTCGCGTCAGGCGCGGGCAAACAATCGCGCAAGCCTATGCAATGCGTCGCGCCGGAACAACCCATTGTGTCGATTGAGCTACTTTGTATGGGCCGATAGACGTCGCTGGCGGCGTTTTGATGGCTGACGTATTCTTCGCGGTTCTTTGGGTCGTCTGACCCGCAAAACTGCTTTTTCCTACGTGTATTTCCGGAGTTCGCTGAATGTCTGTCGGTTGGCTGCGCGCCTGTGCGCTGGTGGTGTTGGGGCTGTTCAGCGTTACGGCGCTGGCCAAGGATAAAACCGCAATCGTGATCGGCGGCGGCCTGTCGGGCCTGACGGCGGCTTACGAACTGCAGAACAAGGGCTGGCAGGTCACGCTGCTCGAAGCCAAACCGAGCCTGGGCGGTCGTTCGGGCATGGCCACCAGCGAGTGGATCGGCAACGACAAGACTCAACCGGTGCTGAACAAGTACGTTTCGACGTTCAAGCTGAGCACCACGCCGGCGCCTGAATTCGTTCGGACCCCGGGTTACCTGATCGATGGCGAGTATTTCTCCGCCGCCGACCTGACCACCAAACAACCTGCCACGGCCGAAGCGTTGAAGCGCTACGAGAAAACCCGTGACGATCTGGCGCGTTCGATCGACGATCCGCAAAACCCGGCGGCGACCAACACTCTGCACGCCCTCGACCAGATCAACGTCTCGAGCTGGCTCGACAAGCAGAACCTGCCGGCCACCGCGCGTCAGTTGATCAACCAGGATATCCGCACCCACTACGACGAGCCTTCGCGCCTGTCGCTGCTGTACTTTGCGCAGCAGAGCCGGGTGTACCGCGGCGTGTCCGACCGTGACCTGCGCGCTTCGCGTCTGGTCGGTGGCAGCCCGGTGCTGGCCCAGGCCTTCGTCAAGCAGCTGAAAACCATCAAGACCAACTCGCCAGTATCTGCCATCACTCAGGACAAGGACGGCGTAACCGTCAAGGTCGGCAGCGTCGGCTACCAGGCCGATTATGTAGTGCTGGCGGTGCCGTTGCGCGCCCTCAACAAGATCCAGCTGACCCCGGCGCTGGACGCCCAGCACTTGGCTGCGATCAAGGGCACCAACTACGGCTGGCGTGACCAGATCATGCTGAAGTTCAAGACGCCGGTGTGGGAAAGCAAGGCGCGGATGTCCGGCGAGATCTACAGCAACACCGGCCTTGGCATGTTGTGGATCGAGCCGGCCCTGAAGGGCGGCGCCAACGTGGTGATCAACCTGTCCGGCGACAACGCTCGCGTCATGCAGGCCTTCGGCGACAAGCAGATGGTCGATCAGGTGCTGATCCGTCTGCACGCGTTTTATCCACAGGCCCGTGGCGCATTCACCGGTTATGAAATCCGTCGCTACAGCACCGACCCGTCGACCGGCGGTTCCTACCTCGCCTTCGGCCCTGGCCAGATCAGCAAATTCTGGCGCCTGTGGGAGCGTCCGCTGCAGCGCGTAGCGTTTGCCGGTGAACACACCGACACCTTGTACCCGGGCACCCTGGAAGGCGCACTGCGCACCGGCCAGCGCGCGGCCAGTCAGGTTGAAGACCTGGCGGCGGGCAAATCCTTCGAACCGGTCAAGGTCGGCCCGGCAGCGGCCACCGCCGCAGCAGCGGGTGCGGGCGCGGCAGTAGCGGCAAAGAAAGGCAACTTCTTCACCAACCTGTTCGGCGGTTCGGACGACGACAAGAAGCCAGAGCCAGTGAAAGCACCAGAGCCGGCACCCGCTCCAGCCGCTCCAGCGCCTGCACCGACCCCGACCCCGACCCCGACCCCGGCTCCTGCGCCAGCTCCGGTGGAAGCACCGAAGCCAGCGACCCCGGTGAAAGCCGAGCCGGCGAAAAAAGCGGCAGCCAAGCCAGCAGCGAAGAAACCTGCGGCGAAGGCCGAGGCGAAAAAAGCCCCCGCCAAACCTGCAGTGAAAAAGGCTGAGCCGGCGAAGAAGCCAGCGGCCAAACCGGCGGCAAGCACCGAGACCAAAGCGCAGTAAGGCTTTGCGGTGAATGAAAAAGCGCGGCTTTCAGGCCGCGCTTTTTTATGGATCAACCATTTTGGTTAATCTGCCCTAGGTTGGGCTTCAAGCTCCATCGGATAAGAGCCGAGGAGACAGTTCAGCGCTTTTCTTTGTGCTGAGCAGATGGAGCTGATGAAGAAGAATGCTGCTGAGGAGATGCTTTGAGTGCCTCTTGCTTCCAAGAAGGCCATTGCTCAACAGTACGGCGAGATTCCGCTAAATGGTTGAGAAACTCTTCTTTAGTGGGCGTCATTTTGGCTTTCCTCTAGGTACCTTGATAGGAGGGTTGCAGCTATGGTTTCGCGTTCAATGTACGAGCAAGGCAGCATTTGGGTGCGTAATTTAGCATCGGACTCATTCCAGTCAAGAGCCTGACCATCCTCGGATTTTCTGGTTACTGGATAGCCACTACCGAGATTAGTGGAGAATAGGTTGAAAAAGCTTCGTGGGCCAACTCCGATAAACGGTGCAAATACAACGTTGTTGCTTCTCTGATTTAGTGATATGGAATCTGAGTGGAAATCCAGTGCCTTGCTTTTCGGGTATGGCTCAACATATACGACTCTCTTGATTCCAGCCGCAACGATATGCTTTGCGCAATTGTGGCAGGGAAACGTTGTGCAGTATAAGTCGCTGCCTGATGTGCTAATGCCCAATCTTGAGCTTGAAAGAAGTGCCTCCATTTCTGCATGAACAACTCTTCCATATTCGGTGATGTCTTTTATTTTGCTGCCCTTGATCAAGGGCTTTAGTTTTTCTTTGTATTCCTCTGGGATTACTTCAAGAATGCTGTCAATGATCAATTTTTTCTGTGTGGCGTTAGAGTCTTCTCCTCTCATGTAGTCACGCCCATCCTTTGCGTCGACGATTTCCTGGGTAACGTCGTCTACTTCAGGCCAGTACAGCCCTCCGTGTGCTTTTGGTACATCGTTAGCTCCAGTCGAGACGATGCACCTGTCTTTTGTTAGAACCGCACCCACCTGCCTAGAAAGATCAGCAGATCTTAGTGAGGCTGAGAAGGCCATGAACATTGCGTATTCATCGAATGTAGGCGTAACGTAGGGTTTGCCAAAAAGCAGATCAAAAACTCGCCATATCTGTTTTTTCAATGAGTCGGAGTTGCCGTTGTAGTCGATGAAGAAGTCGGATAGGTGATAGGTGTCTTTCGTGTGCTGCCCATAGTCATCACGTTCATCTGCATCTCTGTCGATTAATTTAGAGGCTTGCTCTTCTGGAATCGATTTTTCTTTTGTCAGATAGTCATGTCGTCTTGTGTGGTCAGCGTGGACACCAATCAAGAAAAAACCGTTCGAGTATATTTTTCGTAGTCTTTGTACTTCGGCTGGATTTTTCAGTGAGTTGATAATAAAAGCTTTTCTGCGCAAGGCCTCTTGCTTTCCTCGTAGGAAGTTGATCCTGGCAGCAGCCCCGAGAGCAAGTATTGAGTTGTCTTTACTGTTTTTTCTAAGATTGTTTCCTTCCTCCATAAAGGAACTGATCCTGCCAAATTCATCTGTGCTTGAAAGTGGGGAACCCAATGTAGAGATTATATCTGTAGATATTTTTATACTTTCTGTCGTGTAGTTGAATTTAGACAGGCGTTCGTTTATGAGCCTTGCAATTTCGTTTAAGTTGGTGCCAATCGTCCCAACCAGACCGATAACCAACTCAGAGTCAGAGTAGGAGTCATCGAGAAAATATGCGCCTGTCTCTGTCGAGCTTGTAGATAACTCAGCGAAAGCAGCTTCTACCTCTATCGAGGTTCGTTCGATGTGTAGGTGTTCCGAATCAGTGCCGCTGATCAGCAATCCTTCAACAAGTAGTCTTAATTGTTCGGCGGATCTCGGGTTTCCTTGAAATGTGATACTCCCCGTTGAGGGGAACCAATTCATGATCCCCTTACTATTAGCTCTGAATTGATATTGGTTTGGATTGACGACTCTCCATTCTCCAGCATGCCGGAGAGAGCTTAATTTTTGTTTTAATTCTTCGAGTTCGCCGTCAAAACGCATCTTTTTTCCCTGTGTTGAATTGCGGTCCGTTAGGCATTGTTCCGGCTTCTGGACGATGGACTTACGTTTGCCTCACCTGAGAGTAGTAGCCACCCTGTCGTAGGTCCAGATGCGAAAGCCCCTTCGAATTTTTGGTTCCGATGGTTAAAAAAATCGCATAGATACAGTCCTGCTATCCCACTCAACTCGCTTTGAGTGCCTAAATGAATTGAGGATATTTCTGACGAGCGACTACCTCAGAGGGTGGCGGGTTTGTATGATTTTTCTCGCTAAGACGTGTGATTCTGCTATGGGTTAATCTTTCCTTAACGCGACGGTCAGAAGCTCTTGATCGTATTTCTCGATATTTCAAAGCGAAATTTTCCGCTTTAATTCGATAGATAACTCGCTAGTCTTGGTTCGCAGTTCTCACAGGATTTGGGCAATGCAGCTACGTAACTCTTCTTCGCGCTACGGTTGGGTCAGCATCTTCATGCACTGGGGTGTGGCGCTGGCGGTCTTCGGGCTGTTCGCGCTGGGTCTGTGGATGGTGGGGCTGGATTACTACAGCACCTGGCGCAAAGACGCGCCGGATCTGCACAAGAGCATCGGTCTGGTGCTGTTGGCTGTGATGGTGTTGCGGGTGTTGTGGCGCTTTGTCAGCCCACCGCCGCCAACGCTCCAGAGCTACAGCCGCATGACCCGCATCGGCGCCAAGTTCGGCCATGGGTTTCTCTACCTTGCGCTGTTCGCCGTGATGATTGCCGGTTACCTGATTTCCACCGCAGACGGTGTCGGGATTCCGGTGTTTGGCCTGTTTGAAGTTCCTGCACTGGTTTCCGGACTACCGGATCAGGCAGATACCGCCGGTGTGATTCATCTGTACCTGGCATGGGCGCTGGTAATTTTTTCCGGCCTTCATGCGTTGGCAGCATTGAAGCACCACTTTATCGATCGTGATGCGACCCTGACACGAATGCTGGGACGCAAAGCCTGATGTTCCACCTCGACTCCAAAGGAAAACAAAGCATGTTGAAAAAGACTCTGGCCGCTCTGGCAATCGGCTCTGCCGTCCTGTCCGCCAATGTGATGGCCGCTGACTACGTAGTCGACGAAGAAGGCCAGCACGCCTTCGTCGACTTCAAGATCAGCCACCTGGGCTACAGCTACATCACCGGTACCTTCAAGGACATCAGCGGCAAGTTCAGCTTCGACGCCGCCAAGCCTGAAGACAGCAAGATCGAGTTCGACGTGAAGACCGCCAGCGTGTTCACCAACCACGCCGAGCGTGACAAGCACATCTCCAGCAAAGACTTCCTGGACGTGGGCAAATACGCTGATGCCAAGTTCGTCTCCACCAGCGTCAAGTCCACCGGCAAGAACGCCGATGGCAAAGACACTGCCGACGTGACCGGTGACCTGACCCTGCACGGCGTGACCAAGCCGATCGTGGTCAAGGCCACTTTCCTGGGTGAAGGCAAGGATCCATGGGGCGGCTACCGTGCGGGCTTCGAAGGCACTACCAGCATCAAGCGTTCTGATTTCGGCAAGATGATGGACCTGGGTCCACAGTCTGACAAAGTCGACCTGTACATCTCGTTCGAAGGTGTCAAAGCGAAGTAATTTTCGCCGGCCATACAAAAACGCCCCCGGTCTTGCGATCGGGGGCGTTTTTTATTGCCTGCCGCCACTTTCGTTTCAGCGGCGCACAAAAAATGCCCCGGTTTTCAGGCCGGGGCATTTTTCATTGCAGTCGAAAACTCAGCGATTGCGGGTCAGCAAGGCCGGTTTTTCACCGCGTGGACGGCTTGGCAGTTGATCCAGTTGCTCAGGCGTCGGGAAGCGGTCGGCTTTCGATTCCTTGTGCATGATCTTCGGCCCGCTGCTGCGCGGGTTCTGCACGGCCGGTTCAGCGCGTTGCTGATCATCACGGGCCGGGCGGCGGTTGCGCGAGTTTTCGTCGCGGCGACCTTGGCCGTCACGCGGTGCACCGTTGCGTGGGCCACTGCGTTTGCCTGGCGGCGTGCCGGTGCTCGAGCCGTTGCTGTTACGCGGGCCGTTCTGGCGACCTTGCGACTGACCGCCGCGGGGTGCGCCTGAACCTGCGCCTTGCGCCGGAGCGCCTGGACGACGGTTGCGACCACCGGTCGGAGCCTGCTTCGGCACGTAGTCGACGCGGTTACCGAAGTTATCGATATCGTCGTCGAGGAACTCGTCCGGAGCGCGATCAGCAGCGGCGCGTGGCGGCTGGCTTGGCTGGCGTTGTTCGCGGGCCGGGGTGCCTTCGCGCGGCTTCTGTTGACGGGCTGGACGCTCGCCACGTTCGCCGGCCGGTTTTTCCTTGCCCTTGTCTTTGCCTTTGTCTTTACGACCGCCGCCACCGCCGCCGCCATTCGGGCCGTCACCGCTTGGGCCGCGGGCATTGCGCGGGTTGCGCATGTCCGGACGCTCGCGAACTTCAGGCTTCTCGGCCTCGATGGTACTGGCATCGAAGCCCATCAGGTCGCCGTCGGCGATTTTCTGCTTGGTCATGCGCTCGATGCTTTTCAGCAGTTTTTCTTCGTCCGGTGCGACCAGCGAGATCGCCTCGCCCGAACGACCGGCCCGGCCGGTACGGCCGATACGGTGGACGTAGTCTTCATCGACGTTCGGCAGTTCGAAGTTGACCACGTGTGGCAACTGGTCGATGTCCAGACCGCGTGCCGCGATGTCGGTGGCAACCAGAATGCGCACTTCACCGGCCTTGAAGTCGGCCAGGGCTTTGGTGCGGGCGTTCTGGCTCTTGTTGCCGTGGATCGCCACAGCCGGCAGGCCGTGTTTGTCCAGGTACTCGGCCAGACGGTTGGCGCCGTGCTTGGTGCGGGTGAACACCAGCACCTGTTCCCACGCGCCAGCGGTGATCAGGTGGGCCAGCAGCGCACGCTTGTGGCTGGCCGGCAGACGGAAGACGCGTTGTTCGATGCGCTCGACCGTGGTGTTCGGCGGCGTCACTTCGATGCGTTCCGGGTTGTGCAGCAGTTTGCCGGCAAGATCCGTGATGTCTTTGGAGAAGGTCGCCGAGAACAGCAGGTTCTGGCGCTTGGCCGGCAGACGGGCGAGGACTTTCTTCACGTCGTGGACGAAGCCCATGTCGAGCATGCGGTCGGCTTCGTCGAGCACGAGGATTTCGACATGGGACAGATCGACACTGCCCTGGCCGCACAGGTCGAGCAGACGACCGGGGCACGCCACCAGAACGTCAACGCCACGGGACATGGCCTGAACCTGCGGATTCATGCCGACGCCGCCGAAGATGCACGCGCTGACGAATTTCAGGTCACGGGCGTAGATCTTGAAACTGTCGTGAACCTGCGCCGCGAGTTCGCGGGTAGGGGTCAGCACCAGCACGCGCGGTTGGCGCGGGCCGTGACGCTGGGATTTGTCCGGGTGACCGTTGGGGAACAGCCGCTCCAGGATCGGAAGGGCGAAACCGCCGGTTTTACCAGTACCTGTCTGAGCCGCAACCATCAGGTCGCGACCTTGCAACACGGCGGGAATGGCCCGCTGTTGCACCGGAGTAGGCTCGGTATAGCCCGCGTCTTCGATAGCGCGGACCAAAGCCTCGGAGAGACCGAGGGAAGCAAAGGACATGAGTAATCCTGTTTTAGTTAGGGCTTGGCCCAATGGGAGTCTTGCCTGGCGCGAATGGCGTTTAAGAGGACGCAATCCCGTCCGGTCCTGCTGCGGTTCCGAAGGCACGTCCGGAGCGCTCGCGCGGGCTGAAAAGCTGCGCTGTAGCGGGTCGGGAGGCCTGTTACGGTTCCGGGCGTCCGGGCGTGAGCCTGGCGGGAACGCCGGAGTATAACAGAGCAATCACTGCGCGCCGCTTTCCTGCTGCTCAACGGTTTTGCCGCTGGCGGTGGCGGTGCCCAGTGGCGCCGTCAGGGCGGGGGCCGCGCCGTAGCGGGCACTGAGCTCGGTATAGGCCGGTTCGCGCTTGAAACGCTTGAGCTCGGCACCGAAGCGCTGCACCAGCAAATCCATCCCGGCGTTGCGCCGCACGGCCAGAAACTGGCTCTGGCGGCTGATGACGGTCGGGTTCTCAGTGATCTTGTCGCGAATGCCCAGTTCATCGAGCAAATGCTGACCCACGCGGCGATCGGTGATCAGCAGGTCGATGCGCCCGCGCACCAGTTTGCCGAAGTTGGCTTCGTGGGTCGGGGCCGGTTCCCGAGTGAACAGGGTCGATTCGCGAAAGTCGGGGCTGTACAGATAGCCCGGTGAGGTGCCGATGGTCAGACCCTTGAGGTCTTCGAGGCTGCGAAAAGGGTGCGGGCGGTCGTTGGCATAGAACATCACGAATTCGACGTCCGACAACGGTTCGCTCGGGTAGAGCAGGGTGGCGTCGCGCTCGTCGCTGTGAAAGATATCCAGCGCGCCGTCGGCCTGGCCGGTTTCGAGCATCGACAGGCAGCGTTTCCACGGCAAAAACTGCCATTCGACTTCGATGCCCAAACGCTTGAACACGATGGCGGTGGTTTCGTAGTCCAGGCCGAGGTTCTTGCCGTCTTGTTCATAGACGTACGGCGCCCACGGTTCGGTGACGATACGCAGCTTCTCGCCCCGAGCGGCAAAGCTCAGGCAAGCAAAAACCAGCACGGCGAATAACTGCGTGATCAAAGGCATGGCTTGAGATTACGACGAGAAACCGGAAAGAGCCAGAAAGTGGCCGCAGAAGCTCTGTTTCGGGCGTTAAAAGCAAAAGATCGCAGCGGCGAAAGCGCTGTAGGCACTGTCGTGGCTGCGATCTTCTGGTTCTGCGTTTACGTCTTTTTAGCGCGGCAGCTTCAGGTTGTTCCAGATTGCCAGGCTCGGTTCGGCCTGGTTCATGGAATAGAAGTGCAGGCCGGGCGCGCCGCCTTGCAGCAGGCGTTCGCACATATCGGTGACAACTTGCTCACCGAAGCGCTGAATGCTCTGGCTGTCATCGCCGTAGGCTTCCAGCTGCTTGCGGATCCAGCGCGGGATTTCCGCACCGCAGGCATCGGAGAAACGCGCGAGTTTGCTGTAGTTGGTGATCGGCATGATCCCCGGCACCACCGGAATGTCCACGCCCAGCGCCTGCAAACGGTCGACGAAGTAGAAGTAGCTGTCGGCGTTGAAGAAGTACTGGGTGATCGCGCTGTCGGCGCCGGCACGGGCCTTGCGCACGAAGTTGGCGAGATCGTCTTCGTAGTTGCGCGCCTGTGGATGCATCTCCGGGTAGGCGGCGACTTCGATGTGGAAATGATTGCCGGTTTCTTCACGAATGAATTCAACCAGTTCATTGGCGTGACGCAGCTCGCCGCTGGTCATGCCCATGCCGGACGGCAGGTCACCGCGCAGGGCGACGATGCGCTTGATGCCGGCAGCCTTGTACTCGTTCAGCAGGCCGCGCAGGTCGTCCTTGCTGTCGCCGACGCACGACAGGTGCGGTGCGGCGGGGATTTTGACTTCGCTCTCCAGCTGCAGAACGGTGTTCAGCGTGCGGTCACGGGTCGAACCGCCCGCGCCGTAGGTGCAGGAAAAGAAGTCAGGGTTGTAGGTGGCCAGCTGACGGGCAGTGGCGAGCAGTTTTTCATGCCCAGCATCGGTCTTGGTCGGGAAGAACTCGAAGCTGTAGCGACGGTCTTGGGACATGGAGGAAGCCTCCAGTTACGAGCGGCAAGCTACAAGCTGCGAGAGAAGCGGTGGTGCGCTGATCTATCGAGCGTGAAACCGGCTGCCTGAAACTGTTTTGAAATAGGGGCAGAGCTTTCAAGCTTCGTACGGCAAGTCCGGCTTTTGACCTTGCTTGCCGCTTGAAGCTTGAAGCTCGCAGCTGCTCTTAGTAGCGGTAAGCGTGCGGCTTGAACGGGCCTTCGACGGTCACGCCGATGTAGTCAGCCTGTTGCTTGGTCAGTTGAGTGACCACGCCGCCGAAGCCGCGAACCATTTCCAGGGCCACTTCTTCGTCGAGTTTCTTCGGCAGAACTTCAACGGTCAGGCGCTCGGCTTTCTGGGCTGGCGACAGGTCGGCGTACTTTTGGCCGAACAGGAAGATCTGCGCCAGAACCTGGTTGGCGAACGAACCGTCCATGATGCGGCTTGGGTGACCGGTAGCGTTGCCCAGGTTCACCAGACGGCCTTCGGCCAGCAGGATCAGGTAGTCGTCGTTCTGTGGATCGAACGAGCCAGCGCCGGTACGGTGGATCTTGTGTACCTGTGGCTTCACTTCTTCCCATGCCCAGTTCTTGCGCATGAAAGCGGTGTCGATTTCATTGTCGAAGTGACCGATGTTGCAGACAACGGCGCGCTTCTTCAGGGCTTTGAGCATGTTTGCGTCGCAAACGTTGACGTTACCGGTGGTGGTCACGATCAGGTCGATCTTGCCCAGCAGCGCTTTGTCGATGCTCGCTTCGGTGCCGTCGTTGATACCGTCGATGAACGGCGAAACCAGTTCGAAACCGTCCATGCAGGCTTGCATGGCGCAGATCGGGTCGACTTCGGAGACTTTGACGATCATGCCTTCCTGACGCAGGGACTGGGCCGAGCCCTTGCCCACGTCACCGTAACCGATGACCAGCGCTTGCTTGCCGGATAGCAGGTGGTCGGTACCACGCTTGATCGCATCGTTCAGGCTGTGACGGCAGCCGTACTTGTTGTCGTTCTTGGACTTGGTCACCGAGTCGTTGACGTTGATGGCCGGGATCTTCAGCTCGCCCTTGGCCAGCATGTCCAGCAGACGGTGCACGCCGGTGGTGGTTTCTTCGGTCACGCCGTGAACACGGTCCAGAACCTGTGGGTATTTCTTGTGCAGCAGCTCGGTCAGGTCGCCGCCGTCGTCGAGGATCATGTTGGCGTCCCATGGCTGGCCATCTTTCAGGATGGTCTGCTCCAGGCACCACTCGTACTCTTCTTCAGTCTCGCCTTTCCAGGCGAAAACCGGGATGCCGGCAGCGGCGATGGAAGCGGCGGCCTGATCCTGAGTCGAGAAGATGTTGCAGGACGACCAGCGCACTTCGGCACCCAGGGCAACCAGGGTTTCGATCAGCACGGCGGTCTGAATGGTCATGTGGATGCAGCCGAGGATTTTTGCGCCTTTCAAAGGCTGCTCGGAAGCGTACTTGCGACGCAGACCCATCAGGGCCGGCATTTCCGACTCGGCGATGATGGTTTCGCGACGACCCCAGGCAGCCAGGGACATGTCGGCAACTTTGTAATCGTTAAAATCTGCAGGCGTGATAACAGCGCTCATGAAGAGCCTCCATTCGTAATGTATGCGAATGGGCGCCGTTGTGCGTTTAGTGTCCGGCCTCAGCCGGTCAACGCCCCATCCGAGCCTGACAGGTTGAACCTGCTGCAGCGCCCCTCGGACAGGTGGCGGGAAAACGGTACCAAGTGAAGGTTACCGTTTTGAAACGGGGGCGATTATAGCCGTCTAGACTGATCTTCCAAAGGGTTTCTGTCGGCCAGATGAAGATCGCCAATCGCGACCATAGTAGATGCCTCATGGAGCATGACCGCTCAGTCTGCCAAGATGGCGCCATCATTCGGCAAGACGCTCAGGAGTGAAGATGAATTTCCACACCCGCAAGTGGGTAAAACCCGAAGACCTCAACCCCAACGGCACCCTGTTCGGCGGCAGCCTGCTGCGCTGGATCGACGAAGAAGCGGCGATCTACGCCATCGTGCAACTGGGCAACCAGCGCGTGGTGACCAAGTACATTTCCGAAATCAACTTCGTCAGCGCCTCGCGCCAGGGCGACATCATCGAACTGGGCATCACCGCCACCGAGTTCGGCCGCACCTCGATCACCCTGACCTGTGAAGTGCGCAACAAGATCACCCGCAAGAGCATCCTGACCGTCGAGAAAATGGTCTTCGTCAACCTCGGCGAAGACGGCTTGCCGGCGCCGCACGGGCGAACCGAGATCAGGTATGTCAAAGACCAGTTCAAGGATGACGTGCCCGTTACCGAGTAATCGCGTCACACCGGCGAACGGAAGCCGAGCGGCGCGTGTCGTAGCCTTATGACCCCGCCACCGGTTTCCCGCCATGACCACACCAACAGACGGCAAGACCCCCGATCTCTCGGCCAAGGAACAGCACGAAGTCGAGAAAAACCAGCCGCCCCGCGCGGCGGTTCTGCATGAAATCATCCGCAAACAGGGCGACCAGGAACTGGAGCGCAGCATCGCCGCGTTGTGGTGGTCGGCGCTCGCGGCCGGGCTGACCATGGGCCTGTCGCTGATGGGCATGGGCCTGCTCAACTCGCGTCTGCCCGAGGGCGACGAATTCAAGGTGATTGCCAGCTTCGGCTACTGCGCAGGCTTTCTCGCGGTGATCCTCGCCCGCCAGCAACTGTTCACCGAAAACACCCTGACTGCTGTGCTGCCGGTGATGACCAAACCGACCCTGGCCAATTTCGGCCGGTTGATCCGGCTCTGGACGGTGGTGCTGTTCGGCAACCTGTGCGGGACGATTCTGGTGGCCTACGTGATGCTCGAACTGCCGATCTTCGACAGCAAGACTGACGTAGCCTTCCTCGAAATCGGCCGCAAGGTCATGGAAAACCATGCGAGTCAGATGTTCGCCAAGGGCATTGTCTCGGGCTGGATGATCGCCACCATGGTCTGGATGATTCCGTCCATGGAGAGCGCGAAGATGTGGATCATCATCCTCATCACCTATCTGATGGCACTGGGCGATTTCACTCACATCGTGGTGGGGTCGGCGGAGGTGTCGTATCTGGTGTTTGCCGGCGAGTTGCCGTGGAGTGACTTCTGGGCGGTGTTTGCCGGGCCGACCCTGGCGGGGAACATCATCGGCGGCAGTTTCATCTTCGCCCTGATCAGTCATGCGCAGATTCGCAGTGAAAGCGGAGCTCCGAAAGAAACGGACGGGCCGAAAGAGTCTGCGGATCAGGCCGAAAAGCCCGATCCGCAGCAGATCAAGAAATGATCAGTGGTGCACGGGCTCGGCAGCGCTCGCCGGCTCGTCGCGCGTTGCGTGCTTGACCAGTTTGCCGATGGTCAGGCCCTGCAACAGGATCGATGACAGCACCACGATGTAGGTGATGCTCAGCAGCAGATCGCGCTCCGGGCCCAACGGCAGGGCCAGGGCCAGTGCCACCGACACACCGCCGCGCAAACCACCCCAGGTCAGAATCCGGATAGTGCCGCGCGGCACGGTGCGCCAGCGCCGCAGCAAGACGATGGCCGGGGCCACGGTGAGCAGGCGCGACAGCAGAATCGCCAGCGCCAGCAGGCTTGCCGCCGCCACGTGCAGCCAGTTGAACGGCAGCAGCAACAGCTCCATCCCGATCAGCGCGAACAGCAGGGCGTTGAGCATGTCGTCGAGCAATTCCCAGAAACCGTCCAGGTATTTGCGGGTCATGTCGTTCATCGCCAGGTTGCGACCGAGGTTACCGATGATCAGACCGGCGACCACCATCGCAATCGGCGCCGAGACGTGCAGTTCGGTAGCCATCGCCGAACCGCCGATCACCAGCGCCAGGGTCAGCATGACTTCGATCTGGTGCTGCTCGATGCTCTTGATCATCAGGTACACCAGATAACCGATCAGCCCGCCGAACAGCACGCCGCCGATGGCTTCATGGGCAAACAGCATGGCCGTGGCGCCGACGGTCGGGGTTTCGCCCAGTTGCGCGATGCCCAGCAACACAGTGAACACCACCACGGCGGTGCCGTCGTTGAACAGCGATTCGCCGACGATGGTGGTCTTCAGCGGCTTCGAGGCGTTGGCCGTACGCAGCACGCCGAGTACCGCAATCGGGTCGGTCGGGGAAATCAGCGCGCCGAACAACAGGCAGTAAAGGAAGCTCACGTGCCAGCCGAACAGGGCAAAAATGTAGTAGGCGAGGCTGCCGATCACGGCGGTGGCGATCAGTACGCCGAAGGTCGCCAGCAGGCCGATGGGCCAGCGGTAGCTGCGCAGGTCGTTGAGGTTCACGTGCAACGCACCGGCGAACAGCAGGAACGAGAGCATCCAGTTCATCAGCAGATCGCCGAAGTCGATCTGGCCGATCAGTTGCTGTACGCGCTCTTCGAGACCGGGGTAACCGAGCAGGCTCAGGCCTTGCAGCAACAGGGAAAACATCAGTGCGGTAACCATCACGCCGATGGTTGGGGGCAGGCCGATGAAGCGGAAGTTCACAAAGGTGAGGAGGGTGGTGAGGCAGATGAAAGCGGCGACGAGTTCAAGCATCCGGGGTCCTTTGGATGGGGGTGGAAAGACATCGCGCCCGTTCATGGACGCAAGGGTTGGATGGGCTGACGCCGGGTGGGGACACAATTGTGTCCCCCGGGAAAATCAGCCGGACACATTGACCGCAGCGACACCCCGACGTTGCAGGTAGATGAAAAACAGCGCCGTCAGCACCGTTAGCACGCCCACCAGCGCGCCGGTCCACGGCAAGTCCGCCAGATCCGCGCCGCTGGCTACTACCAGTCCACCGATCCACGCGCCGGCGGCATTGCCGAGGTTGAACGCGCTCTGGTTCAGGGTCGAGCCTAGGTTCGGTGCTTCATGCGCCTGATCGATGATCAGCAGTTGCAGGATCGGGCACAGGGCGAAGGCAAAAATTCCCCACAGCACCAGCGTGATCGCCGCGGGAACCACCGAGCGACTGGTCTGGCTGAACGCCGCCAGAATCACCACCACCGTCAGCGCGACACCCACCAGCGACGGCAGCAGACGACTGTCGGCCAGGCGCCCGCCGAGCATGCTGCCGCCGGTCAGGCCGACGCCGAACAACAGCAGCATCACGGTCAATCCGTGAGGGCTGACGCCGGTGATGTCCTGCAGAATCGGCGCGATGTAGGTGAACACGCTGAACAGACTGGTGGAGGCCAGAACGCTCATGCCCAGCGCCAGCAACACGTTGACCTTGCCCAGCACCTTGAACTCGCTGGCGAGGTTGGCCTTGTCCATCGGGATGTGTTTCGGCAACCACAGCCATTGGGCGAGGGCCGCGATCACACCGATCACCGAGACCGCCCAGAAGGTCGAGCGCCAGCCGGCGTACTGACCGAGTGCCGTGCCCAGCGGTACGCCAAGGACGTTGGCCAGGGTCAGGCCGGTGAACATCATGGCAATCGCCTGCGCCCGTTTGTTCGGCGCGACCAGCCCGGCGGCCACTACCGAACCGATGCCGAAGAACGCGCCGTGGCACAGTGCGGTTACGACCCGCGCCGCCATCAACGTTGCGTAGTTCGGCGCCAGCGCGCACAGCACGTTGCCGAGGATGAACATCAGCGTCATGCCCAGCAGCGTGGCCTTGCGCGGCATGTTGGCGGTGCCGATCGCCAGGATCGGCGCACCGAACACTACGCCCAGGGCGTAGCCGGTGATCAACAGGCCGGCGTGGGGAATGCTCACCGCGAGGTCGCGGGCGACATCGGGCAGCAGGCCCATGATGACGAATTCAGTGGTGCCGATGCCAAAAGCGGCAACAGCGAGTGCAAGCAAGGCGAGTGGCATGCGCAAGGTCTCTGTCGGTAGTCTTGACGCTTTGATCAGGCATACGCAGGCCGGCGACCGGTCTCGGACGAGAACGGGGCAGGCAGGAATTATTGGAATTTGTCTGTGCGCAACTGAGTGCGGCGTGGTCGCTTGCAGTATAAACAGCTGCTGACACATCGCGAATCAATAATCTGACTAATTGGCTCAGGTTCAACAACAAGAACAAAGGAGTGGCACGTGCTGGCGACAGCTCTGGTGTTGGTGGCGGCGCTGTTGCACGCAGCGTGGAACACGTTGATCAAGTTCAGCGCCGAACGGCTGCTGGTGGTGGCCTGCATGGACAGCGTGGCGCTGTTGTTCGTGGTGCTGGCGATGCCTTTCATCAGCCTGCCGCCGGCGGAAATCTGGCCGTGGATTCTGGCGTCGGCGGCGTTCGAGCTGCTTTATCGCTATCTGTTGATCCAGGCCTATCGGGTTGGCGACCTGGGGCTGGTCTATCCGTTGATGCGCGGACTGTCGCCGCTGGTGGTACTGGCGCTGACCCTGATCTTCGCCGGCGAGGTGCTGACCACCCAGCAAATCTTCGGGATCCTGCTGATCCCGCTGGGCATGGCTTGCCTGCTCTGGCAGGGCGGCGGCGGGAAACATTTGCCGTGGGCGATGCTGCCGGTAGTGGCGCTGATCGGCTTGTGCATCGGTTGCTACACCTACATCGATGGTCAGGCATTGCGGCGCTGGTCGCATCCGCTGGATTACCTGGTCTGGGTCACGCTGCTCAGTGCCTGGCCATTCCCGTTGCTGGCGGGGGTAGCGAAAAGGCCGGCGTTCAAACTGTTCTGGCGCGAGCAATGGAAGCTGGGGCTGGCGGTCGGATTCTGCGTGTTGTTCAGCTACGCTCTGGTGCTGTGGGCGATGCAGTTGGGCTCGATTGCCGAAGCGGCGGCGTTGCGTGAAATCAGCGTGATCCTGGTGGTGCTGTTCGGCATGCGTTACCTGAAAGAACCTTTCGGCCGGCCGCGGCTCTTAGCCTGTGGGCTGGTGCTGATCGGCATGTTGGTGATGAAGCTCTGACCGCCCGGCAACTCTAAAACTTGAAAGAAGGACAGCGTTATGACGGTGGCTTTGTGGTGTGTGTTGATCGCGATCTTTCTGCCCTATCTGTGCACCGTCGTGGCCAAGGCCTCGGGTGGTTTCAGACTGCGGGACAATCATGATCCCCGGGACTTTCTGGACAGCGTGGATGGTGTGGCGCGCCGTGCCCATGCGGCGCAGCTGAACAGTTTTGAAGTGACGCCGGCGTTTGCGGCGGCGGTGATCGTCGCGCACCTGGTGGGCACGGCAGAGCTGGTGACGGTCAATGTGCTGGCGGTGCTGTTCATCACCAGTCGCCTGCTCTACATCATTTGCTATCTGGCGGACTGGGCGGCTTTGCGCTCGTTGGTCTGGTTCGTCGGGATGGTGCTGATTGCTTCGTTCTTCTTTGTGTCTGTCTGATTCTTGAGCGCTGCTACTGGCCTCTTCGTCGGATCGCCGCCCGGAGCAAGCCCGCTCCCACAGGGTTCTCTGGTGCACACAGGATTTGTGCTCGCTATTGATACCTGTGGGAGCGGCGGTGCGACGATTCGACTTGCCCGCGAAGGCGATAGCTCAAGCGCCGAGGCGCTCAAGGTTTGTCCTTCACCGTGTCGGCGACTTGGGGCACTTGCGGCAACGCCGCACCTTTCGGCCAGAGCATCCAGATCTGCCCTTGCTGCTTCATGTCGCCGGCCAATTGTCCGGCGGCATCACCGGTGCCCCAGAACAGATCCGCACGAACTTCGCCGGCAATCGCGCCGCCGGTGTCCTGTGCCGCAACCGGGCGTACCAACGGCGTGCCGTCCGGGCGGGTGGTCGACAGCCACAGCAGGCTGCCCAGCGGAATGACCTTGCGGTCCACCGCCGCGCTGTAACCAGCGGTCAGCGGCACATTCAGCGAACCGCGCGGGCCTTCGTTGCTGTCCGGGTTGCGGGTGAAGAACACGTAGCTCGGATTGCTCGCCAGCAGTTCCGGAATGCGCGACGGGTTGGCCTTGGCCCAGTTGCTGATCGCGCCCATGGTCACCTCTTCTTTTTTCAGCTCACCCTGTTCCACCAGCCAGCGGCCGATCGGTCGGTACGGGTGACCGTTCTGGTCGGCATAGGCGATGCGCAGCTGGCGACCGTCCTCGGTCTGGATCCGCCCCGAACCCTGAATCTGCAGGAATTGCAGGTTCATCGGATCGGTCAGCCACGCCACGACCGGCGCCTTGACGCCCTGGCTCTCGATGGTCGCCGCGTCGTCGTAAGGCTTGAGCACACGACCTTCGAGGCGTCCGCGCAGACGCTTGCCTTTCAGCTCCGGGTAAATGCTGTCCAGCGACACAGTGATCATGTCTTCGGGCACGCCATACACCGGCACGTTGGCGGTGGCGGTTTGCGTCAGGCTGCCGGGGTACACCGGTTCGTAGTAGCCGGTGATCAGGCCGTTGGGATTGTCGTTCTCGGCGCGCAGGCCGAACACGTCAAGGTTCTGCTTGAGGAAGGTGCGAATGTCGCCAGCGCTCTGCGGCACGTTGGCAGCTGCCGCGCAGGTCGGGCCCCAGACCGGGTCAGCCTTGAGCCGGGTGCAGGCGCTGCGCCAGGAACCGAAACCGGCGACCAGATCGCTATCGGACACCGCCGGCAGGGCTTCCCAGGTGGCGCTGGAGTAGGTGGCCAGGGCGTGGGTTTTCGGCTTGGCGCTGTCGCCACCGGTGCAGCCGGCGAGGATCGCCAGCAGCGGGAGGGTAGCGATGAGCGGATGACGCCAGGCCTTGAAACGGCTGTTCATGGAGAATTTCCTGTGCCGGTTGCAGAAGTGCTCCATGCGCTCAAGCAACCCTTATTGTTAATAGGGCTATTGGTGTTTGGCGGTGACCCGAGGATACTGGCCGCCGATTTCCGTGACCTGAAGCCACCATGACTCTCAAAAGAATTTCTGTTGTATTGCTGGCCTGTCTGAGCTTGTCCGCCTGTGGCGGTGTCGACCCGAATTCCCCGCTGGGTCAGCGCAAGGCGATCTTCAAGCAGATGCTCAAGACCGGTGAAGACCTGGGTGGCATGTTGCGTGGGCGCATCCCGTTCGACGGAGCGAAATTCGCCGAAGGCGCGGTCAAGCTCGATGCGTTGTCCCATGAGCCGTGGAAACATTTTCCGCAGGTGCGCGAAGAGGATCACACCAGCGCCAAGGACGATGTCTGGCAGAAACAGGCCCGTTTCCAGGAGATGGCCCGCACCCTTGAAGCGGCCACCAGTGAACTGGTGATCGCCAGCAAGGTTCAACCCTACAAAGCCAGTAACCTGGGGCCTGCCGTGCAGAAAGTCGAAGATGCCTGCAGTGCCTGCCATAAAGAGTTTCGCGACCACTGATGTTCAAGGGATCACGGTTTTTGGCTGTGATCCCCGGCTCTCTTACTTGTCGAGTTCGTCCAGCGCGTCCTGCAATTCCTTGCGCGATTCGGCGAGCTTGTTCTTGCGCTTGTCGATCTTCTCCGGATCGCCTTTCTTCATGGCCTTGTCCAGATCAGCCTGACGCTTGCTCACTTCGTGCTTGGCGTCGAGCACCTTGTTTTCGCGTTCTTTCTTCAGGCCGGCGTCGGTGCAGTGTTCCGTGACTTCGCGCAGGGCGGTTTCGAGACCGGCCTGCTGGTCGGCGTTGCCGCGGGACTTGGCCTGTTCGATCTGATTGATGATGCCCTGCTTCTTGGCGGCACAACCGGTCAGGCCCGGCGCGTCTTCGTCTGCCATCACGGGGGCGGCGAGGACTGCGCAGAAAGACAGCAGGGCGAGCGGTGCGAGAAATTTCATAAAAGCTCCATGTGCAAAGGCAATCGTATCGGTGAAGCACTGCGCTGTTGGAGCGCTCCGGCGGACTTGGGTTCCCGGTGGGCCGGGGATTGCGTGTTCAGAAGCCGTCGACACCGGCGGCTTGCAAGGTTTTACTCAGGGCCAGTACCTGCGGGTCGCGAAAAAAGGCGCTCAATTGCGCCGCACGGCCCGGGCCGATCCCGGCTTCTGCCTGCCATTGTTCGGTATTACGTTGTGCCAGCGCCTGCCATGAATCGGCAAGTGTTGCCTGACCTGTCGGCGGCAAACCCAGGGCTTTGAGCCACTGCAGGAACGGCCGTTGGCGGGCGCTGTGAAAACTGTGCAGCAGGCGGGCACTGCTGCGCTCGCCGAGACCGGCAATGTTAGCAAGCTCCGGCCCGTCGAGGGTCAACCAATCCAGCAGGCTGTTCAGGCGGCCTGTTTCCAGAAGTTTCTCCCAGGTGCCGCGACCGACATGCGGTAGGGCGAGACCTTGCTTGCCGCTCAGCCAGGTGAGGCGTGCGAGGAACTGGCTTTCGCAGCCCGGCGTCGGTTGCCAGCAGCTCAGGGCGTGAAAGTCGCTGGCGAGCGGAACGTTCAGATCCGCGCGTTCGGTACTGCGCAGTACCACGCTGTCGAGGCGCGGAATCGTCAGCCCGGCCAGGCTGATTGCGACCTGATCGCCGGGGCGGATGTCCAGTTCCTGCCAGCGCCTGAGCGAACTGACGCTGACTCGTTTGATCTGCCGGTCATCGAGCATCACCGGCGACAGCTCGAGCACCGGCGTGATGCGCCCGGTACGGCCGACCTTGAAGTTCACCTTGCGCACATCGGCCAGTGCCTGGGCGAACGGGTATTTCCAGGCGACAGCCCAGTAGGGCGGACGAGCCTGCCAGCGCTCGGCGGGCGGTCGCAGGCTCTGGCGCAGAACCACGCCGTCCGTGGCGAATGGCAATGGCGAGCGATACCAGTGATCGCGCCAGTGTTGCGCGTCGTTCAGGCTGGCGACGGCCTGGGTGTAGGGCTCCGTGGTAGGAAAACCGAATTGTGTCAGGGCCGCGATTCGCTCCGGCAAGTCCTTCGGCCCTTGCGGCCAGTCCCAGACAAACAGCCCGATGCCGGCGGCGTGTTCCGCGTCGAGATCCTTGCGTCCCAGCAGGCCGGCCACGGTGGCGCGGGCGTTGGCGCTGCCGGCACGTGCCTGCATGTGTCCGTTCAAGCGCCAGTAGAGTTCGCCTTGCACCAGCAGATCCTGCGGTTGCGTCAGCTGTTGCGGAATGGCTCCGATCTTTTTGGCCGACGCCGTCCAGTCCTGCCCGCGAACACCATCCCCGCGACTGATCGCCTGATGCAGTCGGCCGTCGCGATAGATCAGGGTCACCGCCACGCCATCGACCTTGGGTTGTACCCAGACGTTTTGGCGGTCGCGCAGCCAGGTGGCGATGTTCGCCGCATCATGAAGTTTGTCCAGGCCGGTGTGCGCGACCGGGTGCGCAACCGGGCCTGATGCACGCACCGGCTCGGGCGGTGAAGGAAGTTTGAAGCACTGGCGCCATTGGTTCAGGCGCAGGCGGGACTGATCGTAGAGCTCATCGGCGATCACCGAGCGGCCTTCGCGATGATAGGCGTCGTCCCAGCGATCGATCTGTTGTTGCAGGGCGGCGACTTCGCTCGATGCCCGGGCGGCGGCCCAGTCGGGGCAGTCGCCAGCGAAGGCGTTGAGGTGGAAAACCGGCAGGAAAAACAAAAACAGGCGCAGTGTGGCAAGCATCGTGAGCGTCCTTGCTCAGGGAGATGCTTGAAGGCTAGGCGAGGATTTGTTGTTGGGAGAGGTGGGTGTTTTGCGAGCTGTTTCCGATCCGGATGTGATGTTGTTGACTCGGGCCTCTTCGCGAGCAAGCTCGCTCCCACAGGGTACGAATGAAAAAGCCCCGCACGGCGAACCGTGCGGGGCTTCTTGTACCACCAGGAAAATTACAGGCCGGCAGCGGAACGCAGAGCGTCGGCGCGGTCGGTTTTTTCCCAGGTGAACGTGGAGAAGGTGTCTTCGCCAACGGTCTTGGTCTGCGGAGCACGACCGAAGTGGCCGTAGGCTGCGGTTTCCTGGTACATCGGGTGCAGCAGATCCAGCATGGTGGTGATCGCGTATGGACGCAGGTCGAACACTTCGCGGACCAGTTTGATGATCTTGTCATCGCTGATCTTGCCGGTGCCGAAGGTGTTCAGCGAGATCGAGGTAGGCTGGGCCACGCCGATCGCGTAGGAAACCTGAATCTCGCAACGCTCGGCCAGGCCGGCCGCCACGATGTTCTTGGCAACGTAACGGCCAGCGTAGGCCGCCGAACGGTCAACCTTGGATGGATCCTTGCCGGAGAACGCGCCGCCGCCGTGACGGGCCATGCCGCCGTAGCTGTCGACGATGATCTTGCGACCGGTCAGACCGCAGTCACCTACCGGGCCGCCAATGATGAACTGGCCGGTCGGGTTGATGTGGAACTGGGTGTCCTTGCTCAGCAGTTCGGCAGGCAGCACGTGCTTGACGATCAGCTCCATCACGCCTTCGCGCAGGTCGTTGTACGACACTTCAGGGTTGTGCTGGGTCGACAGAACCACCGCGTCGATACCGACAACCTTGCCGCCTTCGTAACGGCAGGTCACTTGCGACTTGGCGTCCGGACGCAGCCAAGGCAGCAGACCCGATTTACGGGCTTCGGCCTGACGCTGTACCAGCTGGTGCGAGAAGGTGATCGGGGCCGGCATCAGCACGTCGGTTTCGTTGCTGGCGTAGCCGAACATCAGGCCCTGGTCGCCGGCGCCCTGATCTTCAGGCTTGGCACGGTCAACACCCTGGTTGATGTCAGGGGACTGCTTGCCGATGATGTTCATCACGCCGCAGGTAGCGCCGTCGAAGCCGACGTCGGAGCTGGTGTAGCCGATGTCGCAGATCACGTCACGAACGATCTGCTCCAGGTCAACCCAGGCGCTGGTGGTCACTTCACCGGCAACGATGGCCACGCCTGTCTTGACCAGGGTTTCCACCGCAACGCGTGCGTGCTTGTCCTGGGCGATGATGGCGTCCAGCACTGCATCGGAAATCTGGTCGGCGATTTTGTCCGGATGTCCTTCAGACACGGACTCGGAGGTGAAGAGGGAGTATTCGCTCATCTCGATGTTTTCCTGAATTTACCGATGGTGAGTGTCGCCAGCCGGTCGCTGAAAATGGCGAACCTGGATCTGGAAACCATTACGTAAGCCTACATAGAGGCTTTCCCCGGGAACGAGTCCCGCAGCGGTGGCCCAACGGGCCAGATCGTCCTGTTCAAACCCCAACCACAGATCACCGCAGGCCTCCCTGGCCCAACTCTGGTTGTGGCTACATAACTCTGTCACGAGCAGGCTACCGCCCGGTTGCAGCAGGCTGGCCATGTGCTTGAGCGCTTCGGCCGGCGCGGCGAAATGGTGCAACACCATGTTCAACACCACGCAATCGGCCTGAAGGCTCACGCCATTCAATGCATCGGCCAATTGCAGGCTGACGTTAGCCAGCTGTTCACGTTCACATACCTGGCGGGCCAGTTCGAGCATCGCCGCGCTGTTGTCCAGTGCGGTTACGGTGCCGAAGCGGCGCGCCAGTTCCGGCAGGAAAGCTCCATCGCCGGGGCCGACTTCAATGGCCGTGGCTGCGCCATCGAAATTCAGTTTGTCGAGCAGGGCCAGCACGCTTTCACGGTACTGCGGCAGGCCGGCAATCAAATCCTGCTGGGCGCGGAATTTCTCCGCGATCCGGGCGAAAAAGTCCTGGCTGTTGGCCGCGCGTTGCCCGTGGACCTGTGCGATCCGGGTTTCCACGTCGGCTGGCAGCGCCAGATTGTCGACTTCTTCTAACAATGCCGCATGCAACTTGCCACCCAGCAACTCGGTGTGGGGCAGGGCGCGGCGATAGAACACCGCGTTGCCTTCACGGCGAGTGGCCACCAGATCCGCCTGTGCCAGCACTTTAAGGTGATGGCTCATGCCGGACTGGCCGATACCGAAAATCTGCGCCAGTTCCAGTACGCCGAACGAGTCGTTGGCCAGGGCGCGCAATACATTCAGCCGCAGCGGATCGCCGCCGGCCTTGCACAGGGCCGCCAGCTCGTCGCAATCGTCATGGCGAATGGAAGGCACGCGTAAGTTCATAGGGCTGGCAGTCTAGTGACGGCCGGAAGGCATCGCAAGGTCTATATCAAAAAGTTTTGATATTGCTCGATGGATGGCGCATTCGATTGCACTTCTCACTGCCCGGTTAACTCTACAAACGAACAGCGGAAAGGTTTCACCAACCGAAACCGATGTTATCCATTGGAAAAACGCCTCCGGATGACTATCTGTCATTGCCCCGAGGCGCTCGGGTGAGGGAAAATGCCCTCCTTTTTTCCGTTTCAATCTATTCACACCCAGGAGATCAGCGATGCCTAGCCGTCGTGAGCGTGCCAACGCCATTCGTGCCCTCAGCATGGATGCCGTGCAAAAAGCCAACAGCGGCCATCCCGGTGCCCCCATGGGTATGGCAGATATCGCCGAAGTGCTTTGGCGCGACTACCTCAAGCACAACCCGAGCAATCCATCGTTCGCCGACCGTGACCGCTTCGTGCTGTCCAACGGCCACGGCTCGATGTTGATCTACTCGCTGCTGCACCTGACCGGCTACGACCTGTCGATCGACGACTTGAAGCAGTTCCGTCAACTGCATAGCCGTACCCCGGGTCACCCGGAATTCGGTTACACCCCGGGCGTTGAAACCACCACCGGCCCGCTGGGTCAGGGTCTGGCCAACGCCGTGGGCTTCGCCCTGGCTGAAAAGGTACTGGGCGCGCAGTTCAACCGTCCTGGCCACAACATCGTCGACCACCACACCTACGTGTTCCTGGGTGATGGCTGCATGATGGAAGGCATTTCCCACGAAGTCGCTTCCCTGGCCGGCACTCTGGGCCTGGGCAAGCTGATTGCCTTCTACGATGACAACGGCATCTCCATCGACGGCGAAGTCGAAGGCTGGTTCACCGATGACACGCCGAAGCGTTTCGAATCGTACAACTGGCAAGTGATCCGCAACGTTGACGGTCACGACCCGGAAGAGATCAAGACCGCCATCGAGACCGCTCGCAAGAGCCCGCTGCCGACCCTGATCTGCTGCAAGACCACCATCGGTTTCGGTTCGCCGAACAAGCAAGGCAAGGAAGATTGCCACGGCGCCCCGCTGGGTGACGCGGAAATCGCCCTGACCCGTCAGGCGCTGAACTGGAACCACGGCCCGTTCGAAATCCCGGCCGACATTTATGCCGAGTGGGATGCCAAGGAAAAAGGCCGCGCTGTGGAAGCCGAGTGGGACCAGCGTTTCGCTGCTTACTCCGCCGCGTTCCCGACCGAAGCCAACGAACTGATCCGCCGCCTGAGCGGCGAGCTGCCGGCCGACTTCTCCGAGAAGGCTGACGCTTACATCGCCGACGTTGCTGCCAAAGGCGAAACCATCGCCAGCCGTAAAGCCAGCCAGAACGCCCTGAACGCGTTCGGCCCGCTGCTGCCGGAAGTGCTGGGCGGTTCGGCTGACCTGGCCGGTTCCAACCTGACCCTGTGGAAAGGCTGCAAAGGCGTCAGCGCCGAAGATGCCAGCGGCAACTACATGTACTACGGCGTGCGCGAATTCGGCATGACCGCGATCATGAACGGCGTTGCCCTGCACGGCGGTCTGGTGCCTTACGGCGCGACCTTCCTGATGTTCATGGAATACGCCCGCAACGCCGTGCGCATGTCCGCCCTGATGAAACAGCGCGTGATCCACGTCTACACCCACGACTCCATCGGTCTGGGCGAAGACGGCCCGACGCACCAGCCGATCGAGCAACTGACCAGTCTGCGCAGCACGCCGAACCTCGACACCTGGCGCCCAGCCGATGCCGTTGAATCGGCGGTGGCCTGGAAAAACGCGCTGGAGCGCAAGGACGGCCCGTCGGCGCTGATCTTCTCGCGTCAGAACCTGCAGCACCAGACCCGTGATGCCGGCCAGATCGCCGACATCAGCCGTGGTGGCTACGTGCTGAAGGACTGCGCAGGCGAGCCTGAGCTGATTCTGATCGCCACCGGTTCGGAAGTTGGTCTGGCCGTTCAGGCCTACGACAAACTCACCGAGCAGGGCCGCAAGGTTCGCGTGGTTTCCATGCCATGCACCAGCGCGTTCGACGCTCAGGACGCCAGCTACAAGCAATCGGTCCTGCCGTTGCAGGTCAGCGCACGTATTGCGATCGAAGCGGCTCACGCCGACTTCTGGTTCAAGTACGTGGGTCTGGAAGGTCGCGTGATCGGCATGACCACCTACGGCGAATCGGCTCCGGCTTCGGCACTGTTCGAAGAGTTCGGTTTCACCCTGGAAAACATCCTGGGTCAGGCTGAAGAACTGCTGGAAGACTAAGGCACATCGCGGTGATCTCATGATCACCGCAATCCTTGTGGGAGCTGGCTTGCCAGCGATAGGGCCATCCGCTTCAACATACATGTTGCCTGACCGGACGCTATCGCTGGCAAGCCAGCTCCCACGTGTGATGTGTCGCAAATAAGCATTGCGTCTGCCTGCGTATTATCGAGAACCCCATGCCTCAACCGCGTCCCTACAAAGTTGCACTCAACGGCTACGGCCGGATTGGTCGTTGCGTCTTGCGTGCGTTGTTCGAGCGAGGCTCGGCGGCAGGGTTCGAGATTGTCGCGATCAACGATCTGGCCGACATGGCCAGCATCGAATACCTGACACGCTTCGACTCCACCCACGGCCGGTTCCCGGGCGAGGTGAAGGTCGACGGCGATTGTCTGCATATTAATGGCGACTGCGTGAAGGTCCTGCGCAGTGCCACCCCCGAAGGCATCGATTGGGCGTCGCTGGGCGTCGATCTGGTGCTCGAATGCTCCGGCGCTTACCACACTCGCGCAGACGGCCAGCGCTTTATCGACGCCGGCGCGCCACGAGTGCTGTTCTCGCAGCCGATGGCCAGCGAGGCGGATGTCGACGCCACCATCGTCTACGGCGTCAATCAGGATTGCCTGACCGGCGACGAACTGCTGGTGTCCAACGCCTCCTGCACCACCAACTGCGGTGTGCCGCTGTTGCGGCTGCTGGATCAGGCGGTCGGTCTGGATTACGTGTCGATCACCACGATTCACTCGGCGATGAACGATCAGCCGGTGATCGACGCCTATCACCACGAAGACCTGCGCCGCACCCGCTCGGCGTTCCAGTCGGTGATTCCGGTGTCCACCGGTCTGGCGCGTGGTATCGAGCGCCTGCTGCCGGAACTTGCCGGGCGAATTCAGGCCAAAGCCGTACGCGTGCCGACGGTCAACGTGTCCTGCCTCGACATCACGATGCAGACCGCGAGCGACACCGACGCCGGCGAGGTCAACCGGATCCTGCGCGACGCCGCCACCAGCGGCCCGCTCAAAGGTCTGTTGGCCTACACCGAATTGCCTCACGCCAGTTGTGATTTCAACCATGACCCACATTCGGCCATCGTCGATGCCAGTCAGACCCGCGTTTCCGGCCCTCGGCTGGTGAACATCCTGGCCTGGTTCGACAACGAATGGGGTTTTGCCAACCGAATGCTGGATGTTGCAGAACACTATCTGCAAACAGCGACTTCAAAAAAACCGTAGGAAGTGCGACCCATGACCGTGTTGAAGATGTCCGACCTCGATCTGCAAGGTAAGCGCGTATTGATCCGCGAAGACCTCAACGTCCCAGTCAAGGACGGTGTTGTCACCAGCGATGCGCGTATCCTGGCTTCGCTGCCGACCATCAAGCTGGCCCTGGAAAAAGGCGCGGCCGTGATGGTCTGCTCGCACCTGGGGCGTCCGACCGAAGGTGAGTTCTCCGCCGAGAACAGCCTCAAGCCTGTCGCCGACTACCTGAGCAAGGCCCTGGGCCGCGAAGTGCCGCTGGTGGCCGACTACCTGGGCGGCGTTGACGTCAAGGCCGGCGACATCGTGCTGTTCGAAAACGTGCGCTTCAACAAGGGCGAGAAAAAGAACGCCGACGAACTGGCCCAGCAATACGCTGCCCTGTGCGACGTGTTCGTGATGGACGCTTTCGGCACCGCCCACCGCGCCGAAGGCTCGACCCACGGCGTTGCCAAGTTCGCCAAAGTCGCCGCTGCCGGCCCGCTGCTGGCTGCTGAACTCGACGCACTGGGCAAAGCCTTGGGCGCACCGGCCAAGCCGATGGCGGCCATCGTTGCCGGCTCCAAGGTCTCGACCAAACTCGACGTGCTGAACAGCCTGAGCCAGATCTGCGATCAACTGATCGTCGGCGGCGGCATCGCCAACACCTTCCTCGCTGCGGCCGGGCACCCGGTCGGCAAGTCGCTGTACGAGCCGGACCTGCTGGACACCGCGCGCGCCATCGCCGCCAAGGTCAGCGTGCCGCTGCCGGTCGACGTGGTGGTTGCCAAGGAATTCGCTGAAAGCGCCGAAGCGACCGTCAAGCTGATCGCTGACGTCGCTGCCGATGACATGATCCTCGACATCGGCCCGCAAACAGCGGCCAACTTCGCCGAACTGCTGAAGTCGTCGAAAACCATCCTGTGGAACGGCCCGGTCGGCGTGTTCGAATTCGACCAGTTCGGCAACGGCACCAAAGTGCTGGCCGAAGCCATTGCCGAAAGCGCGGCGTTCTCGATTGCCGGCGGTGGCGACACCCTGGCGGCCATCGATAAATATGGCGTGGCGGAAAAGATCTCCTACATTTCCACCGGCGGTGGCGCGTTCCTCGAATTCGTCGAAGGCAAGGTGCTGCCGGCCGTTGAAGTCCTGGAAAGCCGGGCCAAGGCCTGAGGCCGCCCGATTGGCCAGGCAAAGGAGTGTTCAGATGGTCAAGTCGTTAGCGCTGTTGTTGCTGACCGGTACGCTGGCGGCCTGCGGGAGTAACCCGAAGGCCGAGCCGACACCGGCACCCGGCGAGGCCCAGAAAGGCTGCTACCAGGCCGACTGGCAGGCCGAAACCAACCCGGTGCTGAACAAGCGCTCGGGCCCGGACGGTCTGGACAAATACGAGACGCAAACCCCGGCCAAGGAACATGGTTGTCCTTGACCGGTCTGACTCTTTACTCAAGTCCGGCGGCGTGCGCTGCCGGCCGAGGAACACGGATGAAAGGCTTGATCGCCGTTGCGGCACTGGGATTGTTGGGTGGTTGCGCGCAGTGGAACCCGTTCCAGTCGTCCGCCCCTGTGGATAACTGGACCACCTGGACCTGCGACAGCCAGGCCAAGGTGCTTTGGCGCTTCACCGATGCCGCCCGCAAGGAAGTCGATGTGCGCCTGGGCGGTGGCGATCAGGTCTATCGACTGAAAGAAGAGCCGGGCGCCTCGGGCGCGCTGTACAGCGATGACATGCTGGCGTTTCACATCAAAGGTGAGGAAGGCCTGGTTTACTGGGTCGCCACCAATGATCTGATCGGCCGGGGCTGCAAAGCCGAATAAAACAGAATTTGCTGTATCGAATCACCAGGCCGGGCCTCAACCCCCGATCTGCAATCACTTGAATAGCCGCCGCCGCTCCGGCAGGCTGGCACGATTAACGACCCAAACCGGGAGAGAGACACACAATGGCACTTATCAGCATGCGCCAGATGCTGGACCACGCAGCCGAGTTCGGCTACGGCGTTCCAGCCTTCAACGTCAACAACCTTGAGCAGATGCGCGCCATCATGGAAGCCGCTGACAAGACTGACTCCCCGGTGATCGTTCAGGCTTCGGCCGGTGCCCGCAAATACGCCGGCGCCCCGTTCCTGCGTCACCTGATCCTGGCCGCGATCGAAGAATTCCCGCACATCCCGGTGTGCATGCACCAGGACCACGGCACCAGCCCTGACGTCTGCCAACGCTCGATCCAGCTGGGCTTCAGCTCGGTCATGATGGACGGTTCCCTCGGCGAAGACGGCAAGACCCCGACCGACTACGAATACAACGTCCGCGTTACTCAACAAACCGTCGCCATGGCTCACGCCTGCGGCGTTTCGGTAGAAGGCGAGCTGGGCTGCCTGGGTTCGCTGGAAACCGGCATGGCCGGTGAAGAGGATGGCATCGGCGCCGAAGGCGTTCTGGATCACAGCCAGATGCTGACCGACCCGGAAGAAGCCGCTGACTTCGTCAAGAAGACTCAGGTTGATGCCCTGGCCATCGCCATCGGCACCAGCCACGGCGCCTACAAGTTCACCAAGCCACCTACCGGCGACGTGCTGGCGATCGACCGCATCAAGGAAATCCACAAACGCATCCCGAACACCCACCTGGTGATGCACGGTTCCTCGTCGGTTCCACAAGAGTGGCTGGCGATCATCAACCAGTACGGCGGCGACATCAAAGAAACCTACGGCGTACCGGTTGAAGAAATCGTCGAAGGCATCAAGCACGGCGTGCGCAAGGTCAACATCGACACCGACCTGCGTCTGGCATCCACCGGCGCCATGCGTCGCCTGATGGCCACCAACCCGAGCGAATTCGACCCGCGTAAATTCTTCGGTGAAACCGTGAAGGCGATGCGCGATGTATGTATCGCTCGCTACGAAGCTTTCGGTACCGCTGGCAACGCTTCGAAGATCAAGCCGATCTCGCTGGAAAGCATGTATCAGCGTTATCTGAAGGGTGAGTTGAACGCCAAGGTCAATTGAGACTGGGTGTTGAGCTGATGCGAAAGAAACCCGCCGTGAGGCGGGTTTCTTTTTGCCTGGGTTTTTTATGTCTAGCTCATATATACGTTGCGTGAGATGTCACCTATAACGGACAAAAAGCCGGAACGGCTTACTGAAGTCCGATATAGGTGACATTGATGATCTTGTACAACCCGCCGCTGTTTGGTGAACGAATCCGTCAGTACAGGCGTGCGAAGGGTTATACCCAGGCGCTGTTGGCGCAGAGAGCGGCGTGCAGCCGTAAGACCATTATTGACCTTGAAGCGGGAGGGAATGTGGCCCTATACACCGTGTTCAGGGTTTTGACAGCGCTGGGAATGACGCTTGATATCGTGGATAACCGGATAGATATCAAATCCTTGGCGGAACTGGTTGAACACGATGAGTAATTTGCAACGGAGTCCGTGTACGGATTTTTACGGGAGGTGATTTTTGCGTGGGGTAAGAATTATCCAAAAGTCAGAGATCATTGAATAACTCCGCAAGCTCTTCAAGAGTCGGCATTACAGCTGGAATGACCACAAGCTCACTATCCAGAGCTGCTAGGGTGCGTGCATAGGCGATCATGCTGACAGATGGAGCGCCTTTCTCCACTGCGATGATTTTGTATCGTGTCAGCCCCGCGATCTTGGCAAGTTGTACTTGGGTCAGGCCGCGAGCTATACGTTTTTCGCGTAGTTGAGTACCTAGACGGCTGATCAATAGGACGTAGTCCATATTCCGCTACCGCAACATTTGAATATTCATGTGGTGTAAACACAACATTTCATTCCGAGAAACCCGCTGTGAAGCGGGTTTTTTTAGATAGAGCGGGTTATTTCGGCTCCACGTGATCCAGCGCCTGATTCACCGCCAATTCCCCAAGCATCACCAGTTGCGCAATGCCTATCGCGGTTTTGCGGTCGGTGGGAGGGAGAGTCGCGGCGAAGTTGTTGAGCATTTCGCTGGCGGAGCCGAGGGTTTCGCTGGCGTTGGCCAGCAGGGATTCGGTGTTGTAGGCGGGGTTGGCGAAGTACATGCGGTCGGGTTCGTTGACCGTGGCCATAATGCGGGCGCCGGGGCAGAGGTAGTGGTCGAGGGCGCGTTCGGCGGCTTCGTTGAGTTTTTTGGAATCAAGGGATTCGTAGGGGGAGGCCGGGTCTGTGACCGGCGGATGAGGTGTCGATTGAATCATGTTTCGTCTCCGGGAAATGGAGCCGACACCGGATCGCTACTAAACGATGGGGTGGCAGCTGAACGCAGGTTAGTAGACCGGGGAGACGCGAACCGGCGCGCCCGAAAGCGCCCTGCGTACAGCTACCATCAAGCGCAGATATTGAGATATCTCACTTTCTGGAGTGCAAATACGCCTCGCGAACCCTCGGGCTACTAAACCCGATCACTGCGAATCAGTGACCCGAATCAAGTTACCGATGGCCCTCCAGGCGCACAAGCCGGCGGATTCTGGCGTACCGGTAGGCCGTGACGCAAGCCGTTGTAGGCTTCGGGACGTTACGCGCACTGCCTTTAAACAGCGGCCTTAAACGTGTGCGCCACCGCTATTTATCGTGATCGATATCCAGCTTGCTGAACGTCACCTGCCCACCCTCGCTGGTGTACCCGGTGTTGTCCTGCACATACACGCCCGCCTTGAAATACAGCGGTTTGTTGCGCCACGTCGCGCTGATCTGCGAATCCCACTGATACCCGGCCGCACGATTTGAGTTTGATCCCGGTGGCGAGGGTGATGACGCGGCTTTCGTCCTGATCCGGATGGGTGCGCAACTTGATCACCAGGTTGCCGGTTTCTTAAAAAGCTGACGGATTTATTTTTGATTCCTGCAGCAAATAAATCTGTCCCGTTTTTTGTTATGCGCGATGTATTTATCGCTCGTTATGAGGCTTTCGGTACTGCGGGTAATGCTTCGAAGATCAAGCCGATCTCGCTGGAAAGCATGCATCAGCGTTATCTGAAGGGTGAGTCGAACGCCAAGGTCAATTGAAACTAGGTGTTTCGCTGAAGAGGCGGGTTTTCTTTTGCCTGGGTTTTATGTCGAGCTAATATTCCGCTGCGTGAAATGTCACCTATAACGGACAAAATCCAGACTGCCTTGGCCGAAGTCCGATATAGGTGACATATGAAACCGTTATTAGACGGCTTTGTGTTTGATAAGCGCGTTAGCACTTTGTGAAGGTAATGTTATAGGTTTTACCTACATTCGGCCCGCCGCGATCGACTCGGACTGTACCATTTAAATTGGAGCAACTCTCTTCATGTGAACTCATGCTAATGGCGAGCATATTAAATTCAGGACCTCCGGCCTCTGCTTGCAGATTAAAATTTACGGCGGATCCATATGATGGGTTTTGATGAAAAAAACTTCCAGCAACGTTAAAGTAAAGCCCAAAGTAAGCCATGCTGGCTTGACTTATGTTGCCTGTCTGTGGATCTGATGAATTGATTGTCAACGTGGCGTTGTGACTCTCGCCGGCATCATATACACGTCTGTTATAAGTTCCATTCGGATTGATCTGGCCCATTTGTTTTTCCTTCATCTGTTGTGTAAAAAGGTGACGGATTTATTTTTTGTGGTAAATAAATCCGTCCTCTTAAGATCTAAGTGTTAGCTGGGATCTATTATTTGATAAGGCAGGCGAATATCTGGGTAAGGTATCCATATACAATTCCCGTCGGGTCGTACACTCGTCCGCCCACTGCGAAAACTGGATCATGCCAAATTCCATCGGTTTTTGTAACGTTGTTTTTGTATGGGATATAGAACCATACTGCCGCTGTGTTCGAAGGGATGCGCACTGGAGGGAAATATATTATGGGCTGATTCGCGACGGTTTGGCCGTTAGGATTCATCACGTATTGTATGTCCGGTATCAATGTGCTGTTAGGGACTAAGGCAGGGTCCGGTTGGAGGATGAAAAGTATTCCTTGGTTTAAATTGTAAGGGCCTGGATGTCTGTGAACATTACCGGGTAATGGAACAGTGCCTGGAGAGCCAGGCGGCAATAGTTCTGGTGACTGTAAGGTTTGGAGTTGCACGTTAGGGGTAGGGGTTGTCATAGTGTGTCTCAATTTTTAATTATTGGTTTGGCATTTTATAAAGAGCCAAAAATAAGAGCTTGCCTTGAAGGTGGGAATTTTATTTTCAGCTCTTTTGTGTTTTTCTTAGTTTCCACATTCAAGTTTAGTGATTTTGTTAGCGCTATCGTAGTGTACCCATAGAGCGTCGGGTTTATAAGTTCTGTCCATCACGCCGCTTGGCGGAACTGCGCGTACTTGAGATGCATTTGACTGGACCTTATAACTATCTAAGGCTGCTGGGAATGCCGGGGAGTTTATGGTTGGGAGGCTGTTGTTGAGGGCGTACTGAACTCGTGTGGCATCACATGCAGCAAATGCTTGAGTTGTCAGGCTCAGAAGCGAAACAGTGGCTCCTGCGATGAGTATGTTTCTGGCGGTGTTGGTTCTGTGCATTTTGGAACTCCTTGTCCGTTGCATACAGGTAAGTGGGCTTGATGCGTTTTGTGTACTGCTCCAGATTAATTGGGTTTGTGAGCTGTATCACCTGACAGAAATGACAGTTTTTATGTTTTTTTATTATTATGATTATGTTTTTTTGCTATAAGAGATCTGTAAAAAATCTTAATTTTTAAGGCTTTATTTCAAATAAATCAGTCTCTTTGTCGTGGCTGATTTGAAAATAAACCCGCCGTAAGGCGGGCTTCTTGTGGGTGGGGATTTTTGCGTGGAGTAAGAAGTATCTAAAAGTCAGAGATCATTTGAATAACTCCGTAAGATCTTCAAGCGTTGGCATAACAGCTGGAATGACAACAAGTTCACTATCCAGAGCTGCCAGGGTGCGTGCGTAGGCGATCATGCCGACCGATGGAATTCCTTCTCTACGGCGATGATTTTGTATCGTGTCAGCCCCGCGAGCTCGGCAAGTTGTATTTGCGTCAGGCCGCGAGCTATACGTTTTTCTCGTAATTGAGTACCGAGACGGCTGATCAATAGGACGTAGTCCATGTTCGGCTACCGCAACATTTGAAGAATCATGTTGTGTATCACAACATTTCATTCCGAGAAACTCGCCGTGAAGCGGGTTTTTTAGATCGAGCGGGTTATTTCGGCTCCACGTGATCCAGTGCCTGATTCACCGCCAGTTCTCCCAGCATCACCAACTGCGCAATGCCTATCGCGGTTTTGCGGTCGGCGGGGGTGAGGGTGGCGGCGAAGTTGTTGAGCATTTCGCTGGCGGAGCCGAGGGTTTCGCTGGCGTTGGCCAGCAGGGATTCGGTGTTGTAGGCGGGATTGGCGAAGTACATGCGGTCGGGTTCGTTGACCGTGGCCATGATGCGGGCGCCGGGGCAGAGGTAATGGTCGAGGGCGCGTTCGGCGGCTTCGTTGAGTTTTTTGGGGTCGAGGGAATCGTAGGGGGAGGCCGGGTCTGTGACCGGTGGATGAGGCGTAGATTTAATCATTTGCTCGAAACCTGATTGGAGTGCCTCCGCTCTGGCTACTAATCAAAGTGGAGGCAACTGTACGCAGGTTAGTAGACCGGGGTTTCGAGCAAGCCGGCGCACCCGAAGGTGCCCTGCGCACAGTCGCCATCGAGTGCAGGAATCAAAAATTCCTGACTGACAGATGCTTGTGCACCAAGCTTGAAACCACGGGCTACTAAACCCGATCACTGCGAATCAGTGACCCGAATCAAGTTACCGATGGCCCTCCAGGCGCACAAGCCGGCGGATTCTGGCGTACCGGTAGGCAGCGACGCAAGCCGTTGTAGGCTTCGAGACGTTACGCGCACTGCCTTTAAACGGCAGCCTTAAACGAACGCATCGCGGCTATTTATCGTGATCAATATCCAGCTTGCTGAACGTCACCTGCCCACCTTCGCTGGTGTACCCGGTGTTGTCCTGCACATACACGCCCGCCTTGAAATACAGCGGTTTGTTGCGCCACGTCGCGCTGATCTGCGAATCCCACTGATACCCGGCCGCACTCACGCCCAGTGCACCGCCGGGGCTCAGGTGAATGAGGTAGTTGAACTCGCGATTGAGTTTGATCCCGGTGGCGAGGGTGATGACCCGGCTTTCGTCCTGATCCGGATGGGTGCGCAGCTTGATCACCAGGTTGCCGGTCTCGGTTTTTTCTTTGTATTGGTATTCAAGCTTGAGCATCGGCTTCTGGCTTTCATAGGCGTGGATCTGGCCGATGACGATCTTGCCGGAGCTGGGCACCTTGTTGACCGAAAGGGTCGCGCGCAGCAGGTTGTCGGCGTCGGGGTAATACCAGTTGCGCAGCGTTCCATTGCTGTAGGTCTCGCGCAGTTCGGTGCGCGGGTAGATGGCGTTTTCGGTTTTCGAACCGGTCACCGGGGACCAGAAGAACAGGGTGCCGGTGTCGGAATGGAAGTACTGATCCTTGAAGCCGTTCACCAGTTTGGAGGTTTCGACGGTGTAGGGCGGGCTGCCAACGGGAACGCTGAGGTTCCAGGTTGCGAGGTCGATCATGTCGGTTCTTCCACTCTGTTTCTCTTGCACGCGCGTGCCAGAAGCTCTAGCCCGCGCCTCTTGGGGGCGGCCTTTATAAGCGTAGAGGGATTTTTTGTTAACGGCCGTCTGGCGGATGATTGGCGTCAACATCCTGTCGAAATGCCACCTTTCCCGGAATTCGGGCCTTGCAGCCGTGACCGTTAGTCGGCTGATGACCGGTTTGGTTAAATGATGGCTGGATGACAGCTATTGCTTTTACAGATCCCGGACTAGAGTGAAGGCTCAGTGACTGTACGGTTTTCACGAGGAACCGCCCGGAACGCTGATCCGAGATGCCCCGACACGAGATGTCCCGACAAGAGAAGCAGCATGGAATGCGCGCAACCCCAGCCAGGTGAAGGCAGCTCAGTCCTTTTGATCGTTGATGACTACCCTGAAAATCTGATCAGCATGCGCGCATTGCTGCAGCGCCAGGACTGGCAGGTGATTACCGCGGCTTCCGGTTTCGAAGCCCTCAGTCTGCTGCTCGAACACGACGTTGATCTGGTGTTGCTGGATGTGCAGATGCCGGGCATGGACGGCTTCGAAGTCGCGCGCCTGATGCGCGGCAGTCAGCGCACGCGCCTGACCCCGATCATTTTCCTCACCGCCAACGAGCAGTCCCAGGACGCCGTGATCAAGGGCTACGCCAGTGGTGCGGTGGATTATCTTTTCAAACCGTTCGATCCGCAGATTCTCAAACCCAAAGTCCAGGCGCTGCTCGAACACCAGCGCAATCGCCGGGCCTTGCAGCGTTTGAGTCAGGATCTGGAATCGGCGCGGGCCTTCAATGCTTCGGTGCTGGACAACGCTGCCGAAGGCATTCTGGTGTTGGGCGAGGATGGCTTGATTCGCTTCGCCAACCCGGCGATTTCCCGGCTGCTCAATGCGCCGGTGAAGGAACTGGAAGGGCAGGAGTTTCTTGATTTCCTGCAGAAACCGCACATTCCGCTGTGGGCCGATTCCGAGTTTTATGCCAGTTACAAACGTGGCGAGACGTTGCGCTTACACGACGCGTTGCTGCGTACCGCGCCGGGCCAGCAAGTGCCGGTGGCCTTGTCCTGCGCGCCGCTGCCGAGTGAACAGCACGCGATGGTGGTGACGGTGCTGGACATGTCGGTGGTGCGCCATCTGCATCAACAGCTGGAATTTCAGGCGGTCACCGACCCGCTGACCGGGCTGCTCAATCGCCGGGGTTTCTACCAGACTGTGGAAAACCTGCTGCTGCGCGGTGAGCGCACGGACAGCAGTTGGGTGTTGATGTACCTCGATCTCGACGGCTTCAAAAGGGTCAACGATTCCCTCGGCCATGATGCCGGGGACCGAGTGTTGCGCTGGGTCTCCGAACAATTGAAAGCCTGCCTGCGACCGTTCGACATTCTGGCGCGGATGGGCGGCGATGAATTCACCGCGCTGCTGGATCTGGAATTCCCCGAGCAAGCGGCGAAGATTGCCGAGAAACTTATCGAGCGGGTGTCGATCTGTCAGCAGATCGAAGGCCTCGACATTGCTCTGGGCGCGAGCATCGGCATCGCCACCTACCCCGATTGCGGCAACAACCTCGACGGTTTGCTGCGTGCCTCGGACATTGCCATGTACGAGGCCAAGCGTGCCGGGCGTCAGCAATATCGCTTCTACGATCATGAAATGAATGGCCGTGCGCGGTCGCGGCTGATGCTGGAAGAGAGTGTGCGCAACGCCATCGAGAATCGCGATTTCAATCTGGTGTATCAGCCGCAGGTGGCGATTGGTGATGGTCGCGTTCGTGGTTTCGAGGCGTTGCTGCGCTGGCAGCACCCGAGCGTCGGCGACGTACCGCCGGGGTTGTTCCTGCCGTTGCTGGAAGAGGCGACGCTGATCAGCCGACTCGGCAGCTGGATTTATCATCGCAGCGCCGGGCAGCGTAAGGCGTGGGAGGCCGAATTTTCCAAGGATCTGGTGATCGGTGTGAGCCTGAGCAACACCCAGTTCGGGTTGCCGAATCTGGTCACCGAATTGCGCCAGGTGCTGGAGCGCCATGGTTTGCAGCCGCACCAGATGGAAGTGGAAGTCACCGAAGAGGCGCTGACGATCAACCCGGACGAGACCCGCAAGCAGTTGAAGCTGCTGCGCAATCTCGGGGTGCGGGTGGCACTGGACGATTTCGGTTCCGGGGCCTGCTCGCTGGCGCATTTGCGCGATCTGGAACTGGACACTCTCAAGCTCGATCGCCACCTGATCGCCCGATTGCCGGACTCGTCCCGCGATGCTTCGCTGGTGCGCACGGTCATCAATCTGTGCAAGGAATACGGCTTGCTGGTGATCGCCGAAGGCGTGGAAACCGTTGAGCAATACCGGTGGCTGCAAGCTCATGGTTGTGAGTACGTACAAGGCTTTCTGGTGGCGCGGCCGTTGGTCGCCGAGGACACCGCACGCTTTACCGAGCCGTTCGACTGGAGCGCGTTGGCCGGTTGAATTCGCTACACTGGCGGCCTTTTCATGACCCGTGCCGCCCCATGACTGCGTTGAAATACCTCCAGGCCTATCCCGCGAATCTGCAGGATCAGGTGCGCCAATTGATCGCTGACAACCGCCTCGGTGATTACCTGAGCCAACGCTATCCGGGCCGCCACGATGTGCAGAGCGACAAGGCGTTGTACGGCTACGCGCTGGACTTGAAGCAGGAATACCTGCGCAACGCCCCGGCCATCGACAAGGTGCTGTTCGACAACCGCCTCGACCTGACCCATCGCGCCCTCGGCCTGCACACCACGGTGTCGCGGGTGCAGGGCGGCAAGCTCAAGGCCAAGAAAGAGATTCGTATCGCCTCGCTGTTCAAGGAGGCCGCGCCTGAGTTTCTGAAGATGATCGTCGTGCATGAACTGGCGCACTTCAAGGAGTCGGATCACAACAAGGCGTTCTATAAATTATGTGAGCACATGCTGCCGGGCTACCATCAGGTCGAGTTCGACCTGCGGGTGTATCTGACCTGGCGAGACATGCAATAAAAGATCAAACAGCGGAGCGCATGCATGGACGTAAGCAAGACCAAGAGCAGTTTCTACCGGCGCTTGTACGTGGCGTACCTGATCGATAGCAGTCTGGCCAGCAGCGTGCCGGCGCTGACCGAGGTCACCGGCATGCCCCGGCGCACGGCGCAGGACACCATTGCGGCGCTGGCGGATCTGGATATTGTCTGCGAGTTCGAACAGGAAGAGGGCGCGCGCAATCATGCGGGGCGCTATCGGATTCGTGATTGGGGGGCGATTGATCGGGGGTGGATCGAGCGGAATTTGCGGCAGATAAAAGCTGTTCTCGAGTATCCCTGAGTCCTGTGTTGACAGGGCTGGCGCCATCGCTGGCAAGCCAGCTCCCACAGGGATCTTCAGTGAACACAGTCATTGTGAGCGACAGATAAACCTGTGGAAGCTGGCTTGTCGGGCCGCCGCATCGCAGCGATGAGGGTTTCAGGAACGCCGCATCCCGATGTGCGGAATGTCATCCTCCAGATATTCCTCACCCGCCACGACAAACCCGTACCGCCCGTAATACCCCTGCAAATGCGCCTGGGCCGACAGATAGATTGGCACTTCAGGCCAACGCCTCTGCGCCTGTTTCAGCGCCTGTTCCATCATTTCATGCCCCAACCCTTTGCCACGCCCGGCCGGCGCCGTCAGCACGCGGCCGATCACTACGTCGCCGCCCTGGGATTCCGGGTCCAGCAGGCGCAGGTACGCCACCAACTGATCACCGTCCCAGCCCATCAAATGGCAGGTGTCACCGTCCAGATCCTGACCGTCCGGATCCAGATACGCGCAGCGCTGTTCGACCACGAACACTTCCGAGCGCAATTTCAAAATGGCGTACAGCTGCTCCAGTCCCAGATCGCTGTGATGTTTGCAGACCCACTCGATTGTCATCTTCCGATTCCTTGAACTACGTCGCCCGATACTAAGCGCAGCGTCGAAATATGTCTGTATGGCTGAGAAATCTGTGACAAAGGCCAAAATGCCATCATTCCAATATCGCGGCCCGCCGTACTTTGTGTAATCTGCTGGGAAGCGCTGTGCGATGGCTTCAATGAGCTAAGGTTAGGGCCTGGGATTCGCCGGTAAGGGGCCTTGGGGTTTTGACTGAAAACACGCCGGGCGGCCCGCCCGCTAAGGATTTTCAAGCATGCCGCGATTGTATCGAGCCTTTGCTTTGATCGGATTGCTGTTGCTGGGTCAAAGCGCTGCAGCGGAGAAATTGCGTCTGGTGTTCGACGTCTGGCCGCCCTTTACCGATGACACGCTGGTCAACGGTGGGCTGGCGACCGACATCGTCAGCACGGCCCTGGCCCGTGCCGGTTATGCCAGCGGTTATGAGCAGGTGCCGTGGGCGCGGGCGTTGATGGGGGTTGGCGAAGGACGTTACGACGTGCTGGTCAACGCCTGGTACAACGACGAGCGCACGAAGCTGGGCCAGTTTTCCGCCGAGTACCTGCTCAATCGCGTGCGCTTCCTCAAGCGCAAGGACGCACCCATCGAATACAACAACCTGCAGGAACTGCACACCTATCCGATTGCGGTGGTGCGCGGCTATGCCTATTCGGCGCCGTTCGATGCTGACTCCGCGTTGCAGAAAGTCCCTGTGCATAACTTTGCCATGGCTGTGCGCATGCTTGCGGCGGATCGGGTCAAGCTGACCCTGGAAGACGAATACGTCGCCCGCTATTACCTGGCCCGGGAATCACCGAAAGTGCGCAACGCGGTGGAGTTTCTGCCCAAGCCGCTGAGCGAGAACAGCCTGCACATCCTGGTCAGCCTGAAGAACCCGCAGCACGAACAGATCGTGGCCGGGTTCGACAAGGCGATTGCGTCGATGAAGGCCGATGGCAGCTATGACAAGCTGCTCAGGCAGCATGGGATGTAAGGGGCTGATCCAGAATTTGCGGTGTGATTGATTGCCTCATCGCTGGCAAGCCAGCTCCCACAGGTACAGCGGTAGTCCACATATTTTGTGTACCACACCGACACTGTGGGAGCTGGCTTGCCAGCGATGAGGCCTGTCCGGCCAACTCAGTCTTCGGCTGTGTCTTTGATCAGGTGCGCCGCCAGTGTGCGCAATGGGCCGAGCTGGCGGCAGATCAGCGCCAGTTGCGTCTGCACCAGTCGCTGGCCTTCGTCGATTTCGTCCGGCATCTGCTCAAGCTCGTTGGCCAGCGCTTCTTCCTCATCGCTTTGAATGGCAATCGGCTGTTTGCTCGCCAGACCCTGGGCGATCTCATCGATGCTCGCCGCCAGACTCACCCCGGCGCCGTCGATCAGGTGTTCGCGCACCTCGGCCGGCAGCTGGGTTTCGCGGTGTGCGCCAAGCCCTGACAGATAGCTGAGCAAGGTGTGCGACAGCACCAGGAAGCGGAAACCGACGTCGGCTTCCTTCCGGAAATGCCCCGGCTCCATCAGCATGTTCGCCAGCGTGGTCGACAGTGCCGCGTCGGCGTTGTGCGCGTTGCGCCGGGCCAGGCGATAAGCGAGGTCGTCGCTCTTGCCGGCGGCGTATTGCTGCATGATCTGGCGCAGGTAAATGCTGTTGCAGGTGAGGGTGTTGGCCAGCACCTTATTCAGGCGCCGACCCTGCCAGTCCGGCAGGAACAGGAACACCGCGAGCCCGGCGATCAGGCTGCCGAGCAAGGTATCGAACAACCGCGGCACAAACAGACCATAACCATCGCCGACCTGGTTGAAGCAGAACAGCACCATGATCGTGATCGCGGCAGTGGCCACGGTGTAGCGGGTGGTGCGGTTGGTAAAGAACACCACGCCGGCGGCGATGGCGAAGCACGACTGCACCAGCGGGCTTGGGAACAGATCGAACAGCGCCCAGGCAATCGTCAGACCGATCGCCGTGCCGAAAATCCGCTGACCGAGTTTGCGCCGGGTGGCGCCGTAGTTCGGCTGGCAGACGAACAGCGTGGTGAGGATGATCCAGTAACCCTGCGACGGGTGAATCAAATGCACCATGCCGTAGCCGATGCTCAGCGCCAGCGGCAAGCGCAGGGCATGGCGGAACAGCAGCGAGGTTGGCGTCAGCTGCGTGCGCAGGCGAATCCACACGTCCTTGAAGTTGCGCGGCGAGCGGTCGAGCAGGCTGCTGTCAGTGGCATCGGCCAAGGCGTCGGGGTTACTGGCGTCGCTGAGCAAGCGGTCGAGGGTGCCGAGGTTGGCCGCCAGTGCGCGCAATGAACGCAGCAGCCCGCGCCAGGCCGGGTTGCTCTGGATGCGCAGGTGTTCGAGGGAGGCGTGCAGGTCGCTCAGGGCTTCGGCGAAACTCGCGTCGTAGATGAATGGCTGGCGCATCTGGATCGATTCGGCCAATGCACGGCAGACCTTGCCTTGCTGGCGCAACAGCCGCTGGCAGCGGAACAAGACATCGCTGTGGAAAAACGCATCGGCCAGGGCGTTGTAGGGGTAGTGGGAAGAGCTGGCGCGTTCGTGGATGTCTTGCGCCAGGAAGTACAGCTTCAGGTAACGGCTGACTTTCGAGCCGGGGCGACCGTTGCCGACCCGGTGCAGGATGATTTCCTTGGCGCTGTTCAGGGCTGCGACGACCCGGCCATTCTGCTGGGCCAGTTCCAGTCGCCGCGCCTCCACGTCCAGCTGACGGATCGGCTCGAACAGCGAAGATTTCAGCTTCAGGTAATAGCCCAGTTCGCGGAACAACCGCGCCAGACTCTGCTGCACCGGCTGATTGGAAAACATCGCCTGCCACAGCACCGACAGCAGGCCGTACCACGCGGCGCCGGCCACCAGCAGCATCGGCTCGTGCCAGAAATCCGTGACCGCGCCGCCGCGCTGATCCACGCCGATCATGGTGTAGACGGAAAGAATCAGGGTCGCCGAAGCAATCGCACCATAACGCTCGCCGAGCGCCCCAAGCATGGTCAGGCCGAAACTGGCCAATGCCAAAGCGATGACGAACACGATGGGGTAGGGGAACAGCAATTCCACGGACAGCGCCGCAACGCTGAAACACACCAGTGTCACCGCCAGTGCGTTGAGGCGGCCCTGCCAACTGTCGTCGGTCTCGGCCAGGGCGCTGGCGATAATCCCGAGGAATAACGGGATCAGCAGCCCCATTTCATCCTGATACCAGCACAGCGCCATGCTGCCGGTCAGGGCGATGAACACCCGCACGCTGTAGCTGAATTTATCCAGCGCCCACAGGCGCCGCAAAGACTGACGAAACGAGGTCGAGGACATGAAGTGCGAAGGCCTTCCGAGGCGATGCCGCTAAATTGAGCCAGTAATGACGCCGACGCAATGGCGCCGATCACATCTGACAGCAAAAAGTGTTCCTTTGGGTCGTTGTGTCGAACTCAATTTCCAGGTTGGAAAAGAAACTGTGGGAGCTGGCTTGCCAGCGATGAGGCCGGCAGCTCCAACATCACTGTTGAATGTCAGCCCGCCATCGCTGGCAAGTCGAATCGTCGCACCGCAGCTCCCACAGGTTTGTACATTTAGTGTCGGGTCAGACGTACTGCGCGGCAGCGTAGCCAGAGGCCCATGCCCACTGGAAGTTGAATCCGCCCAGATGCCCGGTGACGTCCAGCACTTCGCCGACGAAGTACAGGCCCGGGCTTTTCAGCGACTCCATGGTCTTGGACGACACTTCGCGGGTGTCGACGCCACCCAGCGTTACCTCGGCGGTGCGATAGCCTTCGGTGCCGGCCGGGACGACTTTCCAGCTGCCCAGCTTCTCGGCGATGTCCGCCAGTTCGGCATGGGTGTACTGCTTCATCGGTTTGGAGACGAACCAGTTGTCCGCCAGCAGGTTGGCCATTTTCTTGGTGAAGATTTCGCCGAGCAGCGTTTTCAGTTCGCTGTTCGGACGCTCGGCGGTTTGCTGTTGCAGCCAGCTCGCGGCGTCGTGATCGGGCAGCAAGTTGATCTCGACCGTGTCGCCCGGCTCCCAGAACGAGGAAATCTGCAGAATCGCCGGACCACTGAGGCCACGGTGAGTGAACAGGATGTTCTCGCGAAAGCTCTGGTCGTTGCAGCTGACCAGGCAATCCACCGAGGTGCCGGACAGCTCGGTGCACAGCTCCTTGAGCTGATCGGTGATGGTGAAGGGCACCAGGCCGGCGCGGGTCGGCAGCAGTTCATGGCCGAACTGTCTGGCGACCTGATAACCGAAACCGGTGGCGCCCAACGTCGGGATCGACAGGCCACCGGTGGCGATCACCAGCGACTGGCACTGGATCTGGCCGAGGGTGGTGTCGAGCAGGTAACCGCCCTCGACTTTCTCGATGGTCTGGATCGAGGTGTCGAGGTGCAGATTGACGCCGACCTGATCGCACTCGTCCAGCAGCATGCCGAGGATGTCACTGGATTTGTTATCGCAGAACAGTTGGCCGAGTTTTTTCTCGTGATACGGCACGCCGTGCTTGGCGACCATGCCGATGAAATCCCACTGGGTGTAGCGGGCCAGTGCGGATTTGCAGAAGTGCGCGTTCTGCGAGAGGAAATTGCTCGGTTCGGTGTACATGTTGGTGAAGTTGCAGCGCCCACCGCCGGACATCAGGATTTTCTTGCCGGCCTTGTTCGCGTGGTCGAGCAGCATCACCTGACGCCCGCGCCCGGCGGCGGTCAGTGCACACATCAACCCTGCGGCGCCAGCGCCAATGATCACGACTTCGGTAGAGCGCAAAACGGTGTCCTCACACAATGACCATGCAGATCGTTCCCACGTCGAGGCGTCGAACCGTCTGCGTGGGAATGCATCCTGTGACGCTCCGCGTCACGATTTAAAAGCGNGCGGACGCAGAGCGTCCATGGCGGCATTCCCACGCGGACGGTTCGACGCCTCGACGTGGGAACGATCATTTAAGCGTTCTTACAAAACCCGGACGCGCAGCGAACGACCCTTGATCTTGCCGTTGTTCAAACGCTGCAGCGCCTGCATGACCACGGTGCGCTCGACGGCCACATAGGACTGGAAGTCAAAGATCGCGATCTTGCCGACCTGGGCGCCCGGGATGCCGGCTTCGCCGGTCAGTGCGCCGAGAATGTCGCCCGGACGGACTTTGTCCTTACGCCCGCCAGCGATGCACAGCGTGCTCATCGGCGGTTGCAGCGGGGCACCGCCCTGGGACTTGAGGTTGTCCACCTGATCCCAGTTCAGCGGGGTCTTCTGCAGTTGTTCGATGGCTTGCGCGCGGTGCGCTTCGGACGGCGCCACCAGGCTGACCGCGATGCCTTTCTCGCCGGCACGACCGGTACGGCCGACGCGGTGAATGTGGATTTCCGAGTCGCGGGCCAGTTCGACGTTGATCACCATGTCCAGTGCATCGATGTCCAGACCACGGGCGGCAACGTCGGTGGCAACCAGTACCGAAGTACTGCGGTTGGCGAACATCGCCAACACCTGATCGCGGTCACGCTGTTCCAGATCGCCGTGCAGGCCGACGGCGGAAATGCCTTTGGAGGTCAGGTGATCGACGGTTTCCTGAACCTGCTGCTTGGTGAAGCAAAAGGCCACGGTGGAGGCTGGGCGGAAGTGATGCAGGACCTTGGTCACCGCACTCATGCGCTCTTCCGGGGAAATCTCGTAGAAGCGCTGCTCGATCTGGGTGTCGTCGTGGAACGCTTCGGCCTTGACCGTTTGCGGATCGCGCATGAACTTCGACGCCAGTTGCTTGATGCCCACCGGGTAGGTGGCCGAGAACAGCAGGGTCTGACGACGGGCCGGGGTCTGTTCGATGATGTCTTCGATGGCGTCGTAGAAACCCATGTCGAGCATGCGGTCGGCTTCGTCAAGGATCAGCGTGTTAAGGCCGTCGAGGACCAGCGAACCCTTGCGCAGGTGCTGCTGGATGCGCCCCGGCGTGCCGACGATGATGTGCGCGCCGTGCTCCAGCGAGCCGATCTGCGGGCCGAAGGATACGCCGCCGCACAGGGTCAGGACCTTGATGTTGTCTTCGGCGCGGGCCAGACGACGGATTTCCTTGGCGACCTGGTCGGCCAGTTCGCGGGTCGGGCAAATCACCAGTGCCTGGCAACCGAAGTAGCGCGGATTGATCGGGTTCAGCAGGCCGATGCCGAACGCGGCGGTCTTGCCGCTGCCGGTCTTGGCCTGGGCGATCAGGTCCATCCCCTTGAGGATCACCGGCAAGCTCTGCGCCTGGATCGGCGTCATCTGGGCATAACCGAGGGAGTCGAGGTTAGCCAGCATGGCGGCGGACAGCGGCAAAGTATTAAAAGCGGTGGCGATGGTGGTCACGGGACTGGCCTGCAAAACAAAATGTCGCGCAGTGTAGCAGCCTCTGGCCACTTTCCTCGAAAGTTCTGGACGAACGCAAAGCCTGTGACGAGGGCCGGTTCCCTCGCCACGCAGACCCCGGTCAATGCTCGATATGTTCTTCCCGGCGTTTGGCGCGCCTTCCGTCCTCTTTCGACAGCTGCGAGAAAATCGTCGCCGCCAGCATTGCCATGATCCCCACGGTCACGAACGTGAGCTGAAATGCGCCCAACACGGTCTCAACGCCGTCGTTGCCGACTTCCGCCGTAAAGCCGCCAAGCAGTGCACCGGCGCACGCCACGCCGAGGCTCAGCGACAACTGCGCCACCACCGACAGCAGGCTGTTGCCGCTGCTGGCGCTGGCGTCGTCGAGATCGATCAGGGTCACGGTGTTCATCGCGGTGAATTGCAGCGAGTTGATCGCGCCGAGAACCGCCAGCAGGCACAGCAGCAGCCAGTACGGCGTCTGCTCGCTGACCAGCCCCATGCTCGCCAGCATGATTCCCAGAAGCAGGGTGTTGCCGGTCAGCACGATGCGATAGCCCAAGCGCTCGATCAGTGGCCGCGCGCCCCACTTGGCAACCATCGCGGCCGCCGCCAGCGGCAGCATGCTCATCCCGGCCTGGGACGGCGAATAACCCAGCGCCACTTGCAGCAGCAACGGCACCAGAAACGGCAGGGCGCCGCTGCCCAGTCGGGCAAACAGGTTGCCGAGAATGCCGACCGCGAAGGTGCGGGTCTTGAACAGCGACGGCGCGAACAGCGGGTTTTCAATGTGCCCGGCGCGCAGCCAGTACGCCGCCAGACATGCCATGCCGCCGAACAACAACAGCATCACTCGCAGGTGCGGCAGGTGCAGTTCGCCGAGGCCTTCCATGGCGATGGTGATCAGCACCATCGCCGCGCCGAACAGCAGGAACCCCAGGCTATCGAAACGCGTACGCTCGGTGCCGCGCAGGTCGGGGATGAATTTCCACACCGCGTAGCAACCGATGACGCCGACCGGCAGGTTGATCAGGAAGATCCAGTGCCACGTCAGGTATTCGACCATCCAGCCGCCCATGGTCGGACCGATCAGCGGGCCGAGCAGGCCGGGAATGGTGATGAAGCCCATGATCCGCACCAGTTCCGAACGCGGGTAGGCGCGCAGCACCACCAGGCGTCCGACCGGCAGCATCAGCGCACCGCCGAGGCCCTGGATCACCCGCGCGCCGATCAGCATGCTCAGGCTGCTCGACAAGGCGCAGAGCAGCGAGCCGAGGCTGAACAGCAGGATCGCGCCGAAGAAGATTTTCTTGGTGCCGAAGCGGTCGGCGATCCAGCCCGAGGCCGGAATCAGCAGGGCCACGGTGAGCATGTAGGCGATGATCACGCCCTGCATGCGCAGCGGGTCCTCGGCCAGATCCCTGGCCATGGCCGGCAGGGCGGTGTTGAGGATGGTCCCGTCGAGGGACTGCATGAAGAAAGCGATGGCGACGACCCATGGCAACCAGCGGGCGGTGATGGCGTCGAGAGGCGGGCGGTTGGGCATGGAACCTCTTGTGGGTTGTTGGATGATTGATCGTTCCCACGTCGAGGCGTCGAACCGTCCGCGTGGGAATGCCTCAACGGACGCTCTGCGTCCGCTGTAAAGTGACGCGGAGCGTCACGGGATGCATTCCCACGCAGAGCGTGGGAACGATCAGTTCAGAGAGTGAGTGTCAATCGGCTCACCAGCGCCCCCGGCAACAGCGCCGATGAGGTATTGCGCTGGCTGTAGGTGCTCGCCGACAGCAGCAGCTCGCGCTCGGCGGTCAACGCTTCCAGCTGCGAACCCAGCAGGCTGTAGGCGCTGTCGTCGAAACGCATGGTGCTGACCGGCGCCTGAATCTCGCCGTTCTCGACCCAGAAGGTGGCAAACCGGGTCATCCCGGTCAGGCGCGCCGCCGGTTGATCGGAGAAGTTCAGGTACCACAGGTTGCTGATATACAGCCCGGTGCCCAACTGCTTGAGGATCTCGGCCTGGGGTAGGTCACCTGCGCCCATGTTCAGCGCGCTCGGCGATTCGCCACCGCCGGCACCGTTGGCCGTCAGACCGTACTCGGCGGCACTGCGCGAACCCACCAACTGGTCACCTGCCTTGCCTTCGATGATCAGCCGCAGATCGCTGCGCGGATAACCTTCGCCGGAGAACGCCGGGCTCAGCGATTCGCTGACTTTCTCGTCGAGGGACACCAGCGGGCTGAACGCCTGATCGCCGGCATACAGCTTCTGCAACGGGCTGCTCTTGCTGGCAATCGACTGCGCCGAGAAACCACCCCAGCACAACATGCCCATGATTTCTTCCAGGGCTGCGGGCGCCAGATAGGCGCGGTATTGGCCGGGCGGCAGGGTGCGCAGCGGTCGACCGAGAAACTCGAGTTGTTCGCGGGCCTGCTGGATGCGTCTGGCGAAGTCTTCGCTGTTCCAGTCATGCCCGGCGTAGCTGGCTTTCACCGCTTCACCGTTCTCATGGAACAGACTGAAATCGAAGTTGAAGCTGTTGGCCTGATGCCAGCCGAAAGCGCCGGAAGAGCTGGCAAAACCACGGCTGATCGGCCCGGCGGCATAGAAGCCGACCAGATCCAGACCTTCGGCCGCCTGGGCGATTTCCGCCACCACCTGCTCGGTGTCCGGCAGCGGATGCTCCTGCACATTCTGGCTCTGCCAGCCGTTGTGGTTGAGCAACAGGTACGGATCCTGCGGCAGCAGCGGCAGGGTTTCGCGCAGTTGTTGCAAACCTTCGGCGAGGCGTTGCAGGTCGGTGGCCTGCTCACCGGACAGGGTAATGTGCAGGTCGGCATGGCGACCGTCGTCGATCAGTTTCAGACCGATACCGGCTTGCTGCACTTGCCCGGCCTGACGCACCCTGGCGTGGTTGAAGCGGACGAAGGCCGACGATTCGGCGTCGTAACTCAGGGTGAACTGTTCCGGCTCGCGCACGGCATCGTGCAGCCAGTTGACCAGCACCTTGAACGCCTCGGACGGGTTCTTGGAAATACTCATCAGGCGTCTCCCCCAAACACATCTACATTACTGAACACGCAGGCCGGCGAAGCGTGGCCGACGCGGATCACCTGGTTAGGTTCGCCCTTGCCGCAGTTCGGCGTGCCCAGCACCTTTGTGGTGCCGGCGTTGCCGACGGCGCGCAGGCTCTTCCAGAAGTGCGCGGAAATGCCCCGGTAGTTTGGATTTTTCACTACACCCTTGAGTTCGCCGTTTTCGATCAACTGTCCCCATTCGCAGCCGAACTGGAATTTGTTGCGTGCATCGTCGATCGACCAGGAACGGTTGGTGCTCATCAGAATGCCGTTTTCGATGCCGCCGATCAGTTGCTCCAGCGGCTGGTCGCCCGGCTCGATGTTGAGGTTGGCCATGCGGTCGATCGGTGGGCGGTTCCAGCCGCAGGCGCGGCTGTTGGCGACGCCGTCCAGGCCCGCGCGAAATTGCGACAAGGCACCGCCCAATGGACGGACCAACAGGCCTTCGCGAATCAGGAATTGCTTGCTGGCGGCGGTGCCTTCGTCGTCATGGCCGTAGCTGGCGAGTTCTTCCGGGATGCCCGGATCGAACGTCACGTTGAGCAGTTTCGAGCCGTATTGCAGGCTGCCGAAATCCGAGGCTTTGACGAAACTGGTGCCGGCGTAATTGCGCTCGTCGCCGAGGATGCGGTCGAGCTCCAGCGGGTGGCCGATGGATTCGTGGATCTGCAGCATCATCTGGTCGGGCATCAGCAGCAAATCGCGCGGGCCTTGCGGGGTGTTCGGCGCGAGCAGCAGTTGCAGCGCCTGATCGGCGACTTGCGGGCCGGCACCGATCAGGCCGCAACGGCTGATCACATCGGCGCCGCCCTGCTGGCCGAAGTTCTCGCGACCGAGGCTGCGGGTCTGGCTGTCGTTACCGTCGTAGGCGGTGACGCTCAGGCCCGGATAGACGAAACGCTGGGCTTGGCGCAATTCGGCGCCGGCGCTGCTCAGGTAGATCTGTTCGACGTGGGTGATGCCGATGCTCACTTCCCAGTTCACCAGGCGCTCATCCTTTGGCACCGAGGCGGATTCCGCGCCGAGCAGCTCGAAGCATTCGCTCAGGGACGGGAAGGGTTGTTCCAGATTGGGTGAAAAGTAATCGGCGCGGTCGCTGGACACCGGCTGCTTGCTCAAGTCGAGCAGGGCGTGCGGTTTGATCCGCCGGGCCTGTTGTTCGGCACGCTCGAGGGCGGCTTGCAGGCCTTGTTGCGACAGGTCATTGGTCGCGGCGTAGGCTTCGACGCCGTTGACCCGGACGGTGAGCATCGCGCCTTCGTCGCGGCTCAGGCTCGGCGGTTCGGCAACGTTCTTGCGCACCGACAGGTACTGGCCGGATTCGCGTACATACCGCAGGGAAAAAAACTCGGCGCCCGTGCGCAAGGCAGCAAAGCGCTGCTTGAGCTGGGGGTGGAAATCGAACATCAGGGAACCTCCTTGTCATGGGAGCAGCGGCAAAGCGAATTCGGCGGGGAGGGGGAACGATTGGGCGAGGACTAGAGTAGGCCTGCGTGGGGTGTAGGATCAAGTGAAGAGGGGGTGTCGGAGGATTTACTGTGAAGCAGGAGAATTTGCAGTGAATTGCATGGCCTCATCGCGGGCAAGCCCGCTCCCACAGGTTTTTTGGTGGTCACAGAATCTGTGAACGACGCAAAACCTGTGGGAGCTGGCTTGCCAGCGATTAGCCGTGACGCGGTATTACGGTTTACTGAGCAACAGCACTCACATCACGCATCGCCTTGCCTTTCACCGGCGCATCGCCAGCGACATAGTACGGTGCGTTGCTGCGCGGCAACGGCTGGCGGCCACGGATCTTGTCGGCGATTTTCTCGGCGATCATGATCGTCGGCGCGTTCAGGTTGCCGGTGGTGATGATCGGCATGATCGAAGCATCGACCACACGCAGACCCTGCATGCCATGCACGCGGCCTTCGCCATCCACTACTGCCATTTCGTCGGTGCCCATCTTGCACGAGCAGGACGGGTGGAACGCGGTTTCGGCGTGCTCGCGAATGAACTTGTCCAGCTGCTCATCGGTTTGCACTTCGATGCCCGGGCTGATTTCGCGGCCACGGAAGGCGTCCAGTGCAGGCTGTTGCATGATTTCACGGGTCAGGCGGATGCCGTCGCGGAACTCCTGCCAGTCCTGCTCGGTGGCCATGTAGTTGAACAGGATGCTCGGGTGCTGGCGCGGGTCCTTGGATTTGACCTGGACGCGACCGCGGCTCGGCGAACGCATGGAACCCATGTGCGCCTGGAAACCGTGCTCTTTCACACCGTTGCTGCCGTTGTAGTTAATCGCCACCGGCAGGAAGTGATACTGGATGTTCGGCCACTCGAATTCCGGACGGGTACGGATGAAACCGCCGGCTTCGAACTGGTTGCTGGCGCCAATGCCGGTGCCGTTGAACAGCCACTCGGCACCGATGGCTGGCTGGTTGTACCAGAGCAGCGACGGGTACAGCGAGACCGGTTGGGTGCAGGCGTATTGCAGGTACAGCTCGAGGTGATCCTGCAGGTTTTCGCCGACGCCCGGCAGATCGTGAACCACCGGAATGTCGAGGCTTTCCAGCAGTTTCGCCGGGCCGACGCCGGAGCGTTGCAGCAGTTGCGGCGAAGCGATCGCGCCGGAGCACACGATGACTTCCTTGCGGGCGCGGGCTTCAACACGTTCTTCAGCGGCGCCGACCAGGTAACGCACGCCAACGGCACGCTTGCCTTCGAACAGAACCTTGTCAGTCAGGGCGTGAGTGACGATGGTCAGGGTCGAACGCTTCTTGGCCACGTCCAGGTAACCACGGGCGGTGGAAGCACGGCGGCCGTTCGGCGTCACGGTGCGGTCCATCGGGCCGAAGCCTTCCTGCTGGTAGCCGTTCAAGTCTTCGGTACGCGGGTAACCGGCCTGCACGCCAGCTTCAACCATGGCGTGGAACAGCGGGTTGTTGCCCGCTTTCGGGGTGGTCACGCTGACCGGGCCGTCGCCACCGTGGTAGTCGTTCGGGCCGATGTCGCGGGTTTCCGCTTTGCGGAAATACGGCAGGCAATCGAGGTAGGACCAGTCTTCCAGGCCTGGCAGTTTCGCCCAGCCGTCGTAGTCCATCGCGTTGCCACGGATGTAGCACATGCCGTTGATCAGCGAGGAGCCGCCAAGGCCCTTGCCGCGACCGCATTCCATCCGGCGACCGTCCATGTGTGGCTCTGGATCGGTTTCGTACGCCCAGTTGTAGCGACGGCCTTGCAGCGGGAATGCCAGGGCTGCCGGCATCTGCGTGCGGAAATCGAGACGGTAGTCCGGGCCGCCGGCTTCGAGCAGCAGGACGGTGACGCCTTCGTCTTCAGTCAGACGGGTCGCCAGGGTGTTACCGGCAGAGCCGGCACCGACGATGATGTAATCGAATTCTTGGGACATTGAATGCACCCTCTTTAGATGTGGTCAGATCGGGCCTCGGCGAGTGCTATGCACTCGAATCGCTGGCAAGCCAGCTCCCACAGGGATTGGGAGTTGCCACGGATTTGATGGACGACCCCAAACCTGTGGGAGCGGGCTTGCCAGCGAAGAGGCCCTCGCAGGCAATACGAGACTCGGGTCTTAGAACACCGAGACGTAATCGCCCAGCTCGACCTGTACCGATTTGATGCGAGTGAAGTTGTTCAGCGAGCTGATGCCGTTCTCACGGCCCACGCCCGACTGCTTGTAACCGCCAACCGGCATTTTTGCGTCGGACTCGCCCCAGGCGTTGATCCAGCAGATACCGGCTTCCAGCTGATGAATCACGCGGTGGGCGCGGTTCAGGTCGCGGGTGACGATACCGGCGGCCAGGCCGAAGTCGGTGTCGTTGGCGCGGCGGATCACTTCTTCTTCGGTTTCGTAGCTCAGGATCGCCATCACCGGGCCGAAGATTTCTTCACGGACGATAGTCATGTCGTCGGTGCAGTCGGTGAACACGGTCGGAGCCACGAACGCGCCTTTGGCGAATTCGCCGTCGGTCAGACGCTCGCCACCGCACAGAACGCGGGCGCCTTCTTCTTTACCCTTGGCGATGTAGCCCAGCACGCTTTCCATGTGCGGGAAGCTGACCAGCGGGCCGAAGTTGGTGTTTTCGTCTTCCGGGTTGCCAACGCGGATGCGGGCAACGCGCTCGACGATCTTGGCTTCGAAAGCGGCTTTCAGGTGGCTCGGCACGAACACGCGAGTGCCGTTGGTGCAGACCTGACCGGAGCTGTAGAAGTTGGCCATCATGGCGGTGTCGGCGGCGCGATCCAGGTCGGCGTCGTCGCAGATGATCAGCGGGGACTTGCCGCCCAGTTCCATGGTCACGTCTTTGAGCGACGAAGCCGAAGCGCTGGCCATGACCTTCTTGCCGGTGTCGGTGCCGCCGGTGAAAGAGATCTTCTCGATGCGCGGGTGCTCGGTCAGCCAGGTGCCGACTTCACGGCCGCTGCCGGTCAGCACGTTGAACACACCGTTCGGAACGCCGGCTTCGGTGTAGATTTCGGCCAGTTTCAGGGTGGTCAGCGAGGTGACTTCGCTTGGCTTGAAGATCATCGCGTTACCGGCCGCCAGGGCTGGAGCGGATTTCCACAGGGCGATCTGAATCGGGTAGTTCCACGCGCCGATACCGGCGACGACGCCCAGCGGCTCGCGACGGGTGTAGACGAAGGAAGTGTCACGCAGCGGGATCTGCTCGCCTTCGATGGCGGGTACCAGGCCTGCGTAGTATTCCAGTACGTCGGCGCCGGTGACGATGTCGACGTATTTGGTTTCGGAGAAGGCTTTACCGGTGTCCAGGGTTTCCAGGGCAGCCAGTTCATCGTTGCGCTCGCGCAGGATGTCGACGGCGCGACGCAGGATGCGCGAACGCTCCATGGCGGTCATCGCGGCCCAGATTTTCTGGCCCTTTTCGGCGCTGACCACAGCGCGCTCGACGTCTTCCTTGGTCGCGCGTTGTACCAGTGCGAGGACTTCACCGTTAGCCGGGTTGATGGCTTCGAAGGTGGCATCGCTGCCGGCGTCGGAGTACGCGCCATCGATGTAGAGTTTTTGCAGTTCGAAACGGGCCATAGTGTCCTCGCAAGTGCATTAGTGGTTGGCGTTGGTCACCGGGTGAGCCATGTAGCTGTGGCATCGCTGGTCGGTGACAGTTCAGGGGCCGAGCGTTTTTTCTGTGCTCTAGCTCACCTGCTTGGCCAATTGGAAATCCATGTATTCGTAAGCGATCTGTTGCGCCTGCGCAGTGTCGAAAGCGTCTCCCGACAGCGCGCCGCGCAACCACAAGCCGTCGATCAGAGCTGCCAGTCCACGGGCGGCGGTGCGCGCATCTTCGAGCGGCAACACACGGCGGAACTCGCAGCACAGGTTGGAATACAGACGGTGATCGTTGATCCGCTGCAACCTGTGCAAAGACGGCTGGTGCATGCTGGTGGCCCAGAAGGCCAGCCAGGTTTTCATTGCCGGGCCATTGACCTGGCTGGCGTCGAAGTTGCCTTCGATGATCACCTGCAGATGCGCCCGGGGGCTGCTGTCTGCCAGCGCCTGACGGCGCGCGGTGACGTTCTCGCTGAGGACGCTCATCAGATACCGCATCGTGGCGGCAATCAGGCCGTTCTTGTCCTGAAAATAGTGACTGATGATGCCATTCGAGACACCGGCCAAACGGGCGATCAGCGCAATGCTGGCGTCCCCCATTCCGACCTGATCAACCGCCTGCAAAGTGGCTTCGATCAGTTGTTGGCGGCGGATGGGTTGCATACCGACCTTGGGCATCTTGCACATCTCCTTAGGCCTTCCGACGGACGACAAACGCCGATCGGATTGAGGGCCAGTCTATTTTGTTTTGATTGAACGTTCAATCAACAAAGAATAAGATCTGCGACAAATCGTCGCTGCCTACAGATTTTTCCTACGTGTAAGTGGCGATAAAACCGACATCCGAAAATGCTCGAAACCTGCGCGGGGCAAGGCGCGGTTCGACGTTCGATGGACGTGTTGAATGGGCAAGACGCTCAAGGCCAGGTTTCGGATGAACGTCCAAGCCTCGGCCACGACGGCGATTCGCGGTGCCAACTCTGCAGGTTCGGGCTTTTTTCGGGGTGTCTTTATATCACCCGCCGGTCGGCTGCCAACTAACCGATTGGTCGGGTTCCGTGTTGCCTTGTGTTCTTCTCTCGCACTGCCTGGAGCATTTGTGCCATGAGTTCTGCCTCGCTAATAAAGACCCCGCCCGAGAAGGTGACGGTCAACGGTTGGGTGTTCTACACCTCTACCGCGCTGATTCTGTTGTTGACCGCCATTCTGATCATCGCCCCGCAAGAGGCCGGCAGAATGCTGGGAGTGGCTCAGGCCTGGTTGTCCCGCAGCTTCGGCTGGTACTACATGGTGGTGATCGCCGCTTACCTGGTGTTTGTGGTGGGCCTGGCGTTTTCCTCCTACGGCAAACTCAAACTGGGTAGCAAGGACGACACCCCGGACTTCAGCTACGGCGCCTGGGCCGGGATGCTGTTCTCGTCGGGTATCGGTATTTCGCTGCTGTACTTTGGCGCCTCCGAGCCGCTGGATCACTACTTCAATCCGCCGGAAGGCGCGTCGGCCACCAACATGGCGGCACGTCAGGCGGTTCAGCTGACCTTCCTGCACTGGGGCCTGCACGGCTGGGCGATCTACGCGCTGGTCGGTCTGGCCGTGGCCTATTTCGCTTACCGTCATAACCAGCCGCTGGCCCTGCGTTCGGCGCTTTACCCGCTGGTGGGCGAGCGTTGGGTCAAGGGCGCAGCCGGTCATGCGGTGGACGGCTTCGGCATGTTCGTGACCCTGCTGGGTCTGGTGACCAACCTGGGGATCGGCTCGCTGCAAGTGTCCTCGGGCCTGGAAAACCTGTTCGGCATGGAACACAGCAACACCAATCTGCTGATCGTGATCATCGTGATGAGCACCGTGGCGACCATCGCTGCCGTGTCCGGTGTGGAAAACGGCATCCGTCGTCTGTCCAACCTCAACATCATCCTGTTCAGCGGCCTGCTGATTTTCGTTCTGCTGTTCGGCCCGACCCTGCACTTGCTCAATGGCTTCGTGCAGAACATCGGCGACTACCTCAACGGCGTGGTGCTGAAGACTTTCGACCTGTACGTCTATGAAGGCGACAGCGAGAAATCCGACCGCTGGCTGGGTCTGTGGACGCTGTTCTACTGGGCCTGGTGGATCTCCTGGGCCCCATTCGTCGGCATGTTCATCGCGCGGATTTCCCGTGGTCGTACCGTGCGTGAACTGGTGGCTGGCGTGTTGCTGATTCCGCTGGGTTTCACCTTGGCGTGGCTGTCGATCTTCGGTAACTCGGCGCTGGATCTGGTGATGAACCAGGGCGCGGTGGAACTGGGCAAGACGGCGCTGGAACAGCCGTCGATGGCGATCTATCAGTTGCTGGAACACTACCCGGCGTCGAAAGTCGTGATCGGTGTTTCGATCTTTGTTGGTTTCGTGCTGTTCCTGACCCCGGCCGACTCCGGCGCGGTGATGATGGCGAACCTGTCCTGCAAGGGCGGCAACGTCGACGAAGATGCCCCGCACTGGCTGCGGATCTTCTGGTCGGTCGTGATCACGCTGGTGACCATCGGCCTGCTGTTCGCCGGTAACTTCGAAGCCATGCAGACCATGGTGGTGCTGGCCGGTCTGCCGTTCTCGGTGGTGCTGGTGTGCTTCATGTTCGGCCTGCACAAGGCGATGCGCCAGGACATGCAGATCGAACAGGAGCAGGCGCAACTGGCTGAACGCGGTCGTCGTGGTTTCAGCGAGCGCCTGACCCAGCTGGATCTGCAACCGAGCCAATCGGTGGTTCAGCGCTTCATGGACAAGCACGTCAGCCCGGCACTGGAAGATGCCGCTGCGCAAATGCGTGCACAGGGTCTGGAAGTGCAGACGCTGCTGGGCAAGTCCAAGCGCTGCATGGGCGTGCGGGTCGAGATGGAAGAGGGCAACCCTTTTGTCTACGAAGTGAGCCTGGACGGCTACCTGGCGACCCCGAGCGAGTCGGTCCAGTCCGATGAAGCGCGCCAGCGTTTCTACCGCGCCGAGGTGTACCTGCACAACGGCAGCCAGGACTACGACCTGATGGGCTTTACACAGGATCAGATCACGCGCGATGTGCTCGATCAGTTTGAAAGCCATCGGCAGCTCCTTGGCCGGGTCTATAGCTGAGTTGTAATTCAGGATCGTTCCCACGTCGAGGCGTCGAACCGTCTGCGTGGGAATGCCTCAAGGGACGCTCCGCGTTCCAGCCACGCTGCCGATTTCACGCTTGGCACCAATGGGACGCGGAGCGTCCCGGGCTGCATTCCCACGCAGAGCGTGGGAACGATCAAAACAAAAACGCCGCGATCTCTCGCGGCGTTTTTGCATCTGTACTCTTTACCCCAGGTTCTTCCCGAGCAGTGCGTGATACAGCTCGCTGTCCCCGAGAATCCCCACCACATGGTTGTTGTCGTGAAGCACGAGTTTGTTGCCGGTCTGGTAACGGATCTGCAACGCGTCGCGCATGCCGATGTTCGAGTCCACCAGCGTCGGTTTGCGCTCCAGCCCTTCCACGGCTTGCCCCGGCGCCCAGTTCTGCAGGTTCAGCACCGAACCGTTCTGCCGCGCACCCTTGATGGTGTTGCCCTCGGCCAGGTCCAGCCACGAATCGCCGCCCGGATCCAGACACACCGAACCGTTGATGCGTTTGCAGTTGTCCAGGGTGCGCATCAGGCTGCGACCGCACAGCACGTTCAGCGGGTTGGTGTGGGCGACGAAGGTGCGCACGTAATCGTCCGCCGGGTTGAGCACGATCTCTTCCGGCACGCTGTACTGGATGATCCGGCCGTCTTTCATGATCGCGATGCGACTACCCAATTTGAGCGCTTCGTCGAGGTCGTGACTCACGAACACGATGGTCTTGCTCAGCTTGCGTTGCAGTTCCAGCAGCTCATCCTGCAAGCCCTGACGGATCAGCGGGTCGAGGGCGGAAAACGGTTCGTCCATCAGCAGAATGTCGGCGTCCATCGCCAGTGCGCGGGCCAGGCCGACACGCTGCTGCATGCCGCCGGACAGCTCGTTGGGCTTCTTGTTGCGCCACTGGGTCAGGCCCACGAGCTCAAGCTTGTCGTCGACCAGTTTGCGGCGTTCTTTCTCGGGGCGGCCCTGCATTTCCAGACCGAAGCTGATGTTTTCGCGCACGGTCAGCCAGGGCATCAGGGCGAATTTCTGGAACACCATCGCAATGCGCTTGGTGCGCATCATTTTCAGTTCGGCAGGGCTGCAGGACGCGATGTCGATCTGCTTGCCTTCGTGCTCGACGAACAGCTTGCCGCGGCTCACGGTGTTGAGGCCGTTGATGCAGCGCAGCAGGCTGGATTTTCCGGAGCCGGACAGGCCCATCAGTACACAGATCTCGCCCTTCTCGATATCCAGGCTGGCCTTTTCAACGCCGACAATCTGCCCGGTCTTTTTCAGGATCTCGTTACGGGTCATGCCCTGATCCAGCAGCTTGAGCGCCTCGCGTGGATCCCTGGCGAAGATAACGTCAACGTTATCGAAGCGAATAATGCTCATGCGTCACCCCCTACTTTGGCGTCGGGTTGTTTGCAGATACGGTCGAGCATGATCGCCAGCAGTACGATCGCCAGGCCCGCTTCGAAGCCCAGGGCGATATCAGCAGTGTTCAGTGCGTTGACCACCGGTTTGCCGAGTCCGTCGGCGCCCACCAGTGCCGCGATCACCACCATCGACAGCGACAGCATGATGCACTGGGTGATGCCGGCAGCGATGCTCGGCATGGCGTGAGGCAGTTCGATCCGTGAAAGCAGTTGGCGACGCGAGCAGCCGAAGGCCTTGCCGGCGTCCATCAGTTCTTCCGGGACATCGCGGATGCCCAGGTAGGTCAGGCGGATCGGCGCGGCGATGGCGAACACCACCGTCGAGATCAGGCCCGGCACCACGCCCAGCCCGAAGAGGGTCAGGGTAGGAATGAGGTAAACGAAGGTCGGTACGGTCTGCATCAGATCGAGTACCGGCCTCATCAAAGTGTAGAACATCGGTTTGTGCGCGGCGACGATGCCCAGCGGCACGCCGATGACCACGCAGACCAGGGTCGCGAACATGACCTGGGCGAGGGTTTCCATGGTTTCCTGCCAGTACCCCAGGTTGAGGATCAGCAGGAAGGAGGCGACCACGAACGCGGTCAGGCCCCATTTGCGTTGAATGAAGTGGGCCAGCAGGGCGATGAGGCCGATCAGCACCAGCGGGTTGAACCAGGTCAGCGCAAACGTCACGCCGTGGATCATCGTTTCCAGTGTCACGGCGATTGCGTCGAAGGTGTTGGCGCCGTGTTGCGTCAACCATTCAACGAAGCCCGCGATGTACTGGCCTAAAGGGATTTTCTGATCAATCAGCATGGTAGTGAACGTCCGCATGCAAGGAAATAAACAGCCCGGACGGCTTAGGCCGTCCGGCATAAGCGATGCTCTCTAATTCAAGGCTGGTTGAGTTTGGCTTTAACGGCCTCCAGGCCAGGTTTACCGTCAATGGTGGTCACGCCAGCGAGCCAGGTATCGAGCACCTGTGGATTCTTTTTCAGCCAGGCCTTGGCGGCCGCGTCAGGCTTCATCTTGTCGTCCAGGATGTTGCCCATCAGTTCGCTTTCCATGTCGACGGTGAACTCCAGGTTTTTCAGCAGCTGGCCAACGTTGCTGCATTCCTCGGCGTAGCCCTTGCGGGTGTTGGTCGCCACGGTGGCGGCGCCGAAATCCGGGCCGAAGAAATCGTCACCACCGGTCAGGTACTGAATCTTGAAGCGCTTGTTCATCGGGTGCGGCGCCCAGCCGAGGAACACCACGGCGGTGTCGCGTTTCTGCGCGCGATCGACCTGCGACAGCATGCCCGCCTCGCTGGACTCGACGACCTTGAAGCCGGCGTCTTTCAGGCCGAAGGCGTTCTTGTCGATCATGCTCTGGATCAGACGGTTGCCGTCGTTGCCCGGCTCGATCCCGTAGATCTTGCCGTCGAGTTCTTTCTTGAATTTGGCGATGTCGGCGAAGTCGTGCAGGCCCTTGTCATACAAGGCTTGCGGAACGGCGAGGGTGTACTTGGCGCCCTTGAGGTTGGTGCGCACGGTTTCCACGGTGCCGGCGTCGCGGTAGGCCTTGATGTCGTTTTCCATGGTCGGCATCCAGTTGCCGAGGAACACGTCCATGTTCTTGCCGTCGGCCAGCGACTTGTAGGTCACGGGTACGGAAATCATGGTGGTCTTGGTCTTGTAGCCGAGGGCCTGAAGCACGACGGAGGTGGTGGCGGTGGTTGCGGTGATGTCGGTCCAGCCGACATCGGAGAAGTTCACGGTACTGCACTGCGCCGGTTCTGCGGCTTGAGCCAGTAACGGCAGACTCAGCATGGCGGCCAACAACAACGACGGGGAACCTTTCATGAATGGACTCCTTGGTGTTTTTTTTGGCAGTGTTCCGATTGGACCACCGCACTTATGGGTTGCGGTTGGATGGCGTTCTGGAGACAGCTCTACCGCAGCGCCTTGCAATCGAGTCGATACGATCATGTACCAGTGAAAATCTGACGCCTACAGGGTGCGTCGTATCCAGTACAGGGATGGTCGCATCCAGTGTCAGTGACGTCGTTTACAGCTTTTTTCTGCCCTTTCTGGCCATCTGAACCGCATAAAAACGGCGAAAACACGGGCTGAAACCGGCACGGCGTTGGTGGGCATGAGTACGTCGGTGTCAGACGCCGAACGACCCGGGAAAAGCCTGATGATGCGGGCATTCCGGCGGATCGCAGCTTGAGCGTAGCAGCTCCGCCAGCGGGCGTTTCACGCCCCGGACCGGCACTCTCAGGAGCTCTGCAGCAATGGCTATCAGCGTTTTCGACCTGTTCAAAATCGGCATTGGCCCTTCCAGTTCCCACACCGTCGGGCCCATGCGCGCCGCCGCCCTGTTCGTCGAGTCGTTGCGCGACAAATATCTACTGGAGCAGGTGCGCCGCATCGAGGTGCAGCTGTTCGGCTCGCTGTCGGCCACCGGTGTCGGTCACGGCAGCGACAACGCGGTGATCATGGGCCTGATGGGCGAGTGGCCGGACGCGATCGACCCGTCGCAGATCGGCCCGCGGATTCAGGCCCTGCGCGAAACCCACACGCTGTTGCTCGACGGTCGTTTGTCGGTGCCCTTTATATGGGGCCGGGACATGCGCCTGATCGACGAGAACCTGCCGTTCCATCCCAACGCCATGACCCTGGTTGCCGAAGGCGATCACGGCGAGCTGCATCGCGACACCTACTATTCGGTAGGCGGCGGTTTTGTGGTGGACGAGGCGCAAGCCTCCAGCGGTGTGGTGGATCTGGATCGCACCGAGTTGCCTTACGATTTTTCCAGCGCGGTGGAGTTACTGGAACTGTGCAAGACCCACAACCTGCGCGTGGCCGAATTGATGATGGCCAACGAGAGGGTCTGGCGCAGCGAAGAAGAAATCCGCGCCGGGCTGATGAAACTCTGGCGGGCGATGCAGGATTGCGTCGAGCAGGGCCTCAAGCACGAAGGCATCCTGCCCGGCGGCCTCAACGTGCGCCGCCGCGCGGCGAAGTTGCACCGCAGCCTTCAGGAATTGAACAAGCCCAACGTGATCGGCTCGACCCTCAGCGCGATGGAGTGGGTCAACCTGTTCGCCTTGGCGGTGAACGAGGAAAACGCCGCCGGCGGGCGCATGGTCACGGCACCCACCAACGGCGCCGCGGGGATCATTCCGGCAGTGCTGCACTACTTCATGAAATTCAGCGAGGCGGTGACCGACGCCAACGTGGTCGATTACTTCCTCGGCGCCGCAGCGGTGGGGATTCTGTGCAAGAAGAACGCCTCGATCTCCGGCGCTGAAGTCGGCTGTCAGGGTGAAGTCGGTTCGGCCTGTGCGATGGCGGCGGCAGGGCTGGCGGAAATCCTCGGCGCGAGTCCTGAGCAGTTGTGCAACGCGGCGGAAATCGGCCTCGAACACAACCTCGGCCTGACCTGCGATCCCGTGGGTGGCCTGGTGCAAGTGCCGTGCATCGAGCGCAATGCGATTGCGGCGGTGAAGGCGATCAACGCGGCACAGATGGCGTTGCGCGGGGACGGTCAGCACTTTATTTCGCTGGACCGGGTGATCCGCACCATGCGCGATACCGGCGCCGACATGCATGACAAATATAAAGAGACATCGCGGGGCGGGTTGGCGGTCAGCGCGGTGGAATGCTGATACCTGGTCGCCCCAATCGCTGGCAAGCCAGCTCCCACAGGGTTTTGAGGTGTTACCAAAATAGCAGCAACACCAAACAAACTGTGGGAGCTGGCTTGCCAGCGATGAGGCCGCGGTTGGATGTTGAGTCAGTAAATCTGAGGTGTGGCCTTCGCGAGCAAGCCCGCTCCCACATTCGATCGCATTCCGGCAGAGGAACCCGCTCAATTGTGGGAGCTGGCTTGCCAGCGATGAGGCCGGACCAGTCAAAACTGCGCGTTAAGTGCACACCGGAATCAAAACGCGCCACCTTTTGGCGCGTCGTTATCAGATAAGAGCCTTTCCCACCTCCAGCGCCTGATTCGAAGGCGCTACCGTCCGTCACCTGTGCCTGCGGTGACACTGTAGGACAATCGTGCGCAGGCCAGTTCCCACAAGTGCTACCGATTTGCTCACACGCTCCGGGGCAGGGCATTCGCGGCCGCTGATGGCACTTCGAATCACCTCTCATCGGAGCGCTTGTATAGACGCGTCGCGACGTCGTTTTCAGGAGTTATTGAACAGCCATTCAATTTTAGGCATGGCAATTGCTCTGTCATAACAAAGCCCGTCTCACGCAAGAGAACGATGGCGATAACAAGAGCCTCCGCCTGAGGCCATCACCCGCTTTGTGTGAGGAGATACCGCGATGACGTCGTTCAACTCCGGGGCTCAACCCCAGAACCGTGCGCCTCAATCCATCGGCTTTCTGCTGCTGGACAATTTCACGCTGATTTCCCTGGCATCCGCAGTCGAACCCCTGCGCATGGCCAACCAGTTGTCCGGTCGCGAGCTGTATCGCTGGACCACCCTCACTGTCGATGGTGGCCAGGTCTGGGCCAGTGACGGTCTGCAGATCACCCCCGACGCCTCCATGCACAAAGCCCCGGCCCTCGACACCGTCATCGTGTGCGGCGGGATCGGCATTCAGCGCACGGTTACCCGTGAACACGTGTCCTGGCTGCAAAGCCAGGCGCGTCAGTCGCGCCGCCTCGGTGCGGTGTGCACCGGCAGTTGGGCCCTGGCCTGCGCCGGCCTGCTCGATGGTTTCGATTGCAGCGTGCATTGGGAATGTCTGGCGGCGATGCAGGAAGCGTTTCCTCGCGTTGCGATGAGCACCCGTCTGTTCACCCTCGACCGCAACCGTTTCACCAGCTCCGGCGGTACCGCACCGCTGGACATGATGCTGCACCTGATCAGCCGCGATCACGGCCGTGAACTCTCCGCCGCGATCTCCGAGATGTTCGTCTACGAACGCATCCGCAACGAACAGGATCACCAGCGCGTGCCGCTCAAGCACATGCTCGGCACCAACCAGCCGAAACTGCAGGAAATCGTCGCGCTGATGGAAGCCAACCTGGAGGAGCCGATCGACCTCGACGAACTGGCGGTGTACGTCGCCGTGTCCCGTCGCCAGCTCGAGCGCCTGTTCCAGAAATACCTGCACTGCTCGCCGTCGCGCTACTACCTCAAGCTGCGCCTGATCCGTGCGCGGCAACTGCTCAAGCAGACGCCGATGTCGATCATCGAAGTGGCGTCGGTCTGCGGGTTTGTGTCGACGCCGCACTTCTCCAAGTGCTACCGCGAATACTTCGGCATTCCGCCGCGTGACGAGCGCGTCGGCTCCAACACCACCCAGCAGGTGGCGATGATGCCGCTGCCGCAGGCCATCGTGATGTCGCCGCTGTCCGGGCCGATGTCGGCGCTGAGTCAGGCACGCAACGAATCCACATTCGCCAGTGTAAGGCTCTGATAAGTATCGTTCCCACGCTCTGCGTGGGAACGCAGCCCGGGACGCTCTGCGTCCCAAAAGGCCGAACGCGGAGCGTCCGTTGAGGCATTCCCACGCAGAGTGTGGGAACGATCAGGTGAGCAACGTCAGGCGCTATGGGTTTGTTGGTATTGCGCCAATGCCGGCAACAATTGTTTGTCGATGGCCTGACGCACTGCAGGCTGGATGCTGGCGCCGCTGGTGTACATGTCCTTGACCATCTTGCGCAGTTCAAAGGCGCGAACGTTATCCAGACCGCGCACCGCATACTCACAGGCCTGCTCGGCAGTTGAACCTCCCGGCACTTGAAAACCCAACGACTTGAGCTGGCCCAACAGGTCTTCCTGATCGATCAAATCGGCATACATCATGACGCGAATCCTTCTTCGGCAACGGAGGTCGTGGCTCGATTCTGGTAGGCATGCCCAGGCACGGCAAGGGCGATTTGTCGCAGTGGCCGCGACGGCTATGAACAGGTCGTTTTCGGCTAACTTGCCGGCAAGGGGAGTGGGCACACTGGCCTCAGCTTGCTTCACGAAGGTTTGGTCACCCTCGCCACGGCAGCTCCTCAACAGTACCCTCGCCCCGATCCTGTCACGGCTTGTATCGGGGTTTTTTTTGCCTGTCAGAAATGCAGGAGGTCGCTCATTCGTCACTGTTACATCCAAAGGATGGCTACGTAACGTTGTTTGGCATTAGCATTGCTTCCAATCAAATACAGGAATGCCTGTATTTCAGCGCTTATTTGATCATCCACGAATGAGTGTTGAGGACAAGAAACTGTAATGGATCCGCATGCGATCGAATCTCGGTTTCTCAGGCAAAACGGAAGGTAGTGCAATGCTAAAACTCTTGTCCCTTAAAGGCGTCGGCCCTGCTGAAAAGTTCGGCCCTGTTGAGTTCGCTCCTCGCTTGAACTTCATCACCGGGGACAATGGTCTTGGAAAGAGTTTTTTACTTGATGCAGCCTGGTGGGTGTTGACTCGAACATGGGCAAGAGGCGTTGAGGCGGTTCCACGGGAAGACTCGACCTCACCCAGTATCCGCTTCGCTTTCAGCAAAGTGACGGAGGGCGACAAAGAAGGTGAGATTCCATTCAAGGATGGGAGTTGGCGACAGCAGAAGGCTCGTCCTTCGATTCCAGGGGTGGTGATCTATGCTGGCGTCGATGGCAGTTTTTCGGCGTGGGATCCCGCCCGTAATTACTGGAGCGATCAAGCAGCTGAATCCGAAGAGAAGATTCGCGCCTTCAACTTTTCTCCCGATCAGGTGTGGAAGGGTGCGATATCCGAGAAAGGGACCAATATATGCAACGGGTTGATCCACGACTGGGTTCGTTGGCAACGCACTGCCAATGACTCATCGTTCGATGAACTGACTCGGGCTCTGGATGCACTCTCGCCTTCGGGCATTGAACAGTTGGTACCAGGTGAGCCCTGTTACATCGGGGCGCTTGACGAGACCGAGTATCCAACCCTCAGGATGCCGTATGGGCAGGATGTTCCGCTGGTACATGCCTCTGCAGGTATGCGTCGAATTGCGGCTCTGGCCTACATGCTGGTTTGGACATGGAATGGTCACAAGCGTGCTTGCAAGCAGAGGAAAATCAATCCTGCCAAAGAAATCATTTTTCTGATCGATGAAGTGGAGTGTCATCTGCACCCCCAATGGCAGCGACGCATCGTGCCTGCATTACTGCGGGTAGTTCAGGCAATGACGGGTGAAAAGGTTGCTGTGCAACTGATAGTGGCGACTCACTCGCCTTTGGTACTCGCCTCTGTCGAACCCGATTTCGATGAGGCCGACGATGCCGTATTCAACATCAACCTTCATAAAAATGATGCAAAGATCTCCAAGGAACTCTGGGCTAAACAAGGTGATGTGGTGAATTGGCTGGTCTCCGATGCTTTCGGTTTGCGCCAGGCACGTTCCGTTGCCGCTGAAGTAGCCATTGAGGCGGCAGAGGCCTGGATGCGGAACGAGAAAAGCGCCTTACCAGATAACTTAAAAACTCAGAAAGCCATTCATGACGAGTTGGTCAGAGTACTCCCGGCGCTTGACGAGTTTTGGCCTCGTTGGATTGTTTCCAATAATAAAGACCGGATCAGGGGCTCAAGGAAATGATTCCAGTAGAAAATCCGATCGTTGAACCACCCGGGTTTGATGAAAAGTGTCGCGTCAAAGGCAATGCCTGGCTTGTAGAGAATCCAGATGCGCAACGCCCTCGGGACTTTTGGTCTCCCTTCAGGTTGAAGCTGGCCGAAGGTTTTCATGACCGTTGTGGATATGCCGCCATATTTTTAACCAGCGGAACTGTCGACCATTCCGCGAGCTGGAATGAGCGCCCCGAACTGGCATATGAGTGGTCCAACTATCGGTATGTCGATGCATGGATCAATAGTTCCAAAAGCAAGAAACGCTCGGCTGACTTGTTAGATCCTTTTGAAGTCGGCGAAGGCTGGTTCGAAATTATCCTTCCATCATTACAATTAGTTGTCACAGACAGCGTTCCGGACGCCTTTCGAGCACGCGCAGAAAACACTCTGCAACAACTTCCTATTCGTGATGATGAACGGGTGCTCCGAGTAAGGCGTAAATGGCTGGAGCTCTACGAGCAAGGGCGTCTGGATTTGGAAGGGTTGCGGGAAATGGCCCCGCTTATCGCTGCAGCCATCGAAAAGCGTGATGCACTCGCCAGCCCCCCCGAACGTCCTGCGCCTTCTCGGCGAAAAGCACGGGAAGCTTACGACCATGCATGTGTCGGCGCTCAGCAAAAGGTTCGAGAGTTGATCAGGAACAACGGGAATTCAAACGTGAATTCCCGTAGGTGGAAGCTTTCAGTGTGGGCCGAAGTCGATGACTCCCAAGTGGTTTCAACGCTAATAGCGATGAATCTTGCTACGTCGACAGGTGCGCAGTTTTGTGAAATCTCTGTAGGCACAGTTGATACGTCTATCGAGTTTGCTCTAAGTGCTGCCAATTATGCAGCTGAAATCCTTACTGAAACCCTGGGACCCGTTTTCGTCGCTAACGAGCCTCGAGAATAAGGCGCTCATGCCGGGGCGAGGCATTGGTCTAGCGCTGCAACACCAGAATCCGCGACAGCAGCTCATCCCGGTCGATGTAGCAGCCCTGAAAATGTCGGGCCCCGGTGGCCGGGTCGAACGCATTGCGTGCGTGCAGGGTGCGGCGGTTGTCGAAGCACCACAGCTCGCCCGGATTGAGCCGCTGCATGAACCGGAAACGTGGCTCGCGGGTCATGGCGATGAAGCGTCGGTAAGCGCGATACAGCAGGGGCATTTGCTCCACGGACGTGTCGAATGCGCCGCGCAGGAAGTTGGCCATGCGGATTTCCGCGACCCGGCCCAGCGCGTCCAGGGCGATGATCGGCGCCAGGCAGCGATAGTCGCTGTGGCGATCCTTGTTGCGAAACTCCACCGGGATCTCGCACAGGGCCTTGAATGATGCGGGATCTTCCTGACGCAACGCTTCGGCAATCGCAAAACCGTCGACGAAAATACTCTCGCCACCCTCGGCGTCGTTCACCAGACAATGCAGAAATTGTAGCCCCGGTTGCAGCTCGCGAGTCGGCAGGTCGGTGTGCAATGGCAGGTTGAAAGCGGTGTAGGCATTGCTGTCGGCGTCGGCCCTGGATTGCACGTTGAACAGCACACCGAAGTTGCTCTCGCGGATGAACGAAATGCGCTGGGCGATCAGCTTCAGTGAACCGGGTTCGGTGGGCACGCCACGCACCTGAGTCAGACCGATATCGCGTACTGCCAGCAACCATTGCAGCAACGCGGCGTTGTCGTTCATCAGGGCTGAATAGTCGAACACCGGCAACTGCAAATCACTGCGCCACAGGAAGGGTTTCGGCTTGGCGGCGAGGCGTTCGGCGCGGGATTCATCATCGTAGGCGTGGGCGCGCAACCAGCCGGCATCGAAGCGGCTGAGGTGGCCGTCCTGCCAGTCGATACGCAGGCAGCCATCGGTGTCGATGTGCACCGCGGATGGCGTCAGGTCGGGAGCCGCATCGATGATTTCGAACACCTGCTCACGGGTGACGCTGTAGACGCAGTGCGGACACGGACAGTTGTCACGCAGCCACACGTGGTGGAACGGGCTGACACGCCCGTCGGCCCATTCGATCAGGACGCGATCCGCCAGGTTCTGCACGCCGTTCAGCGCGCTGATCAACGGATAAGTACGGAAATCGGCAACTGCAGCGGCGGTTTGCATGGCGGCTCCTTGTGAGGGACGGATTTACCGGGCTGGGGGCAGGGCGATGACCCGGCCGATGTAAGCGGGAGCGGGCAGATCGGCCTGCTCGGCGACGATGGCTTGCAGACGGCCCAGGGTGTCCGGGGTAAACGGCGCGGAACGTGGCCCGGCCAGATCGACGTGCAGCAGCATCTGTTCGTTGCCGGCCAGCTCCTTGTCACCGCCGGCCAGGTGCAGGCTGTGATAGAGGTGCAGGCGTTTCTGGTCGTGGCCGATGATCTGCGTGCGCACTTCGACTTCGGCGTCGAGCTTCACTTCGTGCAGGTAGTTGAGGTGCAGTTCGAGGGTGAACAGCGAGTGTCCGCTGGCTTCGCGGTTGTTGCTGTCCATGCCGAGGCGATCCATCAGGGCGTCGGTGGCGTAGCTGAAAATCAGCAGATAGAAGGCGTCGCGCAGGTGGCCGTTGTAGTCGACCCAGTCGGGGATGATGCGGGTTTGGTAGGTGGTGAGGGTGGGCATGTTTATCTCCAGACACGAGCGTTCCCACGCTTTGCGTGGGACGCTCAATATGCGATTACTCGCTGAAACTCATTCCATGCTTTTCTTTGGTGGTCTTCACCGCCTCAAGCACCGCCAGCAGGCAATCATCACGATAGCGTTCCAGCGCCGAAATACTGTGCCGGCCCAATTGATCGCTGGTGCCATCCACCACATCGTCGATCAACTTGTCGGTCAGCTCCGGCGCCGGCAGGTATGTCCACGGCAACTGCAACGCCGGGCCGAACTGCGACATGAAGTGGCGCATACCGGCATCGCCACCGGCCAGGGTGTAAGTCAGGAACGTGCCCATGAACGACCAGCGCAGGCCAGCGCCAAAGCGGATCGCATCATCGATTTCACCGGTGGTCGCCACCCCGTCGTTGACCAGGTGCAGCGCCTCGCGCCACAGCGCTTCGAGCAGGCGGTCGGCGATGAAGCCCGGCACTTCCTTGCGCACATGCAGCGGTCGCATGCCGAGGGATTCGTAGACTTTCATCGCGGCCTGCACGGCTTCGGGCGCGGTGTTCTTGCCGCCGACCACTTCCACCAATGGCAGCAGGTAAACCGGGTTGAACGGGTGACCGACCACGCAGCGTTCCGGGTGAGTTGAACTCTCGTAGAACTCGCTTGGCAACAGACCCGAGGTGCTGGACCCGATCAGGGCATTCGGCTTGGCTGCCGCACTGATTTTGCTGTGCAGATCCAGTTTCAGTTCGAGGCGTTCCGGGGCGCTTTCCTGGATGAAGTCCGCATCGCGCACGCATTCTTCAATGGTTGCGACAAAGCGCAGGCGATCCTGCGAGGCGCCGGGCGCCAGATCGTTTTTCTCCAGCGCGCCCCAGGCATTGGCCACGCGTTTGCGCAGCGCCGCTTCGGCACCCGGCGCCGGGTCCCAGGCCACCACGTCGAGGCCGTGGGCGAGGGCGCGGGCGACCCAGCCGCTGCCGATGACGCCGCTGCCCAGTGCTGCGAAGGTTTTGATTTCGGTGATAAAGCTCATGGTCATGTCCTAAAGAGTTCGCAGAACCCTGTGGGAGCGGGCTTGCCCGCGATAGCGTCGGTACTACCGAAAAATCTGTCGGTAGAAAAAA